>NZ_JBHJVK010000003.1:173221-264021 GCF_042264695.1 Kitasatospora sp. NPDC056138 | reverse complement strand
GGGCTCCGCCCGGCCGACCACCCGGCGCGGGCGCCCCGCGGCGGCGACGGGCCCATCCCGTACGCGGCCGGCCGGGCCGGGCCCCCGCGCCCGCGAGGGGCCACCCGGCAGCGCCCTCGGCGCCCGGTCAGCCCTCCGGGTTCTCCGGGCCCCGCCGGCCCTCGGGGCGCTGCTCGTCCTCGGGGCCCTGCCGGCCCTCGGGGAAGTGGCAGGCCACCTGGTGCCCCGCCACCGCCGCCACCAGGGGCGGCTCCTCCTCGGCACAGACGTCCTGGGCCTTCCAGCAGCGGGTGCGGAAGCGGCAGCCGCTGGGCGGGTTGATCGGCGAGGGCACGTCGCCGGTCAGCAGGATGCGCTCGCGGCGTTCCTTGCGGCGGGGGTCGGGCACCGGGACGGCCGACATCAGGGCCTTGGTGTACGGGTGCATCGGGGCCCGGTACAGCGAGTCGCGGTCGGCGATCTCGACGATCTTGCCCAGGTACATCACCGCGACCCGGTCCGAGACGTGCCGGACCACCGAGAGGTCGTGCGCGATGATCAGGTAGGTCAGGCCCAGCTCCTGCTGGAGGTCGTCCAGCAGGTTGACCACCTGCGCCTGGATCGAGACGTCCAGCGCGGAGACCGGCTCGTCCGCGACGATCATCTTGGGCTTGAGTGCGAGCGCGCGGGCGATGCCGATCCGCTGGCGCTGGCCGCCGGAGAACTCGTGCGGGTAGCGGTTGTAGTGCTCGGGGCTCAGCCCGCAGAGTTCCAGCAGGTCCTGGACGGCCCGCTTGGTCCCGTGCTCGGTCTGCACCTTCTGGAGCCGGAACGGCGCGCCGACGATGGTGCCGACGGTGTGCCGGGGGTTCAGCGAGGAGTACGGGTCCTGGAAGATCATCTGGATGTCCCGGCGCAGCGGCCGCATCGCGCCCACCCCGAGGTGGGTGATGTCCGTGCCCTCGAACTCGATGGTCCCGCCGGTCGGTTCGGCCAGTCTGGTGACCAGCCGGCCCATCGTGGACTTGCCGCAGCCGGACTCGCCGACCACGCCGAGGGTCTCCCCCGCGTTCACGGTGAAGTCGATCCCGTCCACGGCCCGGACGGCACCGGTCTGCCGGCGCAGCAGGCCCTTGGTGATCGGGAAGTGCTTGGTCAGGCCCGTCACCTTGAGCAGCGGCTCGCGATCGGAGGCCGGCGCGGGCGCGGGGATCGTCGCGCTCTGACTGTCCGTCATCGGTGTTTCTCCTGAGGGCGGTGCGAGAGGTGGTGCGAGGGGCGGTGCGGGCTCACAGCCGGGGCGCGATCTCTTCGGCGAAGATCCGGTGCCGTTCGGCGGCCGGCAGGTGGCAGGCGGCGAGGTGCCCGGGGGCGGCCTCGGTCAGCACCGGGAGTTCGCTGCGGGACCTGCCGCCGGTCAGCTCCGCGTACGGGCAGCGCGGGTGGAACGCGCAGCCGGACGGCACGTTGATCAGACTGGGCGGGGTGCCCCTGACCGGGGTGAGCCGGTCCTGGAGCTCGCGGTCCAGCCGGGGCATCGAGCCCAGCAGGCCCCAGGTGTAGGGGTGTTCGGGCGCCTCGAAGAGGGTGGCGGCCGGGCCCTTCTCGATCGGCTTGCCGCCGTACATCACCAGGATGTCGTCGGCCAGCTCGGCCACCACGCCGAGGTCGTGGGTGATGATGATGACGGCCGAGCCGAACTCCTGCTGCAGGTCGCGGATCAGGTCGAGGATCTGCGCCTGGACGGTGACGTCGAGCGCGGTGGTCGGCTCGTCGGCGATCAGCAGCGAGGGGTCGTTGACCAGGGCCATGGCGATCATCGCGCGCTGGCGCATGCCGCCGGAGAACTGGTGCGGGTAGTCGTCGACGCGCTTGTCCGGCTGCGGGATCCCCACCCGGTCGAGCATCTCGACGGCGCGCTTCTTCGCGTCCTTCTTCTTCACCTCGGGGTGGTGGACCTGGTACGCCTCCACGATCTGCTGCCCGACGGTGTAGTACGGGTGCATCGCGGTCAGCGGGTCCTGGAAGATCATCGACATCGCCCGGCCGCGCAGCCTGCGGACCCGGTCGGGGTCGGCGGCGACCAGTTCCTCGCCGTCCAGCCAGATCTCGCCGGTGATCCTGGCCCGCTTGCTGCGGTGCAGGCCCATGATGCCGAGCGAGGTGACGGACTTGCCGGAACCGGACTCGCCGACGATGCCCAGCGTCCTGCCGCGCTCCAGGTCGAAGCTGACCCCGTCCACCGAGCGGACCAGGCCGTCGTCGGTGTCGAAGTGGATCCGCAGGTCGCGGACGGACAGGAAGTGCTCGCCCGCAGGCTTCACGAGGTCGGTCACGACAGCCTCACACGGGGGTCGACGGCGGCGTACAGGAGGTCAACCAGGAGGTTGCAGATGACGACGAAGAAGGCGGCCACCAGGGTGACGCCGAGGATCCTCGGCAGGTCGTTGTCGGAGATCGCGGAGACCGCGTAGAAGCCGACGCCCTGGAGCGAGAAGACCTGTTCGGTGATCAGGGCCCCGCCGAGCAGCAGGCCCAGGTCCATGCCGAAGATGGTGAGGATCGGGGTGAGCGCGGAGCGCAGCCCGTGCCGGACGACCACCTTGCGCTCGGCCAGGCCCTTGGCCCGGGCGGTGCGGATGTAGTCCTCGCTCATCGTCTCCATCATCCCGGCGCGGGTGAGCCGGGCGTAGAGCGCGGAGTAGAGGAAGGCCAGCGAGATCCACGGCAGGACCAGGTTGCGGGCCCACATCAGCGGGTCGTCGGTGAAGTTGACGTACTGCAGGTTGTCGAAGATCGGCCACTGGTAGCTGAACAGGGTCAGCAGCAGGGCGCCGGTGAAGAAGATCGGCAGCGAGACGCCGGCCAGCGCGACGCCCATGGAGAGCCGGTCGAAGACCGACTTGGGCTTGAGGGCGGAGACCACGCCGGTGGCGACGCCGGAGAGCAGCCAGAGCACGGAGGCTCCGATGGCGAGCGAGACCGTGACCGGGATCCGGGAGCTGATCTGCGGCCAGACCTCCATGTGGTTCTTGAAGGAGTAGCCGAAGCAGGGCACGTGGCAGGTGGCCGCGTCGGGGCCGAACTTGTACTCCGCGCCGGCGACCAGGCCCTTGAGGAAGCGTCCGTACTGGACGTAGATCGGCTGGTCGAAGCCGAGGTTCTGCTTGATCGCGGCGACCGCCTCCGGGGAGGGGTTCTTCCCGATGTACTGGGCCGCGAGCTGGTCGGTGGTCTCCCCGGCCATGCGCGGCAGCAGGTAGAAGATGCCGAAGGTGACGGCACTGACGACCAGCAGCAGCACCAGGGCGGCAAACGTCCTGCGGATGATGTAGGCAAACACAGTTGGACGGCTCCGGCGGCCCGCCGCCGCCCGTGACCGTGGGTGTCACGGCCGGGCGGCGGCGGGTGCCGCTGCCTTCACCTGCCTTCGGTGGTGTGGAGCCAGGCTCTTACTTGTCGGTGCCGATGTTGAGGTAGTCGTACTGCCCCGAGAACGCCGGGGTGGAGGCGACGTTGGTCGCGCTGGACGGCCGGTACAGGAAGACCTTGAAGTAGGTCAGCGGGACGTAGACCGCGTCCTCCATGGTCTTCTTGTCGATCGCCGCGTAGTCCTTCTCGCGGGCCGCCTGGTCGGTGTTGACCGCGGCGTCGTCGAGCAGCTTGTTGATGTCGGGGTCGTTCAGCTGGGCCAGGTTGCTGTTGCCCGAGTCCTTGATCGCGCGGCCGTCGACGATCTGCTGCAGGAAGCCGTAGCCGGTCGGCCAGTCGGCGCCCCACTGCATCATGATCAGGCCGACGTTCTTGTCGTCGGTGAACTTCGGCACGCCCGCGTAGTCGGTGAAGTACTTGCCCTGCGGGTACTGCTGGATGTCGACGGTGATGCCGACCTTCTTCAGCGCGGCCTGGATCGAGGTGGCGGCGGCCACCTCGGGGGCGCGCTCGCTGCGGGCGATGATGGTGGTGCTGAAGCCGTCCGGCTTGCCGCAGGCCTTCAGCGCGTCCTTGGCCTTGGCCTCGTCGCCCTTGTTGTCCTTGGTGGCGTAGAGGTCGAAGTCCTGGTGGCCCGGGATGTCCGGGGGCAGCACCGTGCTGGCGATGGAACCGCGGATCGGCCCGCCGAGCGCGGTCTGCACCGAGACCTTGTCGATCGCGTACTGGACGGCCTTGCGGCAGTCGAGGTTGTCGAACGGCGCGACCTTGGTGTTGATCGCGGTGTAGACCAGGCGGCCGCCGTAGGTGTTGTCGGTCTGGCTCTTGAGCTTCTGGTCCCGCAGGATCTTCGCCTGGGTCTGCGGGTCGACACCGAGGCCGGCCAGGTCGACCTGGGCGTTGCCGGCCAGCAGGTCCTGGTCGACGGTGGCCTGGTCGATGTTCATCTTGACCACGATCTTGTCCGCGACCTGCTTGCGGATCGGGTCGGACTTCGGGTCCCAGTTGGTGTTCGGCACCAGCGTGAGCTGCTTGCCGTCCTCGTACGACTCGAACTTGTAGGTGCCGGAGGAGACCACGTGCTTGACGTAGTCGGCACCGGTGTCCTTGGCCTGCGGCACGGGCACCGTCTGTGGGGCGCTCACCAGGTAGTCGAAGTCGGCGAACGGGTGCTTCAGGTGGAAGACGACCGTGGTGTCGTCCGGCGTCTCGATCGAGTTGAGACCGCCGGTCTTGTCCTTGTAAGGGCCCTCGTAGGGGGTCGGGTTGTCGACCAGCAGGTCCTTGAAGTACACCGGGCCGTTGGAGTTGACCTCCGGCGCGAAGTTGCTGCGCTCGACCGCGTACTTGACGTCCTTCGAGGTGATCGGCGTGCCGTCCTCGTACTTCAGCCCGGCGCGCAGCTTGTAGGTCCAGGTGAGACCGTCCGCGCTGGGCTTGCCGAGGGACTCCGCGAGGTCCGGCACCAGCTTGTTGCCGTCCGCGCCGGCGGCCGGCTGGAAGGTGGTCAGCGGACGGCCGTACAGGCGCGAGAAGTTGTAGATGTACGCGTAGTAGGTGTTGCCCGGGTCGAAGGAGTCCGGCGTACCGCGCATCTCGTAGGTGACCGTGCCCCCCTTCTTGTCCGAGGCGTTCACGATCCCCTTGGTGGCAGCGTCGACGCCGGCCCCGGAGGACGAGGACGAGTCGGAGCCGCTCTTGGAGCCGCTGGAGCAGCCGGTGACGACCAGGACCGCCGCGGCGGCCGCCGCGGTCAGCATGGCGGTGCGGGACCTGCGCATGGGTGAGATCAACCCCTTGGTGAATGGTGTCAGTTGAGGTGGTCCGACGTGAGGTCAGTTGCTCTTGGGATCGAGGGCGTCGCGCAGTCCGTCGCCCAGCAGGTTGAAGGCGAGAACGGTGACGAAGATCGCCAGACCGGGGACCACCATGTACTGCGGGTCCACCTGGTAGTACTTGATCGCGTCGTTGAGCATCCCGCCCCAGGACGCCTGGGGCGGCTGGATGCCGACGCCGAGGAAGCTCAGCCCGGCCTCGAAGAGGATGTTGGTCGGGATCAGCAGGGTCGAGTAGACCAAGATCGGGCCGACCAGGTTCGGGAGCAGCTCGCGGAAGAGGATGAACGGGCCGCGGGCCCCCAGGCTGCGGGCCGCGTCGACGAACTCGCGCTCGCGCAGCGAGAGGGTCTGGCCGCGCACGATCCGGCCCATGTAGGGCCAGTTGAAGAAACCGATCACGAAGATCAGCACCGCGATGTGCAGCGGCAGGCCGTTCAGTCCGAAGGCGCCGCCCTGCAGCGAGGCGGAGATCGCGATGGCGAAGAGCAGCAGCGGGAAGGCCAGGAAGGTGTCCATCACCCGGCTGATCACGGTGTCCACCCAGCCGCCGTAGTAGCCGGCGACGACGCCGAGCACGGTGCCGATGGCGTTGGAGAGCACGGTGGCGCCGAAGGCGACCAGCAGCGAGACCCAGGAGCCCTCGATGATGCGGGAGAGCAGG
Organism: Kitasatospora sp. NPDC056138; assembly: GCF_042264695.1. NCBI lineage: Bacteria > Bacillati > Actinomycetota > Actinomycetes > Kitasatosporales > Streptomycetaceae > Kitasatospora > Kitasatospora sp. NPDC056138. The sequence goes on along the minus strand of NZ_JBHJVK010000003.1, from coordinate 258,111 downwards.
TCACGGCCCTGCAGCGGGTCCAGGCCGAGCGGGTGGTCCGCACTCATCCCGCCCCAGTCGCCGATCGGCAGACCGCCGAGGTTGGCGTCGAGCAGGTCCTGGTGGAGGGCGTCGGGGTCCAGACCGAAGGCGGACTCGATCGGCTTCGCCAGCACGGCGAGCAGGATCAGCAGGATCACCACGATGCCACCGGCCACGGCCGCCTTGTCCCGCTTGAAGCGGGTCCAGGCGATCCGGCCGAGGGAGCGGCCCTCGATCTGCTTCACCGTCTGGGCGGCTGGCTCGGCACCGGGTTCGGTGTCGATGGTCTCGTTCGGTGCGGTCATGGTCAGTTGGGTCCCCTCGCCGACGGTGGCCGGCCCACGGTGCTCCGGATGCGGCACGAAGTCCCGGGCCCGGTCCGGGCCCGGACCGTGCGAGGTCCGGTTGGCGCGACTGGTGCTAGGTAACGGTGCGTCGGTACGTCGGTTGCGGTGCTGCGGTGCGTCGGTACGGCGGTACGGCGGTGCAGTGGTACGGCGATACGGCGTTACTGGCGTTACTTGCGTTACTGGCGTTACGAAGTCGACTGCTGCGGTGCAAAGTTCGATACGCCGGCGCACATGGGGTGTTCAGTGCCCGGATGGTGCGGAAGAGCGCATCCGCGCGGCAAGAACATCGCGCGGATCATGGGTACGGCGTGCGCATTCGCCCTTGTGGGGCGGTCGGCGCGAGCTGCACTGCGCAGACTCTCTGTCATTCGGACAGCCTTGCGCCAGCCCTGACAACCGAAGGATGCCCAACTGTGATCTGCGGGCATGCATCGTGGATCTTTCCGTATAAGGCTCTTCACCCGGACGAAACATCCGACGGAAACGCGGTCAGCCGTGCCCGAACTGACATACCGCCGGCGATTGTCCACCGGCCCTGGTACGTTCCACGGCTAACGGGCCGGGTACGCCTGCCAGCCCGGGTGGTCGCGGTCGAAGAACGGCCGTGCGCAGGCCCGCAGCCACATCGCGACCGGGTCGTAGTCGTCGGCCATCAGCACGGTGGAGACCGCCAGGCCCTCGGGTGCGTGGGTGGCCGCCCGCTGCACCAGCGCCCGGGCCGCCTCGACGGCCGGCGGCGAGGTGTCGTAGAGGTCGAGGCCGATGGCCAGGTACGGCTCACCGAGGGCCGGCCGCACCCAGGCCCGGCGCAGCGAGCGCAGCGGGCGCACCTCGGCGGCCTGCTGCTCCAGCACGGCGTAGAACTGCGGCGCCTGCACCTGGGGTTCGCCCAGCTGGAGCGGCCCGGCGGGCAGCCGGTCCAGTCCGGCCGCGATCCGGCGCAGGTCGGCCCAGGGGACGCCGACCCCGCCGCCCGGCACGTGCGGGTTGAGCCACAGGCCCCAGCGGGCGCGGTGCAGGGCGTGGGCGATCTCCTGCCCGGAGATCACCTCGTGGGCGCGGGCCCAGCCGCTGGCGGCCAGCTGCTCGGGCGAGGTGACGGCGGGGGCGTAGCCGTGGCCGCCGATGTCCATGTTCCCGTACTGGGCGTCGGGGCTGCCGGGGGTGCCGTGCCAGAGCAGCATCCAGACCTGGCCGTCCGCGAGGGCGCGCAGCAGACCCTCGTACGCCTCCCAGCGCTCCGGTGCGACCTCGCGCAGGGCGCGCTCGATGGCCCCCGGGTCGGCCGCGGGACGTCCGGCCGGGGGCGGACCCCAGCCCGGAACACCGCCTGCCGCTCCGCCGTTCATACCCCTGCCTCCGGCCGGACGCGTCGGACGAGCGCTCCGGGTACGCCGGGCACGCCGGGTGCGCGCATCCGCCGCGCCCGTGCCCCGATGCCCTGCTCGCTCACGTCGGGCCCTCTCCGTCCTCGTCCGCGTCCTCGTCCGCCGCCGTCGCCCGCGGCCCTTCCGGACAGCGGCACGCTCACCCGACCGTACGCCGCTGCCGGGCAGCAGCCTATGGGGCGGAGCCGACAGTCGTCATACCGCCGTCCCCTACCGGCCGGTCACCCCCGGACGTAGAACGGCTGCACCCGGGTGAGCAGCCACTCGACCACCGGGTCGGCGACCAGGTCGAGCAGCACCAGGTGGACGCCGAAGGGCAGCGGGCTGGTTCCCAGGGCGCGGCCGAGGGCCTCGTTCGCCTGGGCCGGATCGGTCGGCCAGGCGGGGTCGAACTGCACCCCGACGAAGAGCACCGGGGCGTCCCCCTCCACCGAGGCGCACGCCCGGCGGGCCGTCAACACGCCCGGCAGCGCGGCCAGTTCGGCGGCGGCGGCGGCCAGGAAGGCGTACGGCTCCTCGTACGGCTCGGGTTCGCGCAGCGCCACCTTGGCCCCGTCCGGCTGCCCCTGCCAGCGCTCGCCCTGCGGCCCGCGCCGGAGTTCGGCGACCCCCTCGGGCGGGATCGGGATGCCCACCGGCGCCTCCGGGTTGACCGCGATGCCGATGCCCAGCGGCAGCCCCCGGGCGAACTCCCAGACCGGGGCAATAGCGAACGGCATCCCCGGGGCGTGCTGGAGGAACAGCTCCTGCGAGGAGAACACCGGGACATAGGGCGCACCGGCCAGTTCGATGGTCGGCAGGTCCAGCGAGGAGCCCTGCGGGTCGGCACCGGCCGGCAGCGGGATCCACACCTGGCTGCGCGCCAGCACCTCGACCACCCTGGCGGTCGCGCCGGGGTCGCCGAGCGCGGCGGTGAGCACCTGCTCCAGCTCGTTGGCGGGCCAGCCGCCGCCCGTCGGGGCCGCACCGGGCCCGGCCCATGCCTGCGTCTCGCCCGCCGGGTAGCTCATCCGCCCCTGCCCCTCCAACCTGACCGGCCCACCGACCTGACCAGGTCGGCCCGGTCTCCGCCGCTGCGAGAAGGGTAGCGGGACCCGGGCCGGGCACCGAGCGCCCCGGCGCACAAGGGTGAACGGCCACCGCCTGCGGAGGAGATGTCCGACCCCTCTCCCCGCGAGGCCGCCGGGCATGCCATGATGAGCGCGCTCATACACAGCGCCCAACTTCATACAGGCCGTTCGAACCCGCGCGGGAGAGTCCGGAGTGCCCCTCGTGGGCACGGGCCGGCGCCGAAGGAGCAAGTCCTCCCCGGAATCTCTCAGGCACCCCTACCGCGCGGGCGAGGCACATCTGGAAAGTGGACACGGCCGCGCCGTGCGCCCACCCACGGTGCAAGCCGCCATCCTTGGTTAGCGGTGAAGCTCTCAGGTTGTGACGACAGACGGGGAGACTCCACCCCCGTGTGCCCGTACGCAGCACGGGCACCCCTGAGTGCCCAGCCAAGGAGTTCCGCCGTGTCCCTCCGTCACACCGCGCTCGACGCCCTGCACCGCTCCCTCGGTGCGACCATGACCGACTTCGCCGGCTGGGACATGCCGCTGCGCTACGGCAGCGAGCGCGAGGAGCACGTCGCGGTCCGCACCAAGGCCGGTCTCTTCGACCTCTCGCACATGGGCGAGATCACCGTCTCCGGCCCGCAGGCCGGTGAACTGCTGGACCACGCGCTGGTCGGCTTCATCTCCGCGCTCGGCGTGCTGCGCGCCCGCTACACCATGATCTGCCGCGAGGACGGCGGGATCCTGGACGACCTGATCGTCTACCGCACCGCGGAGAACGAGTACATGGTGGTCGCCAACGCCTCCAACGCCCAGGTGGTGCTGGACGCGCTGACCGAGCGCGCGGCCTCCTTCGACGCCGTGGTCCGCGACGACCGGGACGCCTACGCGCTGCTCGCCGTCCAGGGCCCGGAGGCGAACGGCATCCTGGCCTCGCTCACCGACGCCGACCTGCCCGGCCTCAAGTACTACGCGCTGCTGCCCGCCACCGTGGCGGACCGCCAGGTCTGGCTGGCCCGCACCGGCTACACCGGCGAGGACGGCTTCGAGGTCTTCTGCGCCCCCGCCGACGCCGAGCACCTGTGGACCGCGCTCAGCGCGGCCGGCGCCGACAAGGGCCTTCTCCCGTGCGGCCTGTCCTGCCGGGACACCCTGCGCCTGGAGGCCGGCATGCCGCTGTACGGGCACGAGCTCTCCACCGAGCTGACCCCCTTCGACGCCGGGCTCGGCCGGGTGGTCCGCTTCGACAAGACCAGCAACGACGGGCAGTTCGTCGGCCGCAAGGCGCTGGAGCAGGCCGCCGCCGAGGCCGAGACCAACCCGCCGCGCAAGCTGGTCGGCCTGGTCTCCGAGGGCAAGCGGGTGCCGCGCGCCGAGTACGACGTGGTCGACGCCGAGGGCACCGTGATCGGGCGGATCACCTCCGGCGCCCCCTCCCCCACCCTGGGCAAGCCGATCGCCATCGCGTACGTGGACGCGGCAAACGCCGTGCCCGGCACCGCGGTTGCGGTGGACGTCCGCGGCAGGCACGAGCCGGTCGAGGTCGTCGCGCTGCCCTTCTACAAGCGCGCCCGCTGACCCTCCCGACGGCCGCCCGTCTCACCATCCCCGCCTGTCCGGTCCGTTCAGCGGACGGCTTCGCCCTACCCTCTTGCGATCCTGGAGAATGACGCCATGAGCAACCCCACGCACCTGCAGTACAGCAAGGAGCACGAGTGGCTGACCGCCGCCGAGGACGGCGTGTCCACGGTCGGCATCACCGAGCACGCCGCCACCGCCCTCGGTGACATCGTGTACGTCCAGCTCCCCGAGGTCGGCACCACCGTGACCGCGGGCGAGTCGGTCGGCGAGCTGGAGTCCACCAAGTCGGTCAGCGACCTGTTCACCCCGGCCTCCGGCGAGATCGTGGAGATCAACCAGGCCGTCATCGACGACCCGGCCCTGGTCAACAGCGAGCCCTTCACGGGTGCCTGGCTCTACAAGCTCCGCGTCACCGACACCGTCGAGCTGCTCGACGCCGCGGGTTACGACGCCTTCATCGGCGCCTGATCCACTGATGCACGGGGCGGCCGCGGCGCGGCGGCCGCCCCTCCTCCTCCTGGTCCCCTGCCCCGCCCCACAGGAAGACCCATCTCCATGACGGTTCTGAACCAGTCCCTGCACGCGCTCGACCCCGAGATCGCCGCCGCGGTCGACGCCGAGCTGCACCGCCAGCAGACCACCCTCGAAATGATCGCCTCCGAGAACTTCGCCCCCGTGGCGGTCATGGAGGCCCAGGGCTCGGTGCTGACCAACAAGTACGCCGAGGGCTACCCCGGCAAGCGCTACTACGGCGGCTGCGAGCACGTCGACGTGGTCGAGCAGATCGCCATCGACCGGATCAAGGAGCTGTTCGGCGCCGAGCACGCCAACGTCCAGCCGCACTCCGGCGCGCAGGCCAACGCCGCCGCGATGTTCGCGCTGATCCAGCCGGGCGACACCATCCTGGGCCTGAGCCTGGCCCACGGTGGCCACCTGACCCACGGCATGAAGATCAACTTCTCCGGCAAGCTCTACAACGTGGCCGCGTACCACGTGGACGAGAAGACCGGCCTGGTCGACATGGCCGAGGTCGAGCGCCTGGCCAAGGAGCACCAGCCGAAGCTGATCATCGCCGGCTGGTCCGCCTACCCGCGCCAGCTGGACTTCGCCGAGTTCCGCCGCATCGCGGACGAGGTCGGCGCGCTGCTGATGGTCGACATGGCGCACTTCGCCGGTCTGGTCGCCGCCGGCCTGCACCCGTCCCCGGTCCCGTACGCGGACGTGGTCACCACCACCACCCACAAGACCCTGGGCGGCCCGCGCGGCGGTGTGATCCTCTCCAAGGCCGAGTGGGCCAAGAAGATCAACTCCGCGGTCTTCCCCGGCCAGCAGGGCGGCCCGCTGGAGCACGTGATCGCCGCCAAGGCCGTGGCCTTCAAGGTCGCCGCCTCGGAGGAGTTCAAGGAGCGCCAGCAGCGCACCCTGGAGGGCGCCAAGATCCTGGCGGAGCGCCTGCTCCAGCAGGACACCGTGGACGCCGGGGTCTCGGTGCTCTCCGGTGGCACCGACGTCCACCTGGTCCTGGTCGACCTGCGCAACAGCCAGCTGGACGGCCAGCAGGCCGAGGACCGGCTGCACGAGGTCGGCATCACGGTCAACCGCAACGCCGTCCCGAACGACCCGCGCCCGCCGATGGTCACCTCCGGCCTGCGCATCGGCACCCCGGCGCTGGCCACCCGCGGCTTCACGGCCGAGGACTTCCGCGAGGTCGCCGACATCATCGCCGAGGCGCTGCTGCCCGCCTTCGACGAGGAGAAGGCCACCGCGCTCAAGGCCCGCGTCACCGCGCTGGCCGTGAAGTACCCGCTCTACCCGGAGCTGTAGTCCTCCTCCGGAGTTCCCCTCCGGGTGACCGGCCTCACCCCGCCGCGTCGCCTGGAATTCCGGGGCACCGCGCACACTGGACAGTGGGCGCGGTGCCCCTGCCATGTTCCGCCTGCAAGTCCTTCCACAAGCCCAGACAAGGACGTCCCCCGTGGCCATCAGCGTCTTCGACCTCTTCTCCATCGGCATCGGGCCGTCCAGCTCGCACACGGTCGGCCCGATGCGGGCGGCCCGGATGTTCGCCCGTCGACTGAAGTCGGAGGGTCAGCTGGTCCAGACCGCCGCCGTCCGCGCCGAGCTCTTCGGCTCGCTCGGCGCCACCGGCCACGGCCACGGCACCCCCAAGGCCGTCCTGCTCGGCCTGGAGGGCAACTCGCCCCGCACCGTCGACGTCGACCGGGCCGACCTCGACGTGGAGCGGATAAAGACCGAGAAGCGCCTGCGGCTGCTCGGCGACCACGAGATCGCCTTCGACCCGGACAGCCAGCTGATCCTGCACCGCCGCCGCTCGCTGCCGTACCACGCCAACGGGATGACCCTGGCCGCGTACGACAGCGCCGGGGTGCCGGTGCTGGAGAAGACGTACTACTCGGTCGGCGGCGGCTTCGTGGTGGACGAGGACGCGATCGGCGCGGACCGGGTCAAGCCGGACGACACCGCGCTGCGCTACCCCTTCCGCACCGGCGAGGAGCTGCTGCGCCTGACCCGGGAGACCGGCCTGTCCATCTCCGGCCTGATGCTGGAGAACGAGAAGGCCTGGCGCAGCGAGGCCGAGATCCGGACCGGGCTGCTGGAGATCTGGCACGTCATGCAGGAGTGCGTCTCCGCCGGCATGTCCCGCGAGGGGATCCTGCCGGGCGGGCTCAAGGTGCGGCGGCGCGCCGCCTCCGGGGCACGGGCACTGCGCGCCGAGGGCATCGGCCCGGCGAACGCGATGGAGTGGGTCACCCTCTACGCGATGGCGGTGAACGAGGAGAACGCGTCGGGCCAGCGGGTGGTCACCGCCCCGACCAACGGCGCGGCGGGCATCATCCCGGCCGTACTGCACTACTTCCTGAACTTCATCCCGGGCGCCGACGACGACGGCATCGTCCGCTTCCTGCTGGCCGCAGGTGCGATCGGCATGCTCTTCAAGGAGAACGCCTCGATCTCCGGCGCCGAGGTCGGCTGCCAGGGCGAGGTCGGCTCGGCCTGCTCGATGGCGGCCGGCGGCCTGGCCGAGGTCCTCGGGGGCACCCCCGAGCAGGTGGAGAACGCCGCCGAGATCGGCATCGAGCACAACCTGGGCCTGACCTGCGACCCGGTCGGCGGCCTGGTGCAGATCCCGTGCATCGAGCGCAACGGCATGGCTTCGGTCAAGGCCGTCACGGCCGCCCGGATGGCACTGCGCGGCGACGGCCGCCACCACGTCTCCCTGGACAAGGCGATCAAGACCATGAAGGAGACCGGCGCCGACATGAAGATCAAGTACAAGGAGACCTCGCGCGGCGGCCTCGCGGTCAACGTCATCGAGTGCTAGCGCGCCCGGCCGTGTCCTGACGGCCGCCGCGAAGCACCCTCCGAGTCCCTGGTCCGCACCGCGCCGACCAGGGACTCGGCGTTGTGCCGGGCTGCCGGGCAGCGCGGCCGGCGGACCGCGCCGGGACCGGGCCCCTGCGCCGCTCGGCCGGGTACGACGGCGGACGGCAGGACCTCGCACCGAGGGGCGGTGCCCCCGTGGTCACAGGCCCGGGGTCAGGTGCCGGCGCCCGGCGATCTGCTCGAAGATCAGGTTGGTCCGGGTCTGCGCCACCGCCGGGTGGGTGGTGAGGTGGTCCACCACGAAGTCGCGCAGGGCGTCGGGGTGCGCGAGGGCGACGTGGAGCAGGTAGTCGTCGGATCCGGCCATGTGGAACACCGCCACGACGCCGGGCATGTCGGGGGCCGTGGCGCGGAAGCTCTCGTTCTGTTCACGGGTGTGGGCCCGGAGCCGGACCGAGATCATCGCCTGCAGCGGCAACCCGATCGCGGCGGGCGCGATCTCGGCCCGGAACGCGCGGATGACCCCGCGCTCGCGCAGTGCGCGCACCCGGGCCAGACAGGTCGAGGGGGCGATGCCCACCGCGTCCGCGAGCGCGTTGTTCGGCGTGCGGGCGTTGTCGGCGAGGATGCGCAGGATCGCCCGGTCCACGTCGTCGATGGGCGCCTGCCGGGCTTGCGGAATATTCGGCACGACACTCAGGGTCCCTGCTCGTACCGATGATTCGCAAGGGTTTTCCCGATGATTCCGAATCTTCTGCCGATTGCTTCCCTCCCAGGTGCCAGATGTTCCATCCTGGCCGTCGATCGGATCGGCCACCGCCAACCCACCGGACGTGCCGGGCAGGTCCTTTGACCCAGCGAACCGGGAGTGCTGCGCCATGAGCCGAACCGACACCCTGACCGTCCACGCCGGCCACGACGAGCCCACCCGGCTGGACGTCCTGATACCGCCCCTGGACGGGTCCCGCCTCGGCGCACCGCAGGGCCCGGCCCAGGAGCCGGACGTCCGCGACTTCGAGCTCCCGGCCGGCGGGCTGGACGACGAGCAGCGCCTGCGCGCCCTCGACACGATGGACGAGTACCTGACGGGCAAGCGCCGCTACCTGCTCGGCTACCAGGCCACCCAGGAGATGGGCGGCAGCGCCTTCGACCTCGGCCGGTTCATGCAGCACAACATCAACAACCTCGGTGACCCGTTCCAGAGCGGCGGCTACAAGCCGAACACCAAGGTCGTCGAGCGCGCGGTGCTCGACTACTACGCCGCGCTGTGGCACGCCAAGGGGCCGTACGACGCGGACGACCCCCAGTCGTACTGGGGGTACGTGCTGTCCATGGGCTCGACCGAGGGCAACATGTACGCGCTCTGGAACGCCAGGGACTACCTGAGCGGCAAAGCGCTGATCCAGCCGCCGACCGGCCCGTCCGGCACCCCGCGGTACGTCCAGGCCCCGTCCGAGCCGAGCAACCCCAACGCCTACCGCCCGGTGGCGTTCTACTCCGAGGACACCCACTACTCGTTCGCCAAGGCGGTCCACGTACTGGGCGTCGAGACCTTCCACGCCGTGGGCACCGAGCAGTACCCGGACGAGTGCCCGCTGGCCGGGCCCGGTGCGCAGCCGCGCGAGTGGCCCGCCGAGGTGCCCTCCCGCAGCGGCCCCTCGGGTCACTCCTGGGACGGCACCGGCGAGATCGACGTCGACGCCCTGGCGGTGCTGGTGGAGTTCTTCGCCGCGAAGGGGCACCCGGTCTTCGTCAGCCTCAACCTCGGCAGCACCTTCAAGGGCGCCCACGACGACGTCCGACAGGTCTGCGAGCGCCTGCTGCCGATCTTCGAGAAGCACGGGCTGATCCAGGGCGAGGTGGTGTACGGCAAGGACCCGGTCACCGGCGAGCCGCTGGTCGACCTGCGGCGGCGGTTCTGGATCCACGTGGACGGCGCCCTCGGTGCCGGGTACGCGCCCTTCATGCGGATGGCGGGTGCGGATCCGGCCGGGTTCGGCTGGACCCCCGAGACCGGCGTCCCGGAGTTCGACTTCGGCATCACGCTGCCCACCCGGGAGTTCGGCGACCTCGACATGGTCTCCTCGATCGCCATGAGCGGCCACAAGTGGCCCGGTGCACCGTGGCCGTGCGGCATCTACATGACGAAGGTCAAGTACCAGATCTCACCGCCGTCCCAGCCGGACTACATCGGCGCACCCGACACCACGTTCGCCGGGTCGCGCAACGGCTTCTCGCCGCTGGTGCTCTGGGACCACCTGTCCCGGCACTCCTACCAGGACCAGGTGGACCGGATCCGCAGGGCCCAGGAGCTGGCCGCCTACCTGGAGCAGCGCCTCCACCTCCTGGAGCACGAGAAGGACGTCGAGCTGTGGCCGGCCCGCACCCCGGGCGCCATCACGGTCCGGTTCCGCAAGCCCAGCTGCGAGCTGGTGGCGAAGTGGTCGCTGTCCTCGCAGGACGTGCTGCTGGTCCCGGGCGACGAGCGGACCCGGCGCAGCTACGTGCACGTCTTCCTGATGTCCTCGGTCGACCGGGCCAAGCTGGACGCCCTGCTGGAGGACCTCGGCAACGACCCCGTCATCCTCCGGCGCCCCTGACCGCCGCGCCCGCGTCACCCCCGGCCGGCCGAGCGGGAGGCCCGCGGCCGTGCCCTCCGGGCGGAGTCGGGCCGTGACACCGCCCGAGCCCTGGTGGGGCCCGCTCGACGCGGGCCCCACCAGGGCCGGGCCCGGTGCGGCTCAGCCCACCTGTTCGAGGAGTTCGATGAAGTTCCCGTCCAGGTCCGCGACGTAGGCGACGCGGATGTTCGGGTCCGGGGACCGGTGCGGCTCCCACACCTCCGTCGCGCCGGCGGCCACCACCTGGCCGTACGTCGCGTCCAGGTCCTCGACGGCCAGGCAGACGTGGTGGTAGCCGTGCACCCCGGCCGCCCGGAACGGGTCGAGCCCGCGTGCCCCGGGGGTCGAGCCGGTCCGTTCGAGCAGCTCGATGCTCAACCCGTCGGGGCCGACCGCGAACGCCCCGCGCAGCCCGGCGCCGGGTTCCTCGAAGCTGTAACCGCGCTGGAACCCGAGCACCTTCTCGTACCAGTCGAGGGACCGGTCGAGACTGGCGACGCTGACGCCGACATGGTGGAACCTCATGGACGACTCTTCCCCTTCGGGTGGTTCGAACGGCCGGGACGGTGCGAACGGCCGGGACGGTTCTGACTGCCGGGTCATGCCGTACGGCGCAGGCCGACCGGGTACGCCTCGGCCCCGCGGCGCTCCGCGTCGGCCGCCAGCATGGTCGCCGCGTGCGCGGTCGAGGCCAGCGTCATGTGGTGGTGCCAGCCCCTGAAGGTCCGGCCCTCGTAGTCGCGCAGGCCGACCTCGACGCCGGTGCCCGCGGTGTCGGTGGCCACCTGCAGGGCGAGCTTGCTGAGCCGGAGCAGCTGCTCGGCCGACTGCCCGACCATCGACGAGAGCCAGAAACCCGACGGCCTGCCCCGGGACCCCTGCCACTCGCACAGCAGGACGAGCCCGTTCCCGTCGCCCGTCCCCGCCAGCCGCACGGGCGTCGTCGCGGCCAGCGAGGAGTTGACCGAGCGGGTCTGCGGTTCCTTCCACGCCACGTGCTGGCGCTGGGCGTGCAGCGTCGCGACGAGGTGCAGCACCGACAGCGGACCGTCCTCGGCGGCGGCCAGACCCCGGTCGGTGGGCAGGACCCGGGTCGAGCAGCTGACCTTGAGCAGGAACGGCACACCGGCCGCGGTGAGTTCGCCGACCACGTCAAGCGGGTTGGTCTCGCGGGCGTCGATCACGATCGGCCTGCGTTCCAGCCCCCAGGACGCGGTGTCGAGCACCGCCCGGGTGACGCAGGAGCCGAGGGTGGCGGACTCGATGTGCGCCGGTATGCCCGCCTCGCGCCGCCGCTCCTCCTCCAGCCACAGGTCGGGCAGGTGCAGCCGCCAGTTGACGGGGTAGCTGGTCTCCTCTCGGGTCAGCCAGACACCGTAGGACCGCTGGCCGACGGCCTGGACGCCCAGGTCGGGCACGAAGATGCTGTCGACCCCGACCGAGTGCGGGCCGGATTTGGGGATCACCAGAGGTGCGACGACCCAGGCACTCGGCCGTACCTCCTCGTCGAGGTAGCGCGCCACCGAGCGGCGCGCCTCGCACCAGTCCCAGGGCGAGTCGCTGATGAAGTGGTGCAGGGCGTGACTGGTTCCGTCGGCCTCTCCCAGTAAGGCGATCTTGCGGATGGTCTTGCGGCCGGTCGCGGTCAGCAGACCGCGCAGGTACTGCAGTGCGTAGGTCCGCTGACCACGTCTGCGCAGCGGGGCCAGGAATGCCTCGAACAGCCCTGAATCGGCGTCACCATGGAGTGTGTGACCGAACGTTGGTCGACTGATGCCTGCGAGCATCGCGGGCCCTCCCCTCGTAGTCTGCCAAAGAGCTCAGTCTGCGAACGACCGTATGCCGCCCCGGTGCCCCGGGGCGGCGCGATCACAACAACCACACGGGATCCTGGGGCACCGTTGACCGGGGCGTCGGCAGGTGGGTTCAGACGGTCCGGAACACCTCGGAGAACTCCAGCCGGGGGCCCCGGGGGCGGAAGGCGTCCGGGCCCGGGCGGCCGATGTTGACCACCACCAGCGGACGGCACTCCCGGCCGGGGAAGAACTCCTCGGTGACGGCGTCGGCGTCGAATCCGCTCATCGGCCCGGCCGCCAGCCCTGCGGCGCGTACGCCGAGGATGAAGTAGCCGATCTGGAGCGAGGCGTTGAGCAGCGCCGCCTCGTGCCGTACCGGCGCGTCCGCGAACAGCTCCCGGGCGCCGGGCAGGTGCGGGACCAGCCTGGGCAGGGTGTCGTGGAAGTCGAGGTCGGCGGCCAGGATCGCGGTCAGCGGCGCCTGCCGGGTCTTGGCCCGGTTGTTCGGGGCCATCCGCTCGACCAGCCGCTCGCGCGCCTGCTCGGAGCGGACCAGGAGGCCTCGCAGCGGCTGGCTGTTCAGCGAGGTCGGCGCGGACCTGATCAGTCGGTGGATCGCCTCGACCAGGTCGTCGCCGACCGGTTCGGCGGTGAAGGTGTGCGCCGTGCGGGCCTCGTGGAAGAGCAGGTCCCGGGCCGACGACGGCAGGGCGAGGAGGTCCTGGGGGGTGGCTGCGGATTTCATCAAGATCTCCTGGAGGGGAGCAGGGGAAGGGACGTGGTGCCGCGCGTCCCGCGCGGTGCGGGCGGCGGCAGCGGGCGGTGGGCCCGCGGGTAACTGCCGAGGAACAGGGTCGTCTCGACCCGTCGGCGCAGCGCGGCCACGGTGGTGAGCACCGCGGGCTGGGTGATGTGGCCCTCGCACTCCAGCAGGAAGGAGTAGCGGCCCAGGCCGTCTCCGGTGGGCCGCGAGAGCACCGACGTCAGCCGGGTGCCGGTCCGGCTGAACTCGTCGAGCACGGCGTTCAGTTCACCGATGCGTCCGGCCAGCGGGACGACCAGCGTGCTGCGGTCCGCCCCGGTCGGCACCGGCACGGCGCGGCCCCGGCTGACCCTGACGAACCGGGTCACCGCATCGGGACGGGCCCCGATGCCACGGGCCAGCAGGTCGAGCCCGTAGCCGGTCACGGTGGTCGGGGAGGCTATCGCGGCGAGATCCCCCGAGCCCGCCTCGGCCACCGTGCGGGCGGCCTGAGCGGTGGAGCCCGCCGGGAGGAACTCGGCGTGCGGCAGGTGCTCGGCCAGCCAGCCGCGGCACTGCGCGTGGGCGTGCGGGTGGGTCAGCACCCGCCGCACCGAGGCCAGTGAGCCGCCCGGCGGTGCGGCGAGGGCGAACTCCACCCGCAGCAGCGTCTCGCCGGTGATGCTCAGCTCCGCGCGGTCCACCAGGGCGTCGACGGTCGCGGTGACGACGCCCTCGACGGAGTTCTCCCAGGGCACGACCGCGGCGTCGGCCGCCCCGGTACGGGCCGCCTCCAGCGCCTCCTGGACGCCCGGGTACGGCAGGGCCTGTTCCGGCGGTATCCCGAGGCCGGCCAGCGCGGCCTCGGTGAACGAACCGGACGGTCCCAGATAGGCGGTGTGCATCGCGGCCGGCCTCCTCGGGTACGGCCCTCCGGTTCCCCGGCGGGCGCCGCGTGATGGATGGTCAGTGCGGGTCGGCGACGCCCCAGGCCCCGGCCACGCCGATGGCCTGCTGCGGGTTGAGCCGCGGATCGCACAGCGAGGTGTAGCGCTCCCCCACCCCGTCGAGCCGCGCCTCGCTCCAGACGCACTCCGAGACCGCCTCCGGCGTCGTCTCCAGGTGCAGGCCGGCCGGGACGCCGCCGCCGTCGGCCACCGCCTGCTGGAACGCCACGACCTCCTCGATCAGGGTCTGCACCGAGCGGGTCTTCAGGCCGCCGGGCGCCCTGACGGTGTTGCCGTGCATCGGGTCGCACAGCCAGACCACCGGGTGCCCCGCCGCGCGGACCGCGGCGACCAGCGGCGGCAGGGCCGTGGCCGCCTTCGCGGCGCCGATGCGGGCGATCAGGGTGAGGCGGCCGGGCTCCCGGCCGGGGTCGAGCCGGGCGCACAGCTCCACCAGCTCCCGGGCCGTCGTCGTCGGACCGACCTTGCACGCCACGGGGTTGGCCACCTCGGCGAGCATCTGGACGTGGGGGCCGTCCGGCTGCCGGGTCCGCTCGCCGATCCAGGGCAGGTGGGTGGAGGCCAGCATGGTCCGGCCGGTCGGGGTCCGGCGCAGCAGGGGGAGTTCGTAGTCGAGCACGAGGGCCTCGTGGCTGGTCCACACCGGGGCGCCGGTGGGCGGTGTCCAACCGCCCGTGCGCTGCCGGAGGAAGGCCGTGGCGCGGTCGGCGGCCCGGTAGCAGGAGAGCATCCGCTCGGGGTCGGCCCGGCGCTCCCGCGCGGTGGGGGCGGGCGAGTTGACCAGGTGGCCGCGGTAGACCGGGAGTTCGACGCCCTCGACGGTCTCGGTCGGGGCGCTGCGGGGCTTGGCGAACTGTCCGGCGATCCGGCCGATCCTGATCACGGGCCTGCCCGTGTTGACCTTCATCACCCCGGCCAGGGCGTCGAGCAGGCCCACCTTGCGGGCGACCTGTCCGGGTTCGCACTCGGCGGGGTCCTCGGCGCAGTCCCCGGCCTGGATGACCTGGTAGCCGCCGGCGGCGGCCTCGGCCAGGAGCATCCGCAGGACCTGGATCTCCTCCCAGGTCACCAGGCCCGGCAGCCGCGCGAGTTCGGCGCGGACGGTGGCCGCGCGCAGCGGGTCGTACCAGTCGGGCTGCTGCCGGGCGGGTGCCGAACTCCAGGCGTCGGCGCCGTCGTGGGACCGCAGCGGCACGGCCGCCTCCACGGGCTGCGCGAGGGGGACGGCGTCATGGGTGCTCGTGGACATGGTCATTCTCCTCGTAAGAGCGGGCCGGTGGGGACCGCCTCGACCGCGGCCAGGTCCGGCCGCAGTACTGCGGCGCCCCCCAGGTAGACGTGGCGGAGCGACTCCCTGGGGCGGGAGGTGTGGACGTGGGCCAGCACCCGGATGACGCGGGTGAGCGCCCCGGGGACCGGGATCTCGGTGGCGCACATCAGCGGCACCTCGGTCAGCCCCAACTCCCTGGCCGCACGGGCCGGGTAGGCGGACGCCAGGTCGGGCGTCACGGTGAACAGGATGCTGATGAGGTCGTCGTCGCCGACCGCGTTGCGGTCCATGATCGTGGAGAGCAGCTCACCGGTGGCCGCCTCGATCAGGGCGGGCTCGTCGGCGTGCGCCCGGGTGGCACCGCGGATGGCCCGGACCACCGCAGGGCCTGGGGTGGGTGGGGCGGCGGCCGTCGTGGTGCGGCTGCGTTGCATGGTCATCGGACACCTCGGGGGCGACAAGCCGGTTCAGGCGGCGGGGATGTGCGGAAGGTTTCGGTAGAGATCGGCTGCCGGGTACTCGCGTACGGTCAGCGGTTCGGGGCCCAGCGCCGCGAGGGTGGCCACCGCCGCGGCGGGGCGGAGCCGGTGCAGCACCGCTCCCCGGGCGAGGGCGGGGATCCGGGGCAGGCCCAGCAGCCGCAGTTCGTCCCGGGTGGCGTGGATCTCCACCGAGCCGGGACAGATCCGCAGTCCGTCTCCGGTCGCCTTGAGCACGGCCTCCTTGGCCGTCCACAGCCGGGCGACGGCCCGCGGCCTGCTGCGCCGCGGGCGGCGGGCGACGGCCGCCCGCTCCCGCGGGGTGAGGGCGGTGACGGCGAGGTCGTCGAGTTCGTGCTGTTCGACGACGTCCTCGACGTCGACGCCGATGGTCCGGCCCGAGCTCACCGCCACGGCGATCTGGTCCGCGCTGCGGGCGACCGAACAGTCCATGCCGAGGCTGCCCGGCAGGCGGGGCCGGCCGTGCGGGTCCGGGCAGTCGGGGCAGGTCCGGTCGATGGGCACCCGGGCCGGCGGGATGCCGAGCCGGGCGCCCAGCGCCAGGCGCAGCAGGGCCGCGGCGGCGGTGAAGCGGTCACGGTCCTGCTGCCGGACGGTCGCGGCGCGCCGTTCGCGTTCGGCGGGACTGAGGACGCTCACCAGCTCTGCGGGCACCTGCGCTGGCCGGGCCCACCACACCTCGCAGGTGTGCGCGTCCCGGGCCGGCCCGCCGGGTCCCGAACGGGGCTGCGGGCGGGCGTCCTCGGTGCGGTTGTCGGTCACTGTTCCGGTGGTCCGTCCGGCGGTCGGCGGCGGGGTCTGCTGGTCGGCGGCCGAGCCGGGCCACCGGTCCGGGGCGCTGCCGCTCCCGGACCGGTGGCCCCGGGTGCCGACCCGGTCACACGTACGTCGAGTGGTACTTCGCGAGGATCGCCAGGGCGTCCTCGGCGTCGGCCTGCCGCTGGGCGTCCGGCGGCGGCGCACCCTCCACCGCGGGGACGCCGAGCTCCTGGAAGAAGCCCTCCGTGCCGCCGGGGGTGAACCAGCCGAGCATCCTGACGGGATCGGGTCCGAGGTTGCGGAAGCCGTGGACACTGCCGCGCGGGATGAAGATGAAGCCGCCGCGCTCCACGACGTGGGTCTCCTCGCCGTCGGTGAACTCGATCGCACCGTCCAGCAGGTAGAACGCCTCGTCGGCGTGGTGGTGGATGTGCGGGGGCGGTCCGGCCTCGGCCGGGACGAGGGCCTCCAGCAGGCTGAAGGAGCCCCCGGTGTCCTGCGCGTCGACCTTGAAGGTGTAGCGGTCGCCGAAGACCCAGCGGCTCGCGCCCGCACCCGCCGGGACGAACAGCACCCGCGGGTCGTGGGTGCTCACGGCGCCACCGCCCGCGGCTCCCGGCCGGCTCCCACCGGGTCGATCAGCCGCCGCATCTCCACGGTGTCGAAGTAGTCCTCGAACCGGACCGCCCGGCCGTCCTCCAGCGTCCAGGAGTGGACGAAGCGCAGGGTCGCGCTCCGGCCGTCCAGGGCGACGACCTCTCGGGTGCCGAAGACCACCACGCGACGGCCGAGCACCAGGAACTCCTCCGGCGCCAGCCGCATGCCACCGAGGACGGTGGGCACGTGTGCCAGGAACTCCCGCATCCCGGTGTGCCCGTGCTTGGCCCCGCCCAGGCCCACGTCGCTCATCCCGTCCGGGTGGACCCAGACGACGTCCGGGGCGAAGAACTCCAGGATCCCCTCGACGTCCCGGCGGTGGAACGCCTCGTACGCGGCGCGGATCCGCTGCTCCACGACGGTGGCGTCGGGCTGCGCGGTGGCGTCGGGCTGCGCGGCGGTCATGCCGGCACCCCCTTGCCGAGCACCTCGGGAAAGTGCACCTCAAGGGTGCGGCGGATGCCCTCGTGCCACTCGACCGTGCAGTCGCCGATCAGTTCGCGGCGCTTGGTGCTGTCGAAGGCGTAGGTCTCACGGGTGACCTCACTGGCGACGAACTTCGCCTCGACACCGGTGAGTTCGGACATGTACCGGGCGCAGTCGGTCATGCCGACCGGCTCGTCGCCGCCCCAGTTGACCACCGTGGCCGGCGTCGTCGCGATGCCCCACAGCAGCGGAACCTGGTGGACCAGGTCGTCCGTGTGGATCAGGGAGGCCCAGTTCTGGCCCTCGACCGGGACCGGGATCGGCTCGCCGGCCAGCATCTGCTTGAAGTACATCACCGGCACACCGCCGTAGGAGGCGGGCCCGTACGAGATGTTGAGCCGGGCGATGGTGGTGGGCAGGCCCAGCGTCCGGGCGTACGCACGGGCCGTCCCCTCGGCGGCGATCTTGGCCACCGGGTAGGTGGGCAGCCAGTCGGCCACCCCGTCCAGCGGGTCGGTCTCCTTGTACCGGTGGTCGAGCGACTGGCGCTTGTAGAACGCCCCGGTGGACACGTGCAGGAAGGACTCGGCCTTGCGGCAGTGGGTCATCAGGCGCCCCACGGCCACCGAGTTGACCTCGATGGCGGTGTCGAAGTCGCCGTCGTACCCCCGGTGCACGGCCGAGTGCATGACGTGGGTGAAGTCGTCGGGCAGTGATTCGAGGGTGTCCTCGCCCATGTCCCACCGGTAGGTGGTGATGCCCGCCTCGCGCAGCTCGTCCTCGACGCCGGGCGTACCGAACCGGCCCAGGCACCAGACCTCGTTGCCGGCCGCGAGCGCCTCGGCGACCGGGCGGGCCGCCTGGCCGGTGCCCCCGGTGATCAGGATCTTCTTACCGTGTATCAACGCCGTGTCCTTAGGTCGTGCGGAGTCGTCGTGCGGAGCCGTCGCACGGACTCGTCGTGTGGGGTCGTCGGATGGGGGTCGCCGTACGGTCGCCGTACGGGGCCGTCGTACGGCCGGGGCCGGTCACCTGCCGCCGAGCGCGCGGTCGAGCTCGGCGCGCAGGATGCCCTGGAAGGCGGCGACGTGCTTGGGCCCCATCAGCGTGTAGTGCTCGCCGGGGACGTCGAGGAACCGGTTGGGCTCGGAGCTGAAGTCGTCCCACCGCCGCAGCTCCCGCTCCAGCCAGTCCTGCTTGGTGCCGCGCAGCGGGATCGCGTAGAAGACGCTCATCGACCGCACGCTGCCGGTCGGCTGGTACGTCCGGCCGAGACCGGTCAGCCCGTCGGCGAGGTCGGCCCAGGCGGCGAACCGCGGCAGGTCGAGGTCGAGTTCGGCCAGGCGCTCCGGCGGCGCCAGCCGGATCAGGTGCGCGAGCTGCTCGTCCCTGCCCAGCGGGCGCAGCTCGGCCGGCAGTTCCTTCGCCTGCTGCTTCGATATCAGTTCCAGGAACATGGCGAGGTTGACGGCGGTCTCGATGTAGTCGAGCTCGTCCATGCGGTACTTGATGTGCGGCGGCAGGTTGAAGCTGCCGAGGAAGTCGACCCGCTCGCCCTCCGCCTCCAGCAGCTTGGCGATCTCGAAGGCGACCGCCGCGCCGAACGAGTAGCCGGCGATCGCGTACGGGCCGTGCGGCTGCTTGGCGCGGATCGCGTCGGCGTAGCTGCGGGCCATCTCCGCGAAGCTCTCGAACGGCTTCTCCCCGGGGTTGAACCCGCGGGCCCGCAGGGCGTAGAAGGGGCGCTCGTGAACGAAGTACTTGGCCAGGTTGACGAAGACGAGAACCTCGCCGACCCCGGGGTGGACACAGAACAGCGGTGTCCTGTCCCCGCTGGTCTGGAGCGGCACGATCGGGTCGTACGCGGCCCCGCCCGGCTGCTCGGCCGCCTGCAGCCGCCCGGCCAGGGCGCGGACGCTCGGCGCGGTGAGGATCGCCAACACCGGCAGGTCGTCGGCCCCGAGCCGGACGCCGACGAGCCGCTTCAGGCGCAGGATGTCGAGTGAGGTGCCGCCCAGGTCGAAGAAGCTCGCGGTGGCGCTGATCGTCTCCGGCGCCACGTCGAACAGCTCGGCGTAGATGCCCGCCAGCACGGTCTCGACCTCGCCCTCGGGCGCCACGTGGCCGCCGAGTTGACGGGTCACCAGTTCCTCGACCGCCTCCTGCTGCGGGGCGTAGGCCCCGGCCTCCAGCCGGGTGCGCATCAGCGAGCGCTGGATCTTGCCCAGGCTGGTCTTCGGGAACGCCTCCTTCGGCAGCGGCAGCAGCAGGGAGGGGCGGAACCCCCAGTGCATGACGACGCTGTTGCGCACCGCGATCATCAGGCGGTGCAGCTCGGCCTCGTCCGTCGCCGCCGCGGTGGCGGCGAAGGCGACCACCAGCTGCTCGGTGTCGCTGCCCCCGGGCCGGGTGGGGAACGCCGCCACGTAGGACTTCTCGATCCCGTCGAGGTCCTCCAGCAGCGCCTCCAGCTCATGGCTGAAGTAGTTGACCCCGTTGACGATGATGCTGTCCTTGCTGCGCCCGACCAGGGTCAGCCGCCCCTCGGCCAGGCGGCCCAGGTCTCCGGTGCGGAACCATCCGTCGGCGGTGAACGCGGCCGCGGTGGCCGAGTTGTTGTTGAGGTACCCGCCGGTGACCATCGGACCGGACAGCTGGACCTCGCCGACCTCGCCGTCGGCCAGCACCCGGTCGCCGCCGTCCTCGACCACCCGGATGCCCAGGCCGGTCACCGGATGCCCGACGGCCGCGAACTCGGCACCGGCGTCCGCGTCCGGGAACGAGCGGTTGTAGATGCTGCCCGCGCAGGTCTCGGTCATTCCGAAGGCCGGCCACAGGACCCGGCGGTCGAGCCCGTACGGGGCCAGCTCCTCCAGGAAGGCGACGCCGGTGGAGACCAGGTTCGCCTCGCCACCGGAGATGATCCGGCGCAGGCTGGACAGGTCCAGCTCCAGGTCCTGACCGGACGGCCGCTGGGACAGCGCCCGGTTGATCAGGCCGAGCAGGAAGTTCGGCGTGAAGGTCATCGTCACCCGGTGGGCGTCGATCAGTTCGAGGAACCGCACCGGGTCGCCGAGGATCGCGTCCGGGCTGGTGTGCAGCTGCTCCGCGCCGACCGACAGCGGCAGCAGGTGGGCCTCCAGGAGGGCCGCGACGTGGTCGTAGGAGATCCAGTTGAGCGTGGTGTCCTCGCCGGTCAGCGACTGCACCTCGGCCTTGGCCCGCATCGAGGCCAGCAGGTTGGCGTGGGTGAGCACGACGGCCTTGGAGTTCCCGGTGGAACCGGAGGTGAGCACCAGCAGCGCGACGTCGGCGGGCTTCGCCTGGTGGATCTCCACCTCGGCGGGTAAGACCTCCGCCGCGAGGGTCGCCAGGTCGGCCACCTCCAGGCCGGGGACGTCCGGCAGCTCGGAGCGCAGGCGATCGGTGGTCACCAGCAGCGGCTCGTCCAGCAGGTCGCCGGCGTGGGCCAGTTGGGCGGCCCACCGCTGCGGGTCGTTGCGGACGGGCACCATGGGGCAGGCGGCGAAACCGCCGAGCAGGCAGGCCCAGAAGGCGGGCAGGAACTCGTCCGGCCGCTCCAGCAGCAGCGCGACGTTCCGGCCGGGCCGGACACCGCGGGCCCGCAGGCCGGCCAGTATCCGCCGTGCCTCGTCGAGCAGTTCCGGATAGGTCTGCAGCCTGCTCTCGGTCACCTGTTCCGTGAGGCAGTAGCGCAGCCCCCGGTCCGGGGCCCGAAGGGCGGCGCGCACCAGCAGATCGGCGACGTGGGAGGCCTCCTGCTGCGTGTGCGCAGCGTCGAGGTCCACCGGGAGAGCTTCCTGAATGGTCATCGTCGTGCTTCTCCTGAGTGCGTGGGAAGGGGCCCTGCCGGGGCGGGTCGGGGCCGGCGGGCTCTTGCCAGAATGAACATGCACTCGAAGAGAGGGCAAAGATCACGAGACGCACTTAGCCAGTTCTCCGGGACTGTGCCAGATTCGCGGATCGGGTACGGCCGACCGGCCCGGGAGGGCGCGCGGACGGACCGTGCGCCCTCCCGGGCCGGGGCCCGGCGTCAGGCCGTGGCGGCCTGCGTGTCGTGGCTCTGCTGGGCCGCGATGACGTCGGCGGTGCGCTCCCTGATCCGGTCGAGCAGGTGCAGCAACGGCGCGGTGAGGTCCTCCCCCACGGGGGTGAGCCGGTAGGAGACCTTGGGCGGGGACGAGGGCTCCACGGTGCGGCTCACCAGACCGTCCCGGACCAGCGTGCGCAGGGTCTGGGTGAGCATCTTGTCGCTGATCCCGCCGATCCGGCGGTGCAGCTCGAAGAAGCGCAGCGGGCCGCCGTCCAGGGCGGCCAGCACGAGCACGCCCCAGCGGCCGGCGACATGGCTCAGCACCGTCCGCACCGGGCAGTCACTGTCGAAGACATCGCCGAGCTGGGCGGCCGCGGAATCGTTCACCAGCACTCTTTCCGTCATGACCGGAGCTTACCCAAAGGTGCGTTCTTACTAAAAGTAAGTTCACCTCCTATGGTGAGTTCGCTGCTGGTCGCAGCAGACATCAGAGACGGACGGCGGCGGACATGCGCGTGGAGTTATGGGTGGACCTGGTGTGCCCGTGGTGCCCGATCGGGATGCGGCGCCTGGAGACGGCGCTGGACCACCTGGGACACGACTTCGCGACCACCGTCGCGCTGCACAGCCTCCCGCTCACTCCGCCGGTGCCCTACCGTCCCGGGCGCCTGCTGCCCGCGCACGTCGCCGCCGCGGGCCTGCCGCCCGCGCAGGTCGAACAGCGGATCGCCTACGTCGGCGCGCTGGCCGCGGCCGAGGGCCTCGCGTACCGGCTCGAACTGGCCCGCCCGGTCGACACCTTCGACGCCCACCGGCTCACCCACTGGGCCGGCCGGCACGGGCTGCGGCCCGCACTCACCGAACGGCTGGCCCGTGCCTTCACCGGCGAGGGCCTCGACCTCTCCGACCCGGACACCCTGGTCGAACTGGCCACCCAGGTCGGCCTGGAGGCCGACCCGGCACGCACCGTCCTGGCCGGCGACGCCCACGCCGCGCAGGTGCGGGCCGAGGCCCGCCGCGGCGGCGAGCTGGGCGCGGCCGGCGTCCCCTTCCTCGCCGTGGACGGCCGCCCCTGGGCGGCCGGCATGCGGGAGACCGCCGAACTGGTCCGGCTGCTCGAAGCCGCCCTGGCCTCCCCCGCCTGACCCCACCACCCCCGCCGCTGCCACCCCCGTCCCTGCACCCGTCCACGGCCGGCCCGTGCCGGCCTCCACACCGAACGTCTGGAGAACCGCCCATGACCTCGACCACCAACCTCGACCTGGTCCGCGACATCTACGCCGCCTTCGACCGCCGCGACCTTCCGGCCGTCCTGGACGCCCTGGCCCCCGACATCGCCTGGGTCCACCCCGAGGGCATGGTCCGCTACGGCGTCGGCGGCACCAAGCACGGCCACGACGGCGTCAAGGCGTTCCTCGCCAAGGTCCCCACGGTGCTCGCGGGGCAGCAGGTCGTACCCGAGGAGTTCGTCGTCGACGGCGACCGGATCGTGGTCTTCGGCAGCCGCCACGTGACCGCCCACAACGGCAGGACCGGCACCCTGCGCTTCATCCACTCGTGGACCCTGTGCGACGGCCGGGCCGCCCGGCTGGAGGACGTCTTCGACACCGCGGAGATGCACCGTCTCATCGCCGACTGACCGAGGAACGAGCACCGTGCCCAACTCCCGTCCCCACGCCTCCCACCCGGACGCCTCCCACCCCGACGAACAGGCGGCTCCACGATGACCCCACCCGATCCCGCGCCCCACCCGCGCCGCTGGCTCATGCTCCCGGTGGTGCTGCTGGCCTCCTTCATGGCCCAGTTCGACACCTTCGTGGTGAACGTCGCCGCCCCGTCCCTGCGCGACCAGCTGCACGCCGGCGACATCGCCCTGGAACTCATCGTCGGCGGCTACGCCTTCACCTACGGCAGCGGCATGGTCACCGGCGGGCGGCTCGGCGACATCTTCGGCCACCGCCGGATGTTCCTGGTCGGGCTGACCGCCTTCTCGCTGGCCTCCCTGCTGTGCGGACTGGCCCTGACCCCCGGTCAGCTCGTCGCGGCCCGCATGCTCCAGGGCCTGACCGGCGCCCTGATGGTGCCGCAGATCCTCGCCCTGATCACCGCGCCGTTCGCACCGGCGGAGCGGCCGCGCACCATGGCCTGGTTCGGCGTCACCGCAGGGCTGGCCTCGGTCGCCGGCCAGGTCCTGGGCGGTCTCCTGCTGGACGCCGACCTGTTCGGCCTCGGCTGGCGGGTGATCTTCCTGATCAACGTCCCGATCGGTGCCGCCACCATCGCCTGCGCGCTGCGGCTGGTACCCCGGCAGAGCAGCGAACGCCGCGCCTCGCTGGACCTGCTCGGCGCCCTGGGGGTCTCGGTGAGCCTGGCGCTGGTCCTGGTGCCGCTGATGCTCGGCCGCAACGCCGGCTGGCCGGTCTGGACCTGGGTCCTGCTCGTCGCCGCGGTGCCCGCGGTGGCCGCGACCCTCGGCTGGGAGAAGCGGCTCACCGCTCGCGGCGGGTCCCCGCTGCTGGACCTCACCCTGTTCAGCAGCCGCCCGTTCACCGCCGGGCTGGTGGTCAACATCGCCTTCATGGCCTTCTTCGGCAGCTTCATCTTCACCCTCACCCTGCTGCTGCAGGCCGGCCTCGGGCTCTCCGCGCTCTCCGCCGGTCTCACCTTCACCCCGCTCGGCGTGCTGCTGGGCGTCACCTCGGTCGCGGGACGCCGCCTGGTCGCCCGCTACGGCCTGCGCGTGCTCGCCCTGGGCGCCGCCGTCAGCGCCGTCGGCGTCACCACGCTGATCATCGAGCTGCACCAGCTCGGCGCGGACATCAGCGCCGCCTGGCTGCTGGGACCGCTCGCCCTGGTCGGCCTGGGCAACGGCCTGGTGATGCCGGCCCTGATGGGCTCGGTGCTGGCCGGCGTCCCGCAGGCCCGGGCCGGGGCCGCCGCCGGAGTGCTCACGACCAGTCAGCAGTTCGCCAACGCGACCGGTGTCGCGCTGCTGGGCACCGTGCTCTTCGGCGCGATCGGCGCCCATCCGACCCGGGCGAGCTTCACCTCGGCCGTCCAGCTCACGGCGGGCATCGACATCGCGCTGCTGCTCGCCACCATCGCGCTCACGGCGCTGCTGCCGAAGAGTCCGGCCCCCGCCCCGGCGCGGCCGGCCGCGGACCCGGACCCGGCCCCGACCGCCGGCGCCGCCCGGTCCTGACCGACCGGCACACCGCCGACCAGCACGCCGCCGACCGGCGAGCCGCGGTCCGGGTGCCGCTCGCCGGCCGTGCACGGCGCTGCCGGCGAGCGACACCCGGCCGCACGCGGGGCCCCTGTGCACCGAGGAGCCGGCCGGTGGTCCGACCACAGTGAGGGAGGAGCGCGGTGACCCGCGTATCCCAAGAACACCGCGACGGCCGCCGCCGCCAGATCCTCGACGGTGCCCGCCGCTGCTTCCTGGCCAAGGGCTTCCGGACGGCCTCGATGCAGGACGTCGCCGCCGACATCGGCCTGTCGACCGGCGCCGTCTACAGCTACTTCGCCGGCAAGGACGAGCTGATCGCCGAGGTGGCCGCGGAAGCCGCCGAACAGGTCGGACGGAGCGTCGTGGCCGCGGCGGCAGCAGCTCCGTTTCCCACCCTGGACGAGCTTCTCGACCGGATCCTCGCCGCGCCGCCGCTCAACCGGGAGGGCGACGGCGCGGCGCGGCTGCTGGTCCAGGTGTGGAGCGAGTGCCTGCTCAACCCCGGGCTCACCGCCCGGCTGCGGTCCAGCTGGGCCGACATGGTCGAGGAGCTCTCCGGGTACGGGCAGGAGCTGAGGAGCCACGGCGTCCTGGCCGGCGACGCGGCCGCCGAGGCCCTGGCCAGGGCCGTGATCGGCATCCTGCAGGGCCTGCTGCTCCAGCAGGCCCTGCTCGGCCCGTCCGGTGGCGAGGCGTTCCGGGAAGGGTTGCGCGATTTCACTTCGGCGACGCCCCGGGCCTGATCGCGTGAATATTCACAGGCCATGGCGTGAATTTATACGTATACCAAAGGTGAAATAGGCTACAAACCTTCCAATCGAATTTGCTCACATGCTGAGACCATGCAATAGTCGGACAAGTCCGGACGCAGTGCGTCCGTCGACACCCACGGCCTTCCATCTGACCCGGTTCGGCCGTCACCACCGTGCGGCACGCACCCCCTTGGCCGGCACGGTGACCATGCAGGGGCCCCCGACGACCACACACACGTGGAACGGGGGCCCCGCATCGTCTTCCGGGGTCAGACCGTGCGCTCACGGATCTTGAGCTCGAACCAGACGCCCTTGCCGCGCGGCAGCAGATCCGCGCCCCAGCGCTCGGAGAGCGCGTCCACCAGCTTTATCCCGTAGCCGTTCTCGTTGCCCGGCTCGGCCAGGATCAGGCAGGGCAGCGCCCGCGAGGAGTCGCGCACCTCCACCCGCAGCCAGCCCGGCCGCCGGGTGAGCCGGAGGCCGACCCTCCGCCCACCGGTGTGCCGGACCGCGTTGGCCATCAGCTCACCGGCGAGCAGCTCGCCGACCTCCAGCAGCTGCGGCAACTGCCAGTCCTGCAGCACCCTGAGGACGACCCGTCTCACCACCCGGACCAGCTCCGGCCGGGAGGGCAGACAGACCTCCTCCTCGGCTCCGACCTGCTCGCAGAGCCGACCGAAGCACTCCCGTTCGACCTGCTGGGGAGTGAGCAGCTCCAGTGTCTCCAGGACCGAGGACCGGCTGCCCGACTGGTCATCAGCAGCCAGACCGGCGCCCGGATGTGATGTCCGTTCAGCTTCGCCCCATCCCGCCATGTGCCAATCATTGCGGAATGCAAGCGGCCGCGTACGGACAATGACGAAACGATCACTATTCATTTGGCATATGCCAGGTGCAAGTCAGACCGGACCGCCCCGGCGCCGCGCGGCGCCGCGGAGCCCTACCACTTGCTCCAGCTCGTGTTCCAGCCACTCAGACCGTTGTCCGAAGCCACCTTGGCGCCCTTGGAGTTGACCACCGTGACCGGGTCGCCGACCAGCGAGGAGTTGAAGAACCTGCCGGCGTTCGAGCTGTCGCTCCCGTGCTCGCGGTCCGCCACGCCGATGCAGCCGTGGCTGACGTTGCGGTGGCCCATCGCGTCGACGGCCCAGTAGTTGCCGTGGACGTACGTGCCGGAGTCGGTGAGCCGCATCGCGTGCGGGACGTCCTTCAGGTCGTACTGCTCGCCCGAGGGCGCCCCGGGCGCGGACTTCATCTCGATGTGCTCGTCCTTCTCCGAGATCACCATGACCCCGTTCCAGGAGTCGAAGCCCGTCTTGCCCGCGGTGATCGGGTAGGCGCTGACCTTCTTGCCGCTGCGGACGGTGGTCATGGTGTCCTTGGCGGCGTCGACCGTGGTGCGCTGGTCACGGCCGATGGTGAAGGTCTGGTCGCTGTCCACCCCGCCGTAGACCCCGGGCGAGACCTGGACGTTCTTCAGCCGGTAGTGCACGGTCACCTTGGTGCCCGGCTTCCAGAACTTCTCCGGGCGGAAGTCCACCCGGTTGCTGCCGAACCAGTGGCCCCTGACCGTGCTGCCGTCGGAGGTGGAGAAGCTGATGGCCCTGTCGACGGCCGCCTTGTCCTGCACCGCCTTCCTGAAGTTGAGCGAGACGATCATCGCCACGCCGTAGGTGCTGCCGCTCTCGACGTTGTCGTACGGGCCGGCGCTCTGCTGCAC
Source organism: Kitasatospora sp. NPDC056138 (assembly GCF_042264695.1). Taxonomy (NCBI): domain Bacteria; kingdom Bacillati; phylum Actinomycetota; class Actinomycetes; order Kitasatosporales; family Streptomycetaceae; genus Kitasatospora; species Kitasatospora sp. NPDC056138. Next base: position 230,877 of record NZ_JBHJVK010000003.1, on the reverse strand, counting down.
GGCCGCCGCCGGCTGGGCCGCGAACGCACTGCCGCCGCCGACCGCGACACCGCCGACCGCGGTGGTCAGCACCAGCGCGGTCGCGGCCGTCCTTCGGGGTATCCGCCTCATGTCCCCGTCCTCCCCTACGAGTTCGTACCGGCCGTGGCCGGCTACCAGTTCTGCCAGTCCGTGTTCCAGCCGCTGAGGCCGTTGTCCGGGGCCACCTCGGCACCCTTGGAGTTGACCACGGTGACCGGGTCGCCCACCAGAGCGGAGTTGAAGTACTTTCCGGCGTTCGAACCGTCGCTCCCGTACCGGGCGTCCGCGACCCCGATGCAGCCGTGGCTCGCGTTGTAGGAACCCATCGCGCCGATGGCCCAGGAGTTGCCGTGGACGTAGGTGCCGGAGTCGGTGAGCCGCATCGCGTGCGGGACGTCGGAGAGGTCGTAGGACTCGGCCGCCGAGACGCCGCTGACGCCCTGCGAGCTCATCCGGGTGCGCTCGGCCTTCTCCGAGATCACCATGGTGCCGTTCCAGGAGTCGAAGCCCGGCTTGCCCGCGGTGATCGGCACCGTGTCGACCGTCTCGCCGTCCCGGACCACGGTCATGGTGTCCTTGCGGGCGTCGACCGTGGTGCGCTGGTCACGGCCGATGGTGAAGGTCTGGTCGCTGTCCACCCCGCCGTAGACGTCCGGCGAGACCTCGACGCTCTTCAGCCGGTAGTGCACGGTCACCTTGGTGCCCGACTTCCAGAACTTCTCCGGCCGGAAGTCGACCCGCTGGTCGCCGAACCAGTGGCCCTTCACCACGGTGTTGTCCGAGGTCTCGAAGCTGATGCCCTTCTCGACCGCCGCCCTGTCCTTCACCGGCTTCCTGAAGTTGAGCGAGACGATCATCGCGACGCCGTACTTGCCGTCGTTGTCGATGTTGTCGTACGGGCCCGCGTCCTTCTCCGGGGTCAGGGTGCCGAAGGTGCTGTCCGCCTGGGTGGCGACGCCGTCGGCGTCGATGGCCTGGGCGGTGACCTTGTACTGCGAGGCGACCGACAGGTTCGCCGAGGGCACCCAGCTGGCACCGTCCGCGGATATCGCCCCGGCCACCGCCTTGCCGGCCTGGTCCGTCACCGTGACCTTGCTCAGCTTGCCGCTCGCCACCGACACCTTCAGCGCACCCGACGGCTTCACGTCGCTCGCACCGCTCGCGGGCTCGATCGCGATCCGCGCCGCCGACACGGTCGGCTTCGGCGACGGTGCGATCCGGGCCGCGGCGTCGCCGGAGGCCCCGCCGCCGCCCGCGCTGCAGGCCACGGTGGTCAGCACCAGCACCCCTGCGGTCAGGCCCCCGCGGATCAGCTTCATGTCCCTGTCTCCCCTACGCGTTCGTACCGGCGGTGACCGGCCTACCAGTTCTTCCAGTCGAGGTTCCAGCCGCTCAGACCGTTGTCCGGCTTGACGTCGTCACCCACCGAGTTCTTGACCGTCACCACGTCACCGACGATCGAGTCGGCGTAGAACTTGCCGGCCGAGCTGCTGTCGTCGCCCTTGTCACCGGGCGCGTCCCGCAGGCCGATGCAGCCGTGGCTGACGTTCTGGTGGCCGAAGACGCTCGCGTCGGACCAGTTGTTGCCGTGGACGTAGGTGCCCGAGTCGGTCAGCCGCAGCGAGTGCGGGACCGGGTGCTTGTACGGGGTGCCCTCCAGGCCCGGCACGGTGGAGGAGTCCATGATCGCCGAGCCCTCGCGGGCCTCGATCACCATCGTGCCGTTGTAGGCGTTCCAGGACTTCGGCGAGGAGGCGCCGGTGCTGATCGGGATGGTCTGGACCACCTGACCGTCCTTCTCGACGGTCATCTGGTGGGTCTCGGCGTCGACCGTGCTCTGCTTGTCACGGCCGATGGTGAAGGTCTCGTCGCTGTCCACCCCGCCGTAGACGTCCGGCGAGACCTCGACGCTCTTCAGCCGGTAGTGCACGGTCACCTTGGTGCCCGACTTCCAGAACTTCTCCGGCCGGAAGTCGACCCGCTGGTTGCCGAACCAGTGGCCCTTCACCACGCTGCCGTCACTGGCCTCGAACGTGATGTTCTTGGCCACGTCGTCCTTGTTCTTGACCGGCTTCTTGAAGTCGACCCGGACGATCATGCCGACACCGTAGGTGCCGTCGTCGCTGATGTTGTCGTGCGCGCCGGCGTCCTGCTTCGGAGTGAGCGTGCTGAAGCTGCTCTCCGCCGTCGCCACCACGCCCTTGTCGTCCGCCGCCTGGGCGGTGACCTTGTACTGCGCGCCGACCGACAGGTTCGCCGAGGGCACCCAGCTGGCACCGTCCGCGGATATCGACCCGGCCACCGCCTTGCCGGCCTGGTCCGTCACCGTGACCTTGCTCAGCTTGCCGCTCGCCACCGACACCTTCAGCGCACCCGACGGCTTCACGTCGCTCGCACCGCTCTTGGGCTCGATCGCGATCTGCGCCGCCGACACCGCCGCCTTGGAGTCGGCCGGCTTGCCCCCGTCCGAGGACCCGCCGTTGCCGCCACCACCGCTGCTGCAGGCCGTGGTCAGCGCCAGCGCGCCTCCGAGCAATCCTGCCACCAGGGCCCTGCTCACCGACTTCACGTTCGTCCCCTCAAATCCCTGGATCCCAGCGGTATACACGTCGTATCCGCTCGATAAGTTGCGCCCGACACCGAGGATCGAGTCACGAAAGCACAACAACGGTCCGGCCACTCGCCGGAGCGGCCGGACCGTGCCGTGCTGTCCGAGGAGGCCGATCGGCTCCTACCAGTTGGCCCAGCTCAGGTTCCAGCCACTCAGACCGTTGTCCGGCTGGACCGTCTTGCCCTTGGAGTTGACCACCTTCACCACGTCGCCGACGATCGAGTCCGCGAAGAACTTGCCGGCCGTGGAGGAGTCGTCGCCGCCCTTGGCGTCCTGCATCGAGATGCAGCCGTGGCTGGCGTTGGCCTTGCCGAACGACGAGCCCCAGTAGTTGCCGTGCACGTAGGTGCCCGAGGTGGTGAGCCGCATCGCGTGCGGCACGTCCGAGATGTCGTACTCGGAGCCCTTGACGTTGGAGACGGTGGCCGAGTTCATCCGGGTCACCTTCTCCTTGCTGGAGATGACCATGGTGCCGTTCCAGGACGGGTTGTCGTCGTTCCCGGCCGTGATCGGAATGGTCTTCACCGTGCTTCCGCCCTGCTGGACGGTCATCTGGTGGGTGGCCGCGTCCGCGGTGCTGATCCGCTCCCGGCCGATCTTGAACGGCTCGTCCCGGTCCACGTCGCCGTAGACGCCGGGCGCGACCTCGACGTTCTTCAGCCGGTAGTGCACGGTCACCTTGGTGTCCGGCTTCCAGTACTTCTCCGGCCGGAAGTCCAGCCGCTGGCTGCCGAACCAGTGGCCCTTCACCGTGCTGCCGTCGCTGGTCTCGAACGTGATGTTCTTGACCACGTCGTCCTTGTTCTTGATCGGCTTGTTGAAGTTCACCGAGACGATCATGCCGACGCCGTAGGTGCCGTTGTCCGCGATGTTGTCGGTGGCGGCGGCGGTCTTGGCCGGGGAGAGCGTGGTGAAGCTGCTGGTGGCGGCCGAGACCAGCCCGGCCGAGTCCTTGGCCTGGGCGTTCACGGTGTAGACCGTACCCACCGCGAGCGCGGTCCCGGGCTTCCAGCTCAGGCCGTCGGCGGCGATCCGGCCCTCCACCGCCGTGCCGTTCTTGTCGGTCATCTCGACGGTGGTCAGCTTGCCGTCGGCCACCGTGACCTGGAAGCCGGACGGGGCCACGTTGGTGGCGCCGTCCTTGGCCGAGACCGTCACCACGGCCGCCGAGGTCTTCGGTACGGCCGAGGCCGAGGAGCCGCCCGCGGAGCCGCCCGCGGCGTCGTCCTTGGCCGCCGAACCGCCGGAGCTGCAGGCCGCACCGAGCAGGAGCACGCCGCCCATCACCAGCGCGACGCCGGCCCGTCGGCCCGTCCCGCGGGCAACGCCTCGCCGGGTCGGCCCCGGGGCCGTCGATATCGCGGCGCCGGCCGTCTGCACGGGCTTCACTGCTGCTCCCCTCCCGGTATCCACACCGAATACACGCATCACGAGCCCGGAAAGTTGCACCGGACCGGAGAATTCCGCCGCACCCGGCCGTCGGAGCAGAGCCTCGGCCGGTGCGGTACGTCAGGATAACTGGAGCATCTGAGTGAATCCTGGGCGGAGGTCGTGCGTACTCAGTGCGCCACCGGATCGACCACCGGGTGCCACTGATCCCACGGCAGGTTCCAGCCGTTGAGCCCGTTGTCCGCCGGCACCCGGGCACCCTCGTGACCGTGCACCTCGACCACGTCGCCGACCAGCGAGTGGTCGAACAGCCACCCCGCCGCGCTGCCGTTGGAGCCGCCCTTCTCGTCCTCCAGGCCGATGCAGCCGTGGCTGGTGTTGGCGCTGCCGAAGACGTCCCTGGGCGTCCAGTAGTTGCCGTGCAGGAAGGTGCCGGACTGGGTGAGGCGCATGGCGTGCGGCACGTCATTGATGTCGTACTCGTCGCCCAGCCCGACGGTCTGCGAGTCCATCCGGGTCGCCTCGAACTTCTCCGAGATCACCATGGTGCCGAGATAGGTGAGGTGCTCCGGGCCGCCCGCGGAGATCGGCAGGGTGTTGACCACCCGGCCGCCCTGGCGGACGGTCAGGCGGTGGCCGTCCAGGTCGACGGTGCTGATCTGGGAGCGCCCGACGGTGAAGTGGACGTCCTTCTGCTGGGTGCCGTAGTCGCCGGGTGCGCCCTCCACGTCCTTCAGGTGCAGCGACAGGGTCACCCTGGTGCCCGGCACCCAGTACTTCTCCGGGCGGATGTCCAGCCGCCGGTTGCCGAACCAGCGGGCGCGCAGCGGCACCCGCGGCCTGGCACTGACCCCGATGCCGTGCTCCACCGCGGCCCGCTCGGTGATCGGGCGGTTGAAGTGCAGCGAGACCGGCATGCCGACGCCGACCGTGCTGCCGTCCTCGGGGGTGAAGAAGGCCGCGAAGGTGTGCTCGGGGGTGACGGTGGTGAAGGAGGTGTGGCTGACCGACCGCAGACCCTCGCGGTCCTTGGCCACCGCGTCCAGCCGGTAGGGGGTGGTGAGGGCGAGCCTGGCGTCCGGGATCCAGCTGGCCCCGTCGGGGCTGGTGTGCCCGGTCAGCTGGTTGCCCCGGCGATCGGCGAGGCGGACGGAGACCAGCCTGCCCCGTTCGACCGTCACCCTGACCCCGCCGTCCAGCGGGACGTTCTGGCTGCCGTCCACCGGACTGGTGGTGATCACCGCGCGGGAGACCTGCGGTGCGGAGTCGCCGGACGGCGCGCCGCCGGAGCACCCGCCGGTCAGCAGCAGCCCGACCGCCCCTGCGCACCGGCCCCAGACCCGTACTGCCGGATGCATGTTCCGGCCCTCCCAGTTTCAGTTGTTCCCATCGGTTCCGCCCGATGCCGGGCATAACGACCGCATCGTCGGGCGGACACGAGGGAACGATTTCAGTCGGCGGACGCCTGCAGGACCAGCGTACGAACACGATCGTTCACGGTCCGTCACGAGACACGCCGTCACGTGACAGCAGCAGCCGATCAGGGAACAAGAGGGAGGCGGGGAACGGGACTCCCCGCGCTGGGAGGGTGCGGGCATGGTGGCGTGGCAGGAGCTGGGGCAGGAGGCCCTTCGACGTGCGCCCGCCAGAGCCCACCCCGACGGAACCGCCCCGCCACCGGTCGCCACCGCCCCCTGGCCCGGTAGCTGGCAGCCGCTCGGCGCCCGGTTCCGGACCGGCCCGCAGGGCAGCCGGGGCACCAATTTCGCGCTCTGGGCCGCCGGGGCCGAGGCCGTGGAGCTCTGCCTCTTCGACGAGGAGGGCCGGGAGAGCCGGCACCCGCTCACCGAGCAGAACTTCCAGACCTGGCACGGCTACCTGCCGGGGGTCCTCCCCGGCACCCGCTACGGCTACCGGGTGCACGGCCGGTGGGACCCGTGGACCGGCGCCCGCTGGAACCCGGCGAAACTGCTGCTCGACCCGTACGCCCGCGCCATCGACGGCCACTACGCCAGCCACGACGCCGTCTGCACCGCCGTCCGCAACTGGCCCGAGCGCGAGGTGGCCGACACCGTGCGGGACAACCGGGACTCCGCCCCGTACGTGCCCAAGGCCGTGGTGGTCCACGACGACGACGACTGGTACGACGACCAGCGGCCCAAGACCCCCTGGGCCGAGACCGTGCTGTACGAGCTGCACGTCCGGGGCTTCACCATGCGCCACCCCGGCGTCCCCGCCGAGCTGCGCGGCACGTACGCCGGACTGGCCCACCCCGCCGCGCTGGAGCACCTGACCGGCCTCGGCGTCACCGCCGTCGAACTGCTGCCGGTCCACCACCACGTCAGCGAGGACCACCTCCAGCAGCGCGGGCTCGGCAACTACTGGGGCTACAACACGCTCGGCTACTTCGCCCCGCACGCCGGGTACTCCGCGGGCGGCAGCCGGGGCCAGCAGGTGGGCGAGTTCAAACGGATGGTGCGCGCGCTGCACGCGGCGGGCATCGAGGTGATCCTCGACGTGGTGTACAACCACACCGCCGAGAGCGGCGTGATGGGCCCGGCCCTCTCGCTGCGCGGCATCGACAACGGCGCCTACTACCGCCTGGACCGCAGCCGCCGCGGCTACGCCGACTACACCGGCTGCGGCAACACCCTGGACACCCGGCAGCCGCAGGTGGTCCGGCTGATCACCGACTCGCTGCGCTACTGGGTCACCGAGATGGGCGTGGACGGCTTCCGTTTCGACCTCGCCGCGGCCCTCGCCCGGGGCAGCGACGGCGTCGAGATGCACCACCCCTTCCTGGCCGCGGTCTCCCAGGACCCGGTGCTCAGCCGGGTCAAACTGATCGCCGAGCCCTGGGACGTCGGCCCGGGCGGCTACCAGGTCGGCGGCTTCCCGCCGCTGTGGGCCGAGTGGAACGACAAGTACCGCGACACCGTCCGCGACTTCTGGCGCGGCGCCCGCCCCGACGTCCGGGAACTCGGCTACCGCCTCTCCGGCTCCTCCGACCTCTACCAGCGCGGCGGGCGCCGGCCGTACGCCTCCGTCAACTTCATCACCGCCCACGACGGCTTCACCCTGCGGGACCTGGTCTCCTACCAGCGCAAGCACAACGAGGCCAACGGCGAGGACAACCGGGACGGCACCGACGACAACCGGTCCTGGAACTGCGGCGCCGAGGGCGAGAGCGCCGAACCCGGGATCGTCGAACTGAGGCACCGTCAACTGCGCAACATGCTCACCACCCTGCTGCTCTCCACCGGCGTCCCCATGCTCACCGCCGGGGACGAACTCGGCCGCACCCAGGGCGGCAACAACAACGCCTACTGCCAGGACACCGACGTCAGCTGGCTCGACTGGTCCCTGCTGGACGACCCCGAGTGGCGGGCGCTGCACCGCCTGACCGCTCGGCTGATCCGGCTCCGGCGCGAGCATCCCGTCCTGCGGCAGCGGGCCTTCTTCTCCGGACGCGCGGCGGTGCCGGGCGGGCAGCAGGACCTGGCCTGGTTCACCGCGCACGGACGGGAGATGACCGAGGCCGACTGGTTCGCGCCGACTGCCGTGCTCGGCATGCTGCTCTCCGGCACCGCGATGTCCGAACGCGACCGGTACGGCCGCGCCCTCACCGACGACAGCTTCCTGCTGGTCCTCAACGCCGGCGCCCAGGCGGTCCCCTTCACCCTCCCCGGCGAACCCTGGGCCGCGGCCTACGAATCCGTCCTCGACACCGCCCGCCCCGACCTCACGCCCCGCCACCACCAAGCCCTGGCCGTCGTCCAGTTGGCCGCCCGCTCCTGCCGCCTGTTCCGCATCGCCGCGGACCGGCCGGGCCCGGGCCGGGCGGGCGCGGACCGGCCGGGCGGCCCGGCAACAGGCCGGTGACCATGGCTGGTTCACGTCGTCAGGCCCGTAAAACCAGATGAGAAATGACAGGCCCCGCGCCTACCCTCTCCGCGATGGCCACGAACCAAACTCCCGTTCCCGTCCACCGGTCCGCGGTGCGCTCACTCCTGCGCCTGTGGCCCTACGCACACGAAGTCCGCTGGCGGATCGTCGGCTCGGTCACCGCAGCGCTGATCGCCTCCGGCAGCGTCCTCGTCGTCCCGCTGGTGCTCCGCGGCATCGTGGACGGCCCGATCGCCGACCACGACCTGCGCGCGCTCTGGCCGCTCGCCGGGCTGCTCCTGCTGCTCGGACTGGTCGAGGCCGGCCTGTTCGGCGTCCGACGGGTGATCGTGGCCCGCCCGCTCGCCCGGGTGGAACGCGCCATGCGCGGCGACCTCTACGCCAAGCTCCAGCGCCTGCCGGTCTCCTTCCACGACCGCTGGCCCTCGGGGCAGTTGCTCTCCCGGGCCACCTCCGACATGTTCACCATGCGGCTGTTCCTGACCTTCCCGCTGGTCTTCCTGATCGTCAACTCCCTGGTCTTCCTGACCGGTACGGTGCTGATGTTCACCCTGGACTGGCGCCTCGGACTGATCACCCTGCTGCCCGCCGTGCCGCTGATGGTGCTCACCCGCCACTTCGAGTCCAGGTACGCCGCGCTCGCCCGCCGCTCCCAGGACCAGAACGGCGACCTGGCCACCGTGATCGAGGAGTCCATCCTCGGCATCCGCATCCTCAAGGCCTTCGGCCGCCACCGCACCATGGCCGAGCGCTTCAAGCAGCAGACCCGCGAACTGCGCGGCACCGAGCTGGCGAAGGCCGACCAGCTGGCCAACCTGTGGGCCGTGATCGTCGGCCTGCCCGAGTTCGCCCTCGGCTGCGCGCTGGCGGTCGGCGCGATCCGGGTCGCCGACGACCAGCTCACCACCGGCACCCTGGTCGCCTTCCTCTCCACCGCGCTCGCCCTGCGCTGGCCGGTGGAGTCGCTCGGCTGGCTGCTCGCCTACGCCAACGAGGCCGCCACCGCCACGGACCGGTTCTTCGAGGTGATGGACGAGCCCGAGCACCCCGACCTGCCCTCCGGACACCCGGCCGGGGGCGAGCCGGGCATCCGGTTCAGCGGCGTGCGCTTCCGCTACCCGGACGCCCCCGCCGACTCCCCCGACCTGTTGCGCGGCGTCGACCTGCACATCCGCAGCGGCGAGACGATGGCCCTGGTCGGGGCGACCGGCAGCGGCAAGACCACGCTCACCGCGCTGCTCCCCCGCCTCTACGAGGCGACCGGCGGCCGGATCACCCTGGACGGCACCGACATCCGGGACATCGCCCGGCCGCGACTGCGCGAGCTGGTGTCGGTCGCCTTCGAGGAGCCGACCCTGTTCTCCGCCACGGTCCGGGAGAACGTCCTGATGGGCTCGCCGGACGCCACCGCCGAACAGCTCACCGCCGCGCTGGACACCGCCCAGGCCGGCTTCGTCGAGCGGCTTCCGGCCGGGGTCGAGACCCAGGTCGGCGAACAGGGACTGAGCCTCTCCGGCGGTCAGCGGCAGCGCCTCGCGCTGGCCCGCGCGGTGGTCGGCGAGCCGGACTTCCTGGTGCTGGACGACCCGCTCTCCGCCCTGGACGTGCACACCGAGGCCCTGGTCGAGCAGGCGCTCCGCCAGGTGCTCGGCGGCACCACCGCACTGGTGGTGGCGCACCGGCCGAGCACCGTACTGCTCGCCGACCGGGTCGCGGTCCTGGACCAGGGCCGGATCGCCGCGGTCGGCACCCACCAGGAACTGCTGAAGAGTTCGCCGGTCTACCGCGAACTGATGTCGGGCGAGGCCGCCACCGGTCCGGCAGCCCCGGCGCTCGAAGGGAGCCCCGCCTGATGACCACCACCGTCGAACCGGCGAAGTCCGAGAAGCCCGAGGATTCCGCCAAGCCCGGCGAGGCCGCCGGCACCGCGACCGGGGCCGCCGGGGCCGAGGAGCTCCCGCCGCCCGACGAGGGCGAGGACATCCCGGTCCCACCGGGCGCCGCCCGCACCCTGCTGCGCGAGCTGCTCGGCCCGCACCGCCGCCGGATCGCCGTCGCGATGCTGGTGGTCATGGTCCAGCAGGCCGCGCTGCAGTCGGGCCCGCTGCTGGTCGCCCTCGCGATGGACCGGGGCATCCCGGCACTGCGCGAGCACGACAGCGGCCCGCTGGTCGCCGTGATCGCCGCCTACCTGGGCTGCGGCCTGCTGAGCACCGTGCTCCAGCGGGCGTTCATCCGCCTCAGCGGCCGGATCAACCAGGACATCCTGCTCGACCTGCGCGGCCGGATCTTCCGGCACGCCCAGCGGCTCGGCCTGGACTTCCACGAGCGCTACACCTCGGGCCGGATCATCTCCCGGGCGACCAGCGACGTGGACGCCCTGCGCGAACTGCTCTCCGAGGGCCTGCAGGAGCTGCTGACGGTCGTCCTGTCGGTCTGCTACATCGCCGTGGTCCTGCTGGTGATGGACTGGCGGCTCGGCCTGGCGGCGCTGGTCTCCTTCCTGCCGATGTACCTGATCGTCCGCTCGTTCCGGCGCCGCTCGCTGCGGGTCTACCGGCGCTCCCGGACGGCGGCGGCCGGGCTGATCGTCAAGTTCAGCGAGACCATGAACGGCATCCGTCCGGTCCAGGCGTTCCGCCGCGAGGCGGCCAACAACGAGGCCTTCGACACCACCAACCGCCAGTCGGCCGCCGCCACCGCGGACGGCCTGCTGGAGATGGCCAGGTACGTCGGCTTCTCCCGGGCCACTGCCAACGTCTGGATCACCGGCGTGGTGGTGCTCGGCGCCTTCCTGGTCAGCGACGGCAGCCTGGAGCTCGGCGTGCTCACCGCGTTCGTGCTCTACCTCCGCCGGCTGTACGACCCGATCGACCAGCTGGCGATGTTCCTGAACAGCTACCAGTCGGCCGCCGCGGCACTGGAGAAGATGGCCGGTCTGCTCGCCCACGAGCCCACGGTCGCCGAGCCCGCGTCGCCCCTCGAACTGCCCGCGAACACGCTGAAGGGCCGCGAGGTGGGCTTCGAGCAGGTCCGCTTCGCGTACCGGACGGGCAAGGAGGTGCTGCCCTCCTTCGACCTGGTGCTGCCCGCCGGGCAGACCACCGCCGTGGTCGGCGCGACCGGCGCCGGCAAGTCCACGCTGGCCAAGCTGCTCGCCCGGTTCTACGACCCGACCAGCGGCCGGATCACCCTGGACGGCGTGGACCTGCGCGATCTCTCCACCGCCGGACTCCGGCGCGGGGTGGTCATGGTGACCCAGGAGTCCTTCCTGTTCTCCGGCACGGTCGCCGAGAACATCGCCATCGGCAGGCCCGGCGCCACCCGTGAGGAGGTGGAGCAGGCGGCCCGGGAGATCGGCGCGTACGAGTTCATCGCGGCGCTGCCCGACGGGTTCGACACCGACGTCCGCAAGCGCGGCGGCCGGATCTCCGCGGGCCAGCGGCAGTTGGTGGCCTTCGCCCGGGCCCTGCTCGCCGACCCGGCGGTCCTGATCCTGGACGAGGCCACCTCCTCGCTGGACGTGCCGGGCGAGCAGGCGGTCCAGCGGGCGATGCGGACCGTGCTGGCCGGCCGGACAGCCGTGATCATCGCGCACCGGCTCTCCACCGTGGAGATCGCCGACCGCGTCCTGGTGATGGACCAGGGCCGGATCGTCGAGGACGGCACCCCGGCCGAGCTGATCGACGGCCGCGGCCGGTTCGCCGACCTCCACCACGCCTGGCGGGAGAGCCTGGTCTGACGCCCCCGGGCGGGGGCGTCCCGGGTGTGCCCGCCCCCTGCCCGAGGGACCCGGCCGGTCTGCTGCGGGCGCTACCGCAGCAGACCGGTCTCCATGCCGGCGGTCTCCGCGGGCAGCGCGACCAGGCCCGGCTCGGCCGGTGAGGCCAGCAGGCGGTGGGTGGGGAGGACCCGGACGGTGTAGCCGAACGGGCCGGTGCGGCAGAGTTCGAGCGAACCCTCGTAACGGTGGCGGCCGTCGAGGTCGGCGCCGCCGGTCGGCTTGAGCACCAGGACGACGGCGTCCGAGATCGCGTCGGACTCGTCCACCCGCCCGGACACCACCTGCACCTCCACGTCGGCCGACTCCAGCTGCCCGAGCGAGACCTGGACCCGGAGGGTGAGCGTGGAGCCCAGTTCCTGGGCCTCGGCCAGGCCCTCGGCCTCGACGTGCTCGACCCGGACGGCCGGCCAGCCCTCGCGGACCCTGGACTTCCACTCCGCCAGCTCCCGTGCCCCGGCGTAGCCGGGCCCGCCGGGCAGCCCGTCACTGAGCTCCCGCCGGGCCACGGCCGCCGGCGCGTACAGCCGCTCGACGTAATCCCGGACCATCCGTCCGGCCAGCACCTTCGGCCCCAGGGTCACCAGGGTGTGCCGGACCATGGCGATCCAGCGGTGCGGCAGCCCGTCCGCGCCCCGGTCGTAGAACCGGGCGGCGACCTGGTGCTCGATCAGGTCGTAGAGCGCGGCGGCCTCGATGTCGTCCCTGCGGTCGGCCTCGGTGCTGTCGGGGTCGAGCGCGGAGCCGATGCCGTCGGCGGTCGGGATGGCCCAGCCGTTCTGGCCGTCGTACCACTCGTCCCACCAGCCGTCCAGGATGGAGAGGTTGAGGCAGCCGTTGAGCGCCGCCTTCATCCCGGACGTGCCGCAGGCCTCCAGCGGCCGGAGTGGGTTGTTCAGCCAGACGTCGCAGCCGGGGTAGAGGTGCTGGGCCATGGCCATGTCGTAGTCGGGCAGGAAGACGATCCGGTGCCGGACCGCCGGGTCGTCGGCGAACGCGACCAGCTGCTGGATCAGCCGCTTGCCGCCGTCGTCCGCCGGGTGGGCCTTGCCCGCCACCACGATCTGCACCGGCCTGGTCGGATGCAGCAGCAGCTCCCGCAGCCTGGCCCGGTCGCGCAGCATCAGGGTGAGCCGCTTGTACGAGGGGACCCGCCGGGCGAAGCCGATGGTGAGCACGTCCGGGTCGAGGGTGCCCGAGACCCAGCCGAGCTCGGCGTCGCCCGCACCGCGCTGGCGCCAGGAGGCGCGCACCCGGTGCCGGGCCTCCTCGACCAGCTGGCTGCGCAGGGTGCGGCGCAGCTCCCAGATCTCGGCGTTGCCGATCCGCTCCAGGCCGGTCCAGCGCTTGGCCTCGCCGGTCATCATGGCGTCCTCGGCGCGCTCCAGGCCGATCTCGGTGGCGCCGAGCCGGACCACGGCCGGGTCGATCCAGGTGGGGGCGTGCACGCCGTTGGTGATCGAGGTGATCGGGATCTCGGTGGCGTCGAAGCCGGGCCACAGCCCGTTGAACATGGACCGGCTGACCTCGCCGTGCAGGGTCGAGACGCCGTTGGCCCGCTGGGCCAGCCGCAGGCCCATGGCCGCCATGTTGAACAGCTTGGGGTCGCCGCCCGTCCAGGTCTCGGCGCCGAGCGCGAGCACCTGCTCCACCGGCACTCCGGCGAGCGCGGCGTCGCCGCTGAAGTGCCGGGCGACCAGGTCGCGGTCGAAGCGGTCGATCCCGGCGGGGACGGGGGTGTGGGTGGTGAAGACGGTGCCCGCCCGGACGGCCTCCAGGGCGGCGGCGAAGCCGAGGCCCGGCGAGTCGTCGGCGGGCTTCTCCCGCTCGTCGATCAGTTCGCGGATCCGCTCGACGCCGAGGAAGCCCGCGTGGCCCTCGTTGGTGTGGAAGACCTCGGGCTCGGGGTGGCCGGTGAGCCGGCAGTAGGTGCGGACGGCGCGGACGCCGCCGATGCCGAGCAGCATCTCCTGGAGCAGCCGGTGCTCGCTGCCACCGCCGTAGAGGCGGTCGGTGACGTTGCGGTCGGCGGTGCTGTTGGGTTCGATGTCGGAGTCGAGCAGCAGCAGCGGCACCCGCCCGACCTGGGCCTTCCAGATGTGGGCGGCGAGGGTGCGTCCGGCCGGGAGGGCCAGGTCGACCCGGCAGGGGCTGCCGTCGCCCTCCCGGAGCAGGCTGACGGCCAGTTCGTCCGGATCGAGCAGGGGGTAGCGCTCCAGCTGCCAGCCGTCCCTGGAGAGCGACTGGCGGAAGTAGCCGTGCCGGTAGAACAGGCCGACACCGATGATCGGCACCCCCAGGTCGCTGGCGGCCTTGAGGTGGTCCCCCGCCAGAATGCCGAGCCCGCCGGAGTACTGGGGCAGTGCGGCGGCGATCCCGTACTCGGGCGAGAAGTAGGCGATGGCGGCGGGCAGCGGGCCGCCCTCGTCGCCGGGCGGCTGGGCGGTCTGGTACCAGCGCGGTCCGGTCAGGTAGTCGCGCAGGTCGTCGTGGAGGTCGCCTAGTCTGCGCAGGAAGCGGCGGTCGGCGGCCAGCGCGGCCAGCCGGGTCGCCGGGACCTCGCCGAGCAGCCGCACCGGGTCCTCGCCGACCGCGGCCCACACCTCGGGATCGACGGAGCGGAACAGCTCCCTCGTCTCCGGATGCCAGGACCAGCGGAGATTGAGCGCGAGTTCGTGCAGCGGCTGGAGTTGTTCGGGCAGGACGGTGCGGACGGTGAATCTGCGGATTGCCTTCACGGCGTGAAGCCTAGACCCCCCAATGGAGATGATGGGCCGTCACCTTTCGTATTGCGCACTCGTTCGGGCTATTGGTGAGATCACATTCGGCGCACACGGCCGCACAGGGGGCGTGCGGGGGCGCATTCCTTGGCTCATATGCGCTCCTGGCGCATGAACAGCCGGGAACAGCTACGTTTCCGCTGGCCGATATGCCCCTGCCTACCGTCCGAAATCACGCGCTTACCCATACGCAGGGCTTGCCGGTGGTGCGAGGATGCACAAAGGTCGTTGGTGCTGCGGGGAGTGCGATCCGGGTGGCGCCTCCCTGCTGCCCCACGGCCGGAAACCTCTTGCGTTGACGAACCATCAGTGCCTTCGTAGCCCATTCGGCCTCAGCCGTGGTCCTCACGCGTGTCCTGGCTCTTGATCCACTCGTTCACGGGTGGGTTGGGCCACTCTGGGGCGTGCTCCGAGGGCTGCGCGCCGGGCGCGCGCACGGCGGCGCGGGCAGGTCTTTCCGGCCGCACGTCCTCCCTCACCCACGTAGTCCTCCCGGTACTCCCCCGGCCCCGCACCGGCCCGCGGGAGCTGCCGCCGATCTCGGGCAGGAGTTTGGCATGCACGGCGACACACGGGACCAGTCCATCTCGGTGACGGGCGAGCCCGATACACCCTCAGACGTGGAACCGCCACTGCCGGCTCCACGAGCGGCAGCCCGCCGGGCCTCCGGCCGTCAGACTCCTGATCAGCAGGCTGCCGTCGGCAGTTCCCGCCGGACGTCCACGCCCCGGACGTCGTCCGCCCCCCGGAAGTCAACCTCCCGAAGGGCCCCAGCCCGCAAGACGACAGAGAGCGACACCGTGATCGGCCGCATCCCCGTCCTTGACGTCACCCCCCTGATCGACGCCGGGCGCCGTCCCGCCAAGGCCGTGGTCGGCGAGAGCTTCCTGGTCACCGCCACCGTCTTCCGCGAGGGCCACGACGCGGTCAACGCCAACGTGGTGCTGCGCGACCCGCGCGGCCGCAGCGGTCCGTGGGCGCCGATGCGTGAGCTGGCGCCCGGTACCGACCGCTGGGGCGCGTACGTCGCGCCGAGCGCTCCCGGGCGCTGGTCCTACCTGGTGGAGGCCTGGTCCGATCCCGTCGCGAGCTGGCGCAAGACCGCCTCGGTGAAGCTGCCCGCCGGGATCGACACCGCGCTCGTCCTGGAGGAGGGCGCGCACCTGCTCGAACGCGCCGCCGCAGGCGTACCGAAGAAGGAGGGGCGCGCGCAGGTCCTGGCCGCCGTGGACGCGCTGCGCGACCCCGGGCTGCCCCCGCTCAGCCGGCTGGCCGCCGCGCTCGCGCCCGAGGTGACCGAACTGCTGGCCCGCTACCCGCTGCGCGAGCTGGTCAGCACCTCCCGCCCGCTGCCGCTCCAGGTGGACCGGCCCCGGGCGCTGTTCGGGTCCTGGTACGAGTTCTTCCCGCGCTCCGAGGGCGCGGTGGTGGACCCGGACGGCAACCTCCCGCCGGTCTCCGGCACCTTCCGCACGGCGGCCGAACGGCTGTCCGCGGTCGCCGCGATGGGTTTCGACGTCGTCTACCTGCCCCCGATTCACCCGATCGGACGCGCCTATCGGAAGGGTCCGGACAACACCCTGACCGCCGGTCAGCACGACGTCGGCTCGCCCTGGGCGATCGGCTCCCCCGAGGGCGGCCACGACGCGGTCCACCCCGACCTCGGCACCATCGAGGACTTCGACCACTTCGTCGCCGAGGCGAGCGGTCTCGGCCTGGAGGTCGCCCTGGACTTCGCGCTCCAGTGCTCCCCCGACCACCCCTGGGTCAACAAGCACCCCGAGTGGTTCACCCACCGCCTGGACGGCACCATCGCGTACGCCGAGAACCCGCCCAAGAAGTACCAGGACATCTACCCGATCAACTTCGACCAGGACTTCGACGGCCTGGTCAAGGAGACCCTGCGGGTGCTGCGGCACTGGATGGCCCACGGCGTGCGGATCTTCCGGGTCGACAACCCGCACACCAAGCCGGTGGCGTTCTGGGAGAAGGTCCTCGGCGACATCGCCCGCACCGACCCCGACGTGCTCTTCCTGGCCGAGGCGTTCACCCGGCCCGCGATGATGCACACCCTCGGGAAGGTCGGCTTCCACCAGTCGTACACCTACTTCACCTGGCGCAACACCAAGCAGGAGCTCACCGAGTACCTCACCGAGCTGTCCGGCGACGCGGCCGCGTACATGCGCCCCAACTTCTTCGCCAACACCCCGGACATCCTGCCCGAGTACCTGCAGACCGGCGGCCGGGCCGCGTTCGCCGTCCGGGCCGCGCTCGCCGCCACCCTCGCGCCCACCTGGGGCGTCTACGCGGGCTACGAGCACTGCGAGAACCAGCCGGCCCAGCCCGGGTCGGAGGAGTACCTGCACTCGGAGAAGTACGAGCTACGGCCGCGCGACTGGACCAGCCCGGACACCCTGGCCCCGCTGATCACCACCCTCAACCGGCTGCGGCGCCGCCATCCCGCCCTCCAGCAGCTGCGGAACATCACCTTCCACGACACCGACAACGAGCAGATCCTCGCGTACTCGAAGAAGGCCACCACCCCCGACGGCCTGGCCGACCACGTGATCACCGTGGTCAACCTCGACCCGCACCACGCCCAGGAGGCCACCGTCACCCTCGACGGCGACCACAGCCTGAGCGTGCACGACGAACTCACCGGCGCCGCGTACACCTGGGCCAGGCACAACTACGTCCGGCTCGACCCGGCCACCGGCCCGGCCCACATCCTCACGGTTCGGAGGAACCCTCAGTGACAGTCAACGAGCCCGTCGCCGACACCTTCGCCGAAACCTCACCCAAGAACCTGGACCCCGAGTGGTTCAAGCGCGCGGTCTTCTACGAGGTCCTGGTGCGCTCCTTCCAGGACAGCAACGGCGACGGGGTCGGTGACCTCCAGGGGCTCACCTCCAAGCTGGACTACCTGCAGTGGCTCGGGGTGGACTGCCTCTGGCTGCCGCCGTTCTTCGCCTCCCCGCTGCGCGACGGCGGCTACGACGTGGCCGACTACAAGGCGGTGCTGCCGGAGTTCGGCGACCTGGCCGACTTCGTGGAGTTCGTGGACGCCGCCCACAAGCGCGGCATGCGCGTGATCATCGACTTCGTGATGAACCACACCAGCGACCAGCACCCGTGGTTCCAGGCCTCCCGCAACGACCCCGACGGTCCGTACGGCGACTTCTACATGTGGGCGGACGACGACAAGCAGTACCCCGACGCCCGGATCATCTTCGTCGACACCGAGACCAGCAACTGGACCTACGACCCGGTCCGCAAGCAGTACTTCTGGCACCGCTTCTTCTCCCACCAGCCCGACCTCAACTACGACAACCCGCGGGTGCAGGAGGAGATGATCGCGGGCCTGCGGTTCTGGCTGGACCTCGGCATCGACGGCTTCCGCCTGGACGCAGTGCCGTACCTGTTCGCCCGTGAGGGCACCAACTGCGAGAACCTGCCGGAGACCCACGAGTTCCTGCAACGGGTCCGCAAGGAGATCGACGCCGACTACCCGGACACCGTGCTGCTCGCCGAGGCCAACCAGTGGCCCGAGGACGTCGTCGACTACTTCGGCGACTTCGGCTCCGGCGGCGACGAGTGCCACATGGCGTTCCACTTCCCGGTGATGCCGCGGATCTTCATGGCCGTGCGCCGGGAGTCCCGCTACCCGGTCTCGGAGATCCTCGCCAAGACGCCGACCATCCCGTCCGGCTGCCAGTGGGGCATCTTCCTGCGCAACCACGACGAGTTGACCCTGGAGATGGTCACCGACGAGGAGCGCGACTACATGTACGCGGAGTACGCCAAGGACCCGCGGATGCGCGCCAACGTGGGCATCCGCCGGCGGCTCGCCCCGCTGCTGGAGAACGACCGCAACCAGATCGAGCTGTTCACCGCCCTGCTGCTCTCGCTGCCGGGCTCCCCGGTGCTCTACTACGGCGACGAGATCGGGATGGGCGACAACATCTGGCTGGGCGACCGGGACGGCGTCCGGACGCCCATGCAGTGGACGCCCGACCGCAACGCGGGTTTCTCCTCCGCCGACCCGGGCAGGCTCAGTCTGCCGCCCATCATGGACCCGGTGTACGGCTACCAGGTGACCAACGTCGAGGCGCAGCAGAGCAGTTCGTCCTCCCTGCTGCACTGGACGCGTCGCATGATCGAGATCCGCAAGCTCAACCCTGCGTTCGGCCTCGGCAGCTACACCGAGCTGCCCTCCAGCAACCCCGCGGTGCTGGCCTTCGTGCGCGAGTACGAGGGCGACCTGGTCATGTGCGTGAACAACTTCTCGCGGTTCGCGCAGCCGACCGAACTGGACCTGCGGCGGTACGGGGGGCGGTACCCGGTCGAGCTGATCGGCGGCGTGCGCTTCCCGTCCATCGGCGAGTGGCCCTACCTGCTCACCCTGGCCGGGCACGGCTTCTACTGGTTCCAACTGCGCAACCCCCGCGCCAAGTAACGCCCGTGGGGTTGCGACCGCCGAGAGACGGTCGCGAAGTAACGATCCATCAGGTTCCACCCCCCGGGGGCGCGAGAACCACCACCCGCGCCCCCGGGTTCTCTCTGCACCACCGCGTACGGCTAACAGCCCAACGGCCACCCACACTATGGCGTGACACCCGAGCCCGGCTCGCGTGCCGTCGCCGTCGCGCCGCCGAAATCCGGAAGACTGACGGACCCGGCCAGACCCGTCGGGCAGTCGGCCCGCTTCCGGGGAAAGGGAGTCATGTCCGAAACCTCCCGTTCTCAAGCCCATGTGCACAGCGATCCCGCGGAGCCGGTCCCCGGGCCTGTCGGAACACGCGGCACCGGGGTCCGGAGAACCAGCCCCGGGGTCAGCGAACTGGTCCAGGCCGCGCTGCCGCTGATCGCCGCCTGGCTGCCCGGCCAGCGGTGGTACGCGGGCAAGGGGCGCGCGATCACCGGTCTCACGCCGGTTGTCGGCACTCCGCTCCAGGTCGGCGACCCGACGCTGCTGCACCTGCTGCTCAGGGTCGAGCACGCCGGTGACGGGTCCGCCGCCTACGGCGACATCTACCAACTGCTGCTGGGCATCCGCTCGCAGCCGTCGACCGGGATCGCCCCCTCCGCCGTGCTCGGGCGGCTCAGCGGCGGCCAGCACGACGGCGCGGCGGTCTACGACGCGGTGCACGACCCCGAGCTGACCGGGCGGCTGCTGGAGCACATGGCCACCGGTGACCGGTTCGGCTCGCTCTCCTTCCGCCGCACCCCGGGCCCCGGGCTGCCGGGCAACCTGCCGGGACGGGCCTCCACCGCCGAGCAGTCCAACAGCTCGGTGATCTACGGAACCTCCTTCATCCTCAAGCTGTTCCGCCGGATCAGCCCCGGCACCAACCCGGACCTGGAGCTCTCACTGGCCCTCTCCCGGGCCGGCTCCACCCGGATCCCCCGGGTCGCCGCCTGGTTCGAGTGCCGCCTGGAGCGATCGGAACCGGCCACCCTCGGACTGCTCCAGCGCTACCTCCCGGACGCCGAGGACGGCTGGGAGCTCGCCCTCGACCAGGTCGCCAGGCTCAAGGGCGACCCGTCCCCCGGCAACTTCGCGATCGAGGCGCACCGGCTCGGCCGGGCCACCGCCGAGGTGCACCGGGTGCTCGCCCGCACCATGCCGGTGGCCAGGCTCGACCGCGCCCAGGTCGGCCTGCTCGCCGGGGCCATGGCCGACCGGCTGGACAGCGCGGTGGCCGCCGTCCCCGGCCTGCTGCGCTACCGGGCCGCGCTGCGCACCGCCTTCCGGCAGCTGACCGCCGACCACCTGGACGGGCTCGCGGTCCAGCGCATCCACGGCGACCTCCACCTCGGCCAGGCGATGCGCACCCCGCACGGCTGGGTCCTGCTCGACTTCGAGGGCGAGCCCGCCAAACCGCTCGCCGAGCGCCGCCTCCCGCAGCCCGCGCTGCGGGACGTCGCCGCGATGCTGCGCTCCTTCGACTACGCCGCCGCCCACCTCCTCGCCGGAGCGCCGCCCGATCCCGAGCTGGCCCACCTCGCGGCGGCCTGGGCGGGGCGCAACCGGACGGCGTACTGCGCGGGTTACACCGCCGGCGGCGGGAGCGATCCGTCCGCCTCGCCGGAACTGATGCGCGCGCTGGAGATCGACAAGGCGGTCTACGAGGTGGTCTACGAGGCTCGGCACCGGCCCAGCTGGCTGCCGATCCCGCTGGCCGCCATCAACCGCCTGGCCCTGACCGTCTGACTCCCGAACACCCCACCCGGACGGGGTCGGGCCCCCGCTCCGACCCGCCACCGATGCCCAGGAGGACCCAGCCGTGACTCCGCTCGGCCCGAAGCCCGACCGCACCACGCCCCCCGTGCCCGCGACCTTCCTCCCAGGGCGGGGCGGGAGGTCCGGCGAGAGCACGCCGGTACGGTCCGCCGACCCGGCCCGGGCGGAGCGGCCCGCGGGACTGGACCCGGAGCTCGGCCCCGGTCCGGGACCGGCCGCCGTGCCCGCGCCCTCGCCCGAGCCATCGCCCGAGCCGGAGCGGCCGGAGCGGGCCGAGCGCTCCGACGTGGTGCAGGCGGCGCTGCGGCTCCCGGAGGCGCCGCTGCCGCCGGCCGAGATCGAGCGCCTGCTGCGCGGCGAGCACCACGACCCGCACGCACTGCTCGGCGCCCACCCCACCTCCGAGGGCATCGCGATCCGGGTGCTCCGCCCGTTCGCGGAGCGGGTGGTGGTGGAGACCGAGCACGGCCCGGTCGAACTGACGCACCTGCAGGGCGGCCTGTTCACCGGCCTGCTGCCGGGCCGGACCGTGCCCGCGTACCGGCTGCTGGTGACGTACCCGGGCGGCGGTCCGCTGGTCCAGCACGACGGTTACCGGACCAGGCCCACGCTCGGCGACCTCGACCTGCACCTGATCTCCGAGGGCCGGCACGAACAGCTCTGGCAGGCGCTCGGCTCGCACGTCCGGGAGGTGGACGGGGTCGCGGGCACCGCCTTCGCCGTCTGGGCGCCGAACGCCGTCGGGGTCCGGCTGATCGGCGACTTCAACCACTGGGACGGCACCGGCCACCCGATGCGCTCGCTCGGCTCCTCCGGCATCTGGGAGCTCTTCGTCCCGGGGCTGGGCGAGGGCGCCCGGTACAAGTACGAGATCCACACCCGCCAGGGCTGGGTGCTCGGCAAGGCCGACCCGCTGGCCCGCGCCGCCCAGTGCCCGCCGGACACCGCCTCGGTGGTGACCGTCTCCCGGCACGTGTGGCAGGACGCCGAGTGGCTGGCCCGGCGCGCGCACACCGTGCACCACCGCACCCCCATGTCGGTGTACGAGCTGCACCTGGCCTCCTGGCGCCCCGAGCTCACCAACTACCGCGAGATCGCCGGGGAGCTCCCCGGCTACCTCACGGACCTGGGCTTCACCCACGTGGAGTTCATGCCGGTGATGGAGCACCCCTTCGGCGGCTCCTGGGGCTACCAGGTCTCCGGCTTCTACGCGCCCACCGCCCGGCTCGGCACCCCCGACGACTTCAAGTACCTGATCGACACCCTGCACCGGCACGGCATCGGCGTGATCGTCGACTGGGTGCCCGCGCACTTCCCCAAGGACGACTTCGCGCTCGCCCGCTTCGACGGCGAGCCGCTCTACGAGCCCGCCGACCCGCTGCGGGCCGAACACCCCGACTGGGGCACGCTGGAGTTCGACTACGGCCGCACCGAGGTCCGCAACTTCCTGGTCGCCAACGCCGTCTACTGGTGCGAGGAGTTCCACATCGACGGCCTGCGGGTGGACGCGGTCGCCTCGATGCTCTACCTCGACTACTCCCGCGAGGGCGGCGGCTGGAGCCCCAACCGGTACGGCGGCCGGGAGAACCTGGACGCCGCGTCCTTCCTCCAGGAGATGAACGCAACGGTCTACCGCCGCTGCCCCGGGGTGGTCACCATCGCCGAGGAGTCCACCGCCTGGGACGGCGTCACCCGGCCCACCGACAGCGGCGGCCTGGGCTTCGGCCTGAAGTGGAACATGGGCTGGATGCACGACTCGCTGGTCTACATGTCCAAGGAGCCGGTGCACCGCAAGTACCACCACAACGAGATGACCTTCTCGATGGTGTACGCCTACTCGGAGAACTACATCCTGCCGATCTCGCACGACGAGGTGGTCCACGGCAAGCAGGCGCTGGTCGCCAAGATGCCCGGCGACTGGTGGCAGCAGCGCGCCAACCACCGCGCCTACCTCGGCTTCATGTGGGCCCACCCGGGCAAGCAACTCCTCTTCATGGGACAGGAGTTCGCCCAGGGCGCGGAGTGGGACCACGAGCACGGCCCGCAGTGGTGGGTGCTCGACGAGGGCTGGCCGGCCGCCGAGGAGCACCGGGGCGTCCGGCGCCTGGTGCGCGAGCTCAACCACGTCTACCGCGACGCGCCCGCGCTCTGGGAGCAGGACACCACCCCCGACGGCTTCCGCTGGTTGGACGGCGGCGCGGCCGACGACAACCTGCTCTCCTTCGTCCGCTACGCCGCCGACGGCACCCCGCTGGTCGCGATCAGCAACTTCTCCCCCGTCGTCCGGCACTGCCACCGCACCGGCCTGCCCGCGCTCCGGAGCGCCGACCAGCTCTGGCGCGAGGTGCTCAACACCGACGCGCAGGAGTACGGCGGCAGCGGGATCGCCAACTCCGAGCCGATCAAGGCCGAGGCCACTCCCTGGAACGGCCAGCCCCGCAGCGCCGAACTGATCCTGCCGCCGCTCGCCACCCTGTGGCTGCGCCCGGCCTGACCGGCCCGCCGCGCCCGGCCGCCCGGCTGATCGGCTGACCACCGGCCCGGCCGGGCGGGTGATCGGCCGGCTGATTGGCCGGCTGATGAGCACTTGGCGAACAGTCGGGGAACGACATCCACACGTCTACGGCGCCGTAGTACGTTCGCGACGGCCGACCCTCCGGACGCGTGTCCGGGGTGCGTTGTCGCGCCCGCCGAGAGCCGTACCGCAGAGCCGAGAGTGTGTGATGTCGTCCCTGACCTACGTGGAATCCGTCGGTGTGGGCCTGTTGCAGGGCGTCACCGAGCTCTTCCCGGTGTCCAGTCTCGGCCACAGCATCCTGATACCCGCCCTGATCGGCGGGCAGACCAGGGCCGACCTGGACGTCACCGCCGACGGATCGCCGTACCTGGCCGTGCTGGTGGGCCTGCACCTGGCCACCGCACTGGCCCTGGTGGTGTTCTTCCGGCGGGACTGGATCCGGATCATCCGCGGGCTGTTCAGCTCGATCCGCGACCGCGAGGTCAGCTCGCCCGACCAGAAGCTGGCCTGGCTGCTGGTGGTCTCCACCATCCCGGTCGGCATCGCCGGACTCGCGCTCGACCACCTGCTGCGCGACGCCCTCGGCAAGCCCACCCCGGCCGCCGCCTTCCTCGCCCTCAACGGCCTGGTACTGCTCGGCGCCGAGCGGCTCAAGCGCGGCGGCACCGGACGCCGCAGGGCCGGACAGCACCCCGTGGCCCACACCCCGGCGCACGTCCCTGACACCGATCCGGCCCTCGACTCCGACCGGCGGATCGCCCGGCTTAGCTACCGCCAGGGCGCCTGGATCGGCGCCGCGCAGATCCTCGCCCTCTTCCCCGGCATCAGCCGCTCCGGCGTCACCATGAGCACCGGCGTGCTGCGCGGTCTGGGCCACGAGGACGCCGCCCGGTTCTCCTTCTTGCTCGCCACCCCGGTCATCCTGGCCGCCTCCGCGCTCAAGCTCCCCGAGCTGCTCAAGCCGGAGAACGCCGCGGTGCGCGGCCCGCTGCTGGCCGGCAGCCTGGCGGCCTTCGTCGCCGGGTACGTCTCGGTCCGCTTCCTCACCAAGTACTTCGAGACCCGCAGCCTGACGCCGTTCGCGGTCTACTGCACCGTGGCCGGCCTCGGCTGCCTGGCCTGGTTCAACGTCTGAGGGCCGGCGGTGGGGCCCGGTCCGGCCTGCCGGCGCAGCCGGGCACGCGCTCCGAGGACGCGCGGTCCGGGCCTTTGGTCCCTCCCTCCGGGGACCGTCGTCCCTTGCCCGATCCGGTCCGTCTCATCTGCGGGCGAAGATCTTCGGTACGAATGTATGGTCGATATGTCTTCTTCTTGCTGATCATGCCGACGAAACGGAGATTGCCACGTGGCGCGCAGCGTGTACGTGACCGGGATCGACCGGGGGGACGGCCGGCAGGCCGTGGAGCTCGGGGTCATGGAACTGCTCACCCGCCAGGTGGACCGGGTCGGCGTCTTCCGGCCGCTGGTGCACGCGTCCGCCCCCGGCGGGCCCGGATCGGACCACGTGGTGGAACTGCTCCGCAGCCGGTACCGGCTCGACCTCTCCCCCTCCGAGCTGTACGGGCTGACCTACGAGGAGGCCGCGGCGCTGCAGGCCGCCCAGGGCCAGGACGAGCTGGTGTCCGCCCTGGTGGACCGGTTCCGCGCGGTGGAGCGCAAGTGCCAGGCGGTGCTGGTGCTCGGCACGGACTTCGCCGACACCAACATCCCGGACGAGCTGGCCTTCAACGCCCGGCTGGCGAACGAGTTCGGCGCCTGGGTGCTCCCGGTGGTCGGCGGCCACGACGAGGATCCGCAGGCCGTGATCGCCGAGGTCCGCAACGCCCACCGGGCCTACCGCGACCTCGGCTGCTCGACCCTCGCGATGATCGCCAACCGGGTCGCGCCGGGTGCCAAGCAGCAGGTCCAGCGGGTGCTCACGGAGAAGCTGTCGATCCCCTCGTACGTGATCCCCGAGGAGCCGGCGCTGGCCGCGCCGACCGTGGGGCAGCTGGTCGAGGCGACCGGCGCCGAGGTGCTGCTCGGCGATGCGGCCGGGCTCGCCCGGGACGTGCGGTCCTTCGTCTTCGGCGGCGCGATGCTGCCGACCTTCCTGGACGCGCTGACCGAGGGCGCGCTGGTGGTGACCCCCGGCGACCGCGCCGACCTGATGGTGGGCTCGCTCGCCGCGCACGCCGCCGGTGCCCCGCCGATCGCCGGCGTCCTGCTGACGCTCGGCCAGCACCCGGGCCCGAACGTGATGGCGCTGGCCGCCCGGCTCGCCCCCGGCACCCCGGTCGCCGTGGTACCCGAGGGCAGCTGGCTGACCGCCGCCGCGCTGACCCACCTGGAGGGCAAGCTCGGCCCGGCCAGCCCCCGGAAGGCCGAGATCGCCCTCGGACTCTTCGAACTCCACGTGGACACCGCCGAGTTGACCAGTCGGATCGAGCTGAGCCGGTCCGAGCGGGTTACCCCGATGATGTTCGAGCACGCGCTGCTGGAGCGTGCCCGCGGCGAACGCCGGCACGTCGTGCTGCCCGAGGGCACCGAGGAGCGGGTGCTGCGCGCCGCCGAGGTCCTGCTGCGCCGCAACATCTGCGACCTCACCCTGCTCGGCGAGCCGGAGGCGATCCGCCGCAAGGCCGCGGGCCTGGGCATCGACCTCCCGTACGAGGAGGCCGCCGCCCACCGCGCCCAGGTGCACATCGTCGACCCGGCGACCAGCCCGCTGCGCCGGCAGTTCGCCGAGCTGTACGCCAGGCTGCGCGCCCACAAGGGCATGACGGTCGAGCTGGCCCTGGACGTGGTCACGGACGTCTCCTACTTCGGCACCCTGATGGTGCAGGAGGGCATCGCCGACGGCATGGTCTCCGGTGCGGTGCACTCCACCGCCGCGACCATCCGTCCCGCCTTCGAGGTGATCAAGACCTCGCCGGGCGCCGCGATCGTCTCCTCGGTCTTCTTCATGTGCCTGGCCGACCGGGTGCTGGTCTACGGCGACTGCGCGGTCAACCCGGACCCGGACGCCCAGCAGCTGGCCGACATCGCCGTCCAGTCCGCCGAGACCGCCGCCCAGTTCGGCGTCGAGCCGCGGGTCGCGATGCTCTCGTACTCGACCGGCACCTCGGGCTCGGGCGCGGACGTGGACAAGGTCCGCAAGGCCACCGAGATCGTCCGCGAGCTGCGCCCGGACCTCCTGGTCGAGGGCCCGATCCAGTACGACGCCGCAGTGGACGCCCGGGTCGCGGCCACCAAGCTGCCGGGCTCGGCGGTGGCCGGGCGGGCGACCGTGCTGATCTTCCCGGACCTCAACACCGGCAACAACACCTACAAGGCCGTGCAGCGCTCGGCCGGCGCGGTGGCGGTCGGCCCGGTGCTCCAGGGGCTGCGCAAGCCGGTCAACGACCTGTCGCGCGGTGCCCTGGTCCACGACATCGTCAACACCGTGGCGATCACGGCCATCCAGTCCCAGGGCCGGCCCCAGGGCCGGTCCCAGAGCCCTTCGGAAGGAGCCGGACAGTGAGTGCAGGCACCCGGGTACTCGTCCTCAACGCCGGCTCCTCGTCGGTCAAGTACCAGCTGATCGACATGCTCGACGGCTCCCGGCCGGCCTTCGGCCTGGTGGAGCGGATCGGCGAGGCGGGCGGGCGGCTCGTGCACACCCCGCAGGGCGGCCCCGAGCGGGAGACCCTGCAGGCCTTCCCGGACCACGCCGCCGCGCTGAAGGCGGTCGCCGAGGAGCTCGCCGCCGACGGGACCGGCCTGGACTCGCCCGGGCTGGCCGCGATCGGCCACCGCGTGGTGCACGGCGGCAAGCGGTTCACCGCCCCGACGCTGATCACCGACGAGGTGCTCACCGAGATCCGCCGGCTGATCCCGGTCGCCCCGCTGCACAACCCGGCCAACATCACCGGCATCGAGGTGGCCCGCCGGCTGCGCCCGGACCTGCCGCAGGTGGCCGTCTTCGACACCGCCTTCCACGCGGGCATGCCGGAGTACGCGGCCCGCTACGCGATCGACAAGGCGGTGGCCGACGAGCACCGGGTCCGCCGCTACGGCTTCCACGGCACCTCGCACCAGTACGTCTCCCGGGCCACCGCCGCACTGCTCGGCAAGGACCCGGCCGAGCTGAACGTGATCGTGCTGCACCTGGGCAACGGCGCTTCGGCCTCGGCCGTCTCCGGCGGCGTCTGCCTGGACACCTCGATGGGCCTGACTCCGCTGGAGGGCCTGGTCATGGGCACCCGTTCGGGTGACGTGGACGCGGGCGTGGTCTTCCACCTGCACCGGGTCGGCGGCCTGGGCATCGACGAGATCGACGACCTGCTGAACCGCCGCAGCGGCCTGCTCGGCCTGTGCGGGGACAACGACATGCGCGAGATCATGCGCCGCGCCGACGAGGGCGACGCCGACGCCCGGCTGGCCTTCGACGCGTACATCCACCGGCTGCGCAAGTACATCGGCGGGTACTACGCCGTGCTCGGCCGGGTGGACGCGATCGCCTTCACGGCCGGGGTCGGCGAGAACGCCGCGCCGGTGCGGGCCGCGGCCACCGCGGGCCTGGAGGAGCTGGGCATCGCGGTGGACCCCGAGCTGAACTCGGTCCGCTCGCGCGAGGCCCGGGTGATCTCCCCGGAGTACGCACGGGTGACGGTGGCCGTGGTGCCGACGGACGAGGAACTGGAGATCGCCCGGCAGGCCTTCGCCCTGGTGCACGCTACGAGCTGAGCCCGTATCAGCCCGACGTCCCACCGGTCGAGACGGTTCGTTGGCGATACCTCAGCATTCGCGCCAAATGCGTCTATAACACGAACGGATAGACTGACCGATATGCGCCGAGCGAAAATTGTCTGCACCCTGGGTCCGGCGACGGACTCCTACGAACAGCTGAAGGCCATCGTCGAAGCGGGCATGAACGTCGCCCGACTCAACATGAGCCACGGCTCGCACGCCGAGCACGAGGAGCGGTACCGCAAGGTCCGCCAGGTGTCCGAGGACACCGGCCGCACCATCGGCGTGCTGGCCGACCTCCAGGGCCCGAAGATCCGACTGGCGACCTTCGCCAACGGCCCGGTCACCGTCGACAACGGCGACGAGTTCACCATCACCACCGAGGACGTGCCGGGCGACCAGCACATCTGCGGCACCACCTACAAGGGCCTCCCGGGCGACGTGAAGCCCGGCGACCCGGTTCTGATCAACGACGGCGTCATCGCCCTGGAGGTCGTCAGCGTCGACGGCCCGCGGGTGAAGACCGTGGTCATCGAGGGCGGCGTGCTCTCGAACAACAAGGGGATCAACCTCCCCGGCGCGGCCGTGAACGTGCCGGCCCTGTCCGAGAAGGACAAGGACGACCTGCGCTTCGCGCTCCGCATGGGCGTCGACATGGTCGCGCTCTCCTTCGTCCGCAACGCCGCGGACATCGAGGACGTCCACAAGGTGATGGACGAGGTCGGCATCCGCGTCCCGGTCATCGCCAAGATCGAGAAGCCGCAGGCCGTCGAGGCCATGGAGGAGATCGTCCTCGCCTTCGACGCCATCATGGTGGCCCGTGGCGACCTCGCCGTCGAGTACCCGCTGGAGCGGGTGCCGCTGGTCCAGAAGAAGCTGATCACGCTGGCCCGCCGGAACGCCAAGCCGGTCATCGTCGCCACCCAGATGATGGAGTCGATGATCCACGCCTCCCGGCCGACCCGCGCCGAGGTCTCGGACGTCGCCAACGCCATCCTGGACGGCGCGGACGCGGTCATGCTCTCCGCCGAGTCCAGCGTCGGCAAGTACCCGGTCGAGACGGTCAAGACCATGAGCCGGATCGCCGAGAAGGCCGAGGAGGAGATGCTCTCGCAGGGTCTCCAGCCGCTGAACCCGGGCCGCAAGCCGCGCACCCAGGGCGGTTCGATCGCCCGCGCCGCGTGCGAGCTGGGCGACTTCCTGAACGCCAAGTCCCTGGTCGCGTTCACCAAGTCCGGCGACACCGCCCGCCGCCTGTCCCGCTACCGCTCGCCGATCCCGGTGATCGCCTTCACCCCGGACACCGCCACCCGCAACCAGCTCTCGCTGAGCTGGGGCGTCGAGGCGTACGTGACCGAGCAGGTCGCCACCACCGACGAGATGGTGGTCCAGGTCGACCAGGAGCTGCTGAGCATGAAGCGGCTCAACGAGGGCGACACGGTCATCGTCACCGCCGGTTCGCCGCCCGGCATCCCCGGCAACACCAACATGGTCCAGGTGCACCACCTGGGCGCCCGCGCCGGGCTGTAGTCCCCGGTAGCGCCGTGGGGCGCGCCTCCCGTCCGTGACGGAGGGCGCGCCCCACCGGCGTTCCCCGGCCGGCTACTGCCCGTAGGGGAGGTTGTCGTTGTACATCTGCATGCCCGGGATGTGCAGGGTGCCGCCGAACTGGCCCGCCTGGACCGCGGTGACCTGCTTCAGTTCCAGGTCGAGCGGGATCGGGATGCTGCCGATCAGGTCGTACAGCCACTGCGGCAGGGTGTCCGGGGTCAGCGTGATCTCGCCGAGGTCGATCGGGATCGGCAGGCCGAGGATCTTGCTGAGGTGGCCGGAGAGCCGCTCCACGTACATGGTCACCTCGCCGTTGCGCAGCGTGGAGGTCGAGCCGGGAGCGCCCTTCACGTGGAAGGTCACACCGTTGCCCTCCAGTGTCGACATGTCGAGATCGCCGATGTCGACCCGGTCCACCATGAACTTCAGCACCCGCTTGGTGGTGGTCGCCGTGCGGACGTCCACCACGCCGTAGAACTTCGCGCCGTACAGGCCGAGCGTGGACGAGTGCAGCGTCCAGTTCTGCTCCGGGACGACCCGGCCCTGCTCCGCCTTGGCGGCGGCCAGGCCCCGGGTGTCCACCTGGCAGTTCGGGTCCTTGCCGGGCGAGGAGGACGACGAGGGGCCGGCGGTGGACCCGGGCCCGCCGGACGGGCTCGCGCTCGGGGACGGGTCCGCGGCGGGCTCCGAGGGCTTGGAGGACTCCGAAGGCGCCGAGGCGGTCGCGGTGGCCGTCCCGGTCGGGCCGGGCGACGGGGCCTGCGGGTCGGCCTCGGGGGTCCGCGGGCCGGGCGCCTCGGTGGCGGTCTTGGCGGGTGTGGCCGACCCGGCCGGCGCCGGGGTGGACCGCGGCGTGGGGGTCGGCGTCGGAGTCGGGGTCGACGTCCGGTGACCGCCCAGGTGCAGGATCGGGTCGAGGATGTCGTCCAGGAGACCGGCCGGCCGGACCGCCCCGGCCTTGGGGTCGGCCTTCGCGACGGAGTCCGCGGCGGCCGGCACGGCGGCCGACGCATCGGGCTTCGGGGCGGGCGAGCCGGTCGCCGCCGCCTGCTGGGGCCGGGGGTGCGTGGTCGCAGTGGCGCCGACGGTCGGCTGCGGCGTGGCGGTCGGCGACGACTGCGCGGTCCGCTGCTGTTCCTGCGGACCGGGACGCTCGGTGGGCTGCGCGCTCTTCGTGGACGTCGGCGTGGGGTCCGGCACCGGGGTGATCTCGCTCTTCGGCACCGGCGTCTCTTCGAGCACCGTGTCGGGGGCGGTGGGACACCCGCTGTCCTTCTGGACATCGGCCATGGCAATGCTCGGAATGGTCCCCATCAGCAGCACCGTGGGTACGGCCGCAATCGCCAGTGCCTTACCCCGCAGGCGGGTCCTGGCACTGACCCGGGGCGCGGCGTGCCGGGGGCCCGGCACCCGGGCGACCGGCTCCTCGCCGCTGCCGGTCACCGCTGCTCCCCGGGGTCGGCCTGCTCCACGGACACCGTCGGCTGCGCGGCCTGGACCGGCTCGACGGGCGCGGCGGCGTACTCGGCGGTGCCGTGCTCCGCCGCCTCGGCCGACCCGCCCACCGGGGCGGCCGACTGCTTCAGCGGGGCCCAGGCGCAGAGCAGCCCTCCGGAGACCAGGCCGAGGATCAGACCCACCCCGAAACCGCCCAGGTTGGAGACCGGGACGGAGACCAGGGACAGGATGGTGACGGCGACACCGCAGAAGATCCGTACCAGCGGCTGGAACCAGGACGTCACGCCCAGGGTCATCATCAGGAGCCCGATGAGCATCGATCCGGCGCCGGCCGTGGTGGCCATCGTGACGGTCAGCTGCCCCAACTGCAGGTTCGCATAGGGGAAGTACAGGATCGGGAGGCCGGCGATCACGGCCAGCAGACCGCCCCAGAACGGCCGGGTACGGCGCCAGGCCCGGAATCGCAGTCGGAGCCGACCGAAGCCGCTCGCCCCTTCGGGCCACTCGATGGCAGTTGCGCTGGACACGATACGAGCTCCTCGATTGCGGTAACGAGGGACGAACAGGTGGTACGGCAGGGACGGCGACATCGCCACCGCCCCTGCCACGGTGGACCGTTGGCCGGCGGTGCGGCACCGCCGGCCGTCAGTGCCCTAGAAGCACTCGACGCCCGCGCCGTCGCCCTGGGCCAGGCCCAGCTTCAGGCCGTTGAGCGAGAAGCTGCTGGCCGAGGTCGACCACGCGGTCTGCTTCACGTTGGTGAGGTGGGCGTGCGTGGCGGTCTGGCCGAACATCCCGGCCCCGCCCTTGGCGGGGCTGGGCAGGGTCGACGCGTCCTGGCCGATGTTGATGTTGTCGAACTGGGCGTCCGCCTCAAGGCTGTTGAGGCCGATCACCAGGTTGTCGGCCTGGACGTACTTGTCCTTGGTGTCCCCACCCGCGTGCAGCTGGAGGGTCCACTTGCCGAGCAGCGGGATGTCGGTGGTGACGGACTGGCACAGGTGCTGGATGGTCGCGTGACTGAAGGTCGACACCGCGACGGCCTCGTGGGCCTTCGGGTTCGGGTCCTTGTCGTTGGTGTGGTGGAGGACATCGCCGTACTGGGCGAAGTTGTCGCCCTGCAGGTCGTCCGCGTAGACCTTGAACTTCTGTCCGGAGATGCTGAACGACGCGGCGAGCGCGTTGTTCGCCAGGCCGACACCGATCGCGGCGGTGGCCGCGATGCTCGGGACCATCACCAGGGCGAAGCGCTTCCAGCGGGTCTTGCCGTAAGTCTGGGACATGCGTGTCCTCCTTCTAGGACGTACATCTCCGACCGCGTCCGGTGCTTCGGGCACCGTCCGGGGCCTGGGATGGGAGAGAGCTACGTCCTCGGTAACGGAGAGCGCCGTGGGCATCGGCGGACCCGGGTTCGGCCGTCATGACGGCACACCCGTTCCAGGCACCGGCTGTCTTCGCGACAGCGGGTACGACCGACGACACCGGCGATCACCCCCGAGCGACAACCAGCGACCGCGCGGGGATGCGCGACCGCGAGGAGGACAGGAACCGCGCGTGGGATCCGCGGACACCCCCCTGCCCTCAAGCCTCAGGACCGGGCCTTCGGCTGCCCGGTGGGGATCCCCTCGTAGGGGACCGGGCGTGGCTGATCGTGCTTGAATCCCGGGCGAAGCACAAGGGGTTCATTACTGACGGGTAATCCAACAGCAGTCGCTGTTGATCATGAACTCCGGAAAATCAACACGGAGAGTGACAATCGAGCGCGTGTACGCCGGTGAAATTTGCCGGAAACACGGACGAAACACCCCTGGCGGTCACCAGAGGTGACCGCCAGGGGGCATTGTCAAGATTTGATAAAGCTCGGAATTTTTGACTGCTTTGTCGTCAAATCCCCAGCGACACCGCAGGTCACCCGCCGTGCCACCGGACCGTCCCGGCCGATGGGCTGACGACCCGTCAGAACAGCACCCTGGCGAGCGCGCCGCGTGCCGCCGTCACCCGGGGGTCGTCCGCGCCGATCACCTCGAACAGTTCCAGCAGCCGGAGCCGGGCGGTGTCCCGGTCCTCGCCGAAGGTCCTGCCGACGGTGTCGACCAGCCGGCCGAAGGCGTCCTCGACGTGCCCGCCGACCAGGTCCAGGTCGGCGGCCTCCAGCTGGGCCGCGACGTTCTTCGGGTCGGTGGCGGCGGCCGTGCGGACCGCCTGCGGGTCCAGCGCCTCGACCCGGCGCAGCAGCTGAGCCTGGGCCAGGCCCAGCTTGGCCTCGGTGTTGCCGGGCTGGTCGACGAGGACGTTCTGGTACGCCTGGATGGCACCGCCCAGGTCACCGCGGTCGAGGGCGTCGTGCGCGGCGGCCAGTGCCGGGTCCTCCGGAGCCGACGGGGCCACGGGGGCCTCGCCGCCCGGGACGCCCGAGCCGCCGACGATGCCGAAGCGCTGCTCGGCGACGGCGATCAGCTGGTCCAGGATCTTGCGGACGTTGGCCTCGTTCTCGGCGCCCTGGAAGAGCGGGACGAGCTGACCGGCGACCACGGCCATCACGGCCGGGATGCCCTGGATGCCGAACTGCTGGGCGATCAGCTGGTTGGCGTCCACGTCGATCTTGGCGAGCACGATCCGGCCGGCGTACTCCTCGGCGAGCCGCTCCAGGATCGGGCTGAGCTGCTTGCACGGGCCGCACCACTCGGCCCAGAAGTCGACGACCACCGGCACCTCGGCCGACCGCTGCACGACCTCGGACTCGAAGGTCTCCTCGGTGACATCGATGACGAGCTGGTACGCCGCGCCCTGCGGGACGACCCCGGCCGCCTCGGCGGCGGCGTTCTGGCGGGCGCGCTCGGCCCTGGCCTGCTCGGCCTTCTGCGCGGCCTCACCGGCCGCCTTCACTGCGGCGAGGTCGACCGCACCACGCAGGGCGGAGCTGTTGAGAGACGAATTCCGTGGCTGCATGGCTCTATCCTCCCCCGTCCGCACGAGTGACGTGCACCAACCGCCGGAATGGGTCGCACCGAACCGGCTTCCCCGCCCCCTTCGGGAGTCCCCTCCCGTGCAGCCCGACGGCTGCCGTACCGCTGAGAGTCGGCGCGGATCCCCACCCGCGCCGCGCGCCCGCCCGATCCCTGGGGTCGAGGCGCGTGGTTGCCACTCTTTCGCTACGAGTCGTAGCGTAACTGCACCCCGACCCGGTGCCGCAAGACCCCCTCGGGATCTCGGGACGTGAGCTGTCCCACTTTCCCGCACGGTCCACTGCCACCGGGTGGACATGTCGCTACGGTTACCAGACCCACCCACGTTACTCACCGGTAGATCGCATGACCGCGCATCTGACCGGTCCAAGCAAGGAGGCTCGGTGGCCCCCACCACCCAGCAGCCCGCTGCCCCGGACCAGGCCGCGCCCCCACGAGGCAAGGGCCGTCCCCGCAGTGTGGCCGCCGACCGGGCGATCCTCGACGCCACCAGGGAGGCCCTGGCCGAACTCGGCTGGGGCAAACTGACCATGGGTGATGTCGCGGTCCGGGCCGGCGTCGCCAAGACAACCCTTTACCGACGCTGGCCGTCCAAGAACGAACTCGTGGTCGACGCGGTCGCAAGCCTCTTCGACGAGCTGGAGATGGTCGACCTCGGCAGCCTGCGCGCCGACATCGAGGCCGTGGTCGCCCAGTTCGCCGCCCTGCTGGCCCGCCCGGAGACCCAGGCCGCCCTGCTCGCCCTGTTCGCCGAGGGCTCCCGCGACCACCTGCTGCGCCGCCGCATCCGTGAACGCATCGTCGAACCGCAGAAGTACCTGGTCCAACAGGGCCGCGCGCAGGCCCAGTCCCGCGGCGAACTCGGCGCCGACCTCGACGAGGCCACCGCCGCCGAGGAGATCGACATCATCTTCGACACCATCGCGGGCACCGTCGAACACCGCGTCCTGGTCAGCGGCCACCCCATCACCCCCGACTGGATCCACCGCTTCACCACCCTGCTCCTGAGCCCCCTCGGCCAGGCCGCCGCCACCGCCGACCACTGACACCGCCCCCGGCGGCCGGTCCGGACCGGCCCGGCCCAGACCGGACCGGGTTTCACCGCGACACTCCGTGCGGCGGCCGTGGGCCGGTTCCGGGACGCCCCCGGCACCGCTCCGGAACCGGCCAGGGTCAGACCTGGTAGCGGCCGGGGGCGAAGGCGGCGAGGTTGTCGGCGATCCAGCGGGAGGTGGCGGCGAGGCCCTCCTCCAACGTGACCCGCGGCTGCCAGCCGGTCAGGGTACGGGCCTTGGTGTTGTCGGAGAGCAGGCGTTCGACCTCGCTGCCGGTGGGGCGCAGGCGGCCGGGGTCGACGACGACCTCGGCGTCCTTGCCGGAGGCGGCGATCAGCGAGCGGGCCAGGTCGCCGATGGAGATCTCGGTACCGGTACCGAGGTTGAGCACCTCACCGAGAGCGCGGTCGGCGACGGCGGCGGCCAGGAAGCCCTCGGCGGTGTCGGTGGCGTAGGTGAAGTCGCGGGTCGGGGTGAGCGAGCCGAGCCGGATCTCCCGCGCGCCGGAGTGGAGTTGGGCCAGGATGGTCGGGATGACGGCCCGTGCGGACTGCCGGGGGCCGTAGGTGTTGAACGGCCGGACCACGGTGACCGGCAGCTCGAAGGAGTGCCAGTACGAGAGCGCCGCCATGTCCGCGCCGATCTTCGAGGCGGAGTACGGCGACTGCGGCTGCAGCGGGTGCCGCTCGCTGATCGGCGCGGTGATCGCGGTGCCGTAGACCTCGCTGGTGGAGGTGTGCACCAGCCGTGCGCCGTGGCGCAGGCAGGCGGCGGCGACGTTCTGGGTGCCGACCACGTTGGTCTGCACGTACGCCTCGGGCGACTGGTAGCTGTACGGGATGCCGATCAGCGCGGCCAGGTGGAAGACCGTGTCGCAGCCGTCCACCGCGTCCAGCACCCGCCCGGCGTCGCGGACGTCCCCGGCGAGCATCTCCACCTCGCCCCCGGCGAGATGGCGGGCGAGGTGGCCGCGCTCGGCGTACGGCTTGTAGTGCACCAGGGCCCGCACCCGCGCCCCGCGCCGCACCAGCAGGTCGACCAGCGTGCTGCCGATGAATCCCTCGGCGCCGGTGACGAGTACGCGCTTGCCGTTCCAGTCGTTCATGCAGTGCTCCCGATCAGAGAAGTGGGTCGGCCGATGGTGCGGAGCACCTTGGCGGCGAGCAGGTCGGCCGCCCTGGCGTGGGTGCCGGGGTCGGCGGCGCGGCCCATCGCGGCGAGCCGCGCCGGGTCCGCCAGCAGCGGTTCGACGATCGAGGCGAGCCGCTCGGTGGTGCACTCGCCGTCGGGCAGCAGGACGCCCGCGCCGGCGTCGACGAGCACCCGGGCGTTGTGGGTCTGGTGGTCGTGCGGCGCGTGCGGGTACGGGACCAGGACGGCGGGCAGGCCGATGTCGGCCAGTTCGGCGACGGTCGCCGAACCCGCCCGGCAGACCACCAGGTCCGCGGCGGCGTAGGCGAGGTCCATCCGGTCCAGATAGGGCACGGCCCGCGCGACGGGCGAGGAACCGAGCCTGGCCCGGACCTCGTCCAGCGCGGCGGGCCCGGTCTTGATCAACAACCGGAGGTCCGGGCGGCCGCGCCAGCGTGCGGCGAGGCCGACCGCTGCCTCGGTGAGCCGGGCCGCACCCAGGCTGCCACCGTTGAACAGCACCAGCTGGACGCCGGGCGGCACCCCGAGCCGGGCCCGGGCCTCGGCCCGCAGCGCGGAGCGGTCGAGTCCGGCGAGCGCGCCGACCAGCGGCATGCCGACCGTCTCGGCCCGGGTCCCGGGCGGCAGGTGCTCCCTGGTCCGGTCGAAGGCGAGCGCGAGGTGCGGGGTGAGCCGGGCGGCGAACCGGTTGGCCCGGCCGGGTACGGCGTTGGACTCGTGCACCACGCTGGGCAGTCCGGCCATCCGGGCCCCGACGATCACCGGGGCGCTCGGGTAGCCGCCCATCCCGACCGCGACCTGGGCTCCCTGGCTCCGCAGGATCTCCCTGCACTGGGCGCCGGACTTCAGCAGGGCCGCGGGCAGCAGGTAGCGCCTGAGGCCCAGCGAGGCGTCGAAGGGGATCATGTCCACGGTGTGCAGCCGGTAGCCGGCCTCCGGGATCAGTCTGGTCTCCAGGCCGCGCTCGGTTCCGACGAAGGAGATCTCGGCCGCCGGGTCGGCCCGGCGCAGCGCCTCGGCGAGGGCGAGGCCCGGGTAGATGTGGCCGCCGGTGCCACCGGCGCCGATGACCACCGACAAGTGTGTTGTCCGCATGGCCTCGACGGTCGCGAGTCGGCCTAAGAGAGTTCTAATAGCCGCATTTGAGAGGCTTGTCCCCATGAGCAGCGTGCCCGAGAGCAGTAGGACGCCCAAGGTCCTGGTGGTGGACGACGACCCCGAGGTGCGGGCCGCCGTGGAGGACGGCCTCGCGGTCGCGGGGTACGCCGTCCGGGGTGCGGGCGACGGCCTGGCCGGACTGACCGAGCTGTCGGCCTGGCAGCCGGACGCCCTGGTGCTGGACCTGATGATGCCGGTGCTCGACGGCCTGGCGGTCTGCCGCCGGCTGCGGGCGCTCGGCGACCGTACGCCGATCCTGGTGCTCACCGCCCGCGACTCGGTCAGCGACCGGGTGGACGGACTGGACGCGGGCGCCGACGACTACCTGGTGAAGCCCTTCGCGCTGGACGAGCTCACCGCCCGGCTGCGCGCGCTGCTGCGCCGGGCCGCACCCGCCGTGCCCGACCAGGGCTACGTGCTGGGCGATCTGACGGTCGACCCGGTCAGCCGCACCGGCAGCCGGGCGGGCCGGGCACTGGAGTTCTCCCGGACCGAGTTCGCACTCCTGGAGGTGCTGCTGCAGAACCCGGGGCAGGTGCTGCCGCGTGAGCTGATCATGGAGCGGGTCTGGGGCGCGGACTTCGGCCCGGACTCCAACTCGCTCGCGGTGTACATCGGTTACCTGCGCCGCAAGCTGGAGGCGGCCGGCGAGCCCCGGCTGGTGCAGACCGTGCACGGCGTCGGCTACCGGCTGGACGCGCCGTGAGCACGGCCGCCGAACCCGCCCCGGGAGCCGGCGAGCCGCACTCCCGGCACGCCCGCTGGCGCCGCCGAAGGCCGCTGCGCACCCGGCTGGCGCTGGCCACCTCGACGGCGGTCGCCCTGGTCACGCTGGGCGTCTGCGCGGCCGGATTCAGCATCATGCGCTACGAGCTGGTGCACCAGCTCGACCTCCAGCTGACCCAGCACGCCACCCTGGTCCAGCAGCAGAACCGGGGGCAGGGCCCGCAGGTGCTCTACGCCGAGTGCGGCTACCTGGCGGCGCCCGCCTGCACCCAGATCGTGCCGGCCGAACCGGCCGCGGACCCGGCCGCGCCGTACTTCCTCCCGGTCACCCCCGCCACCCGGGCGGTCGCGGCCGGACAGCGCGGCGGCTACTACAGCGCCATCACGGTGAGCGGTCACCCGGCCCGGATGCTGACCACCCGGTTCGGGTCCGGCACCGCCGTACAGGTGGCGCTGCGCTCGGACGCCGTCCAGCAGGGCGTCCGGCAGGCCGGGGAGTTGATGGCCGTGGTCGCCGGGGCCGGCGTCCTGCTCGCCGGGGTCCTCGGCTACGCCGCCGCCCGCACCGGCCTGGCACCGGTCGCCCGCCTGACCGCGACCGCCGAGCGGATCGCGGCCACCCGGGACGCGACCGTACGGATCGACCTGCCCGACGCGCGCGGCCGACGCGGCGGCCGGGATGCCGGTGCGGATGAAGTGACCCGCCTGGCAGGGGCGTTCAACGCGATGCTGGGCGAGCTGGAGCAGTCGGTGACCGCCCAGCGGCGGCTGGTCGCGGACGCCTCGCACGAGCTGCGCACCCCACTCACGGCGCTCCGCACCAATGCCGAACTGCTCGCCAGGACGGACCGGTTGACGCCCGAGCAGCGGGCGCGGGCGACGGCCGGTCTGCAGCGCCAGCTGCGCGAGGTGACCGGCCTGGTGAACGACCTGATCGAACTGGCCAGGGACGAGGAGCCGCAGGCCCTGGTCGAACTGGTCCGGCTCGGCCCGCTGGTGGCGCACTGCGTGGAGACCGCCCGGGGCCACTGGCCCGCCGTCGCCTTCGAGTACGCCCCGCAGGGTGACCCGACGCTGCCCGGGGTGCCCGCCCGGCTGGTGCGGCTGGTGGGCAACCTGCTGGACAACGCGGCGAAGTTCAGCCCGCCGGGCGGGCCGGTGGAGGTGACGCTGACCGATCGGCGGCTGACCGTCCGCGACCACGGCCCAGGCATCGCGCCGGAGGACCTCCCGTACGTCTTCGACCGGTTCTACCGCGCCTCCGCCGCACGTGCCCTGCCCGGCTCGGGCCTGGGGCTGGCCATGGCCCGCCAGATCGCCCGTGCCCACGGGGCCGACCTCACCGCCGAGGCCGCCCCGGGTGGCGGCGCGCTCTTCCGCCTCACGCTGCCGTCGGCCTGACGGCGGCCCGACGGCGGCCCGACGGCGGCCGCAGGGCCCTGTGGCGGCGCGGTTGCCCGCGCCGCCGAGGAGCCCTGCGACCACTCCGGCAAGCCGCCCCGGGCGCCACCGGAGCGCCGGAAGGCCGTTGCAGGGTCACCGGAAGGCCGCTAGAAGGCCGCGGTCTCCCGGTAGACGCCCCACTCGGCGCGGAGGGCGTTGCAGATCTCACCGAGGGTGGCCTCCGCGCGGATCGCGGCGAGCATCGGCGGGATCATGTTCTCCCCGGACCGGGCGGCGTCGAGCATGGCGTCCAGTCCGGCCCGGACCGCGGCCTCGTCGCGGGCGGCCTTGCGGGCACCGAGCACCCGGACCTGCTCGCGCTCGACCTCGTGGCTGACCCGGAGGATCTCCAGCTCGGGGGTGACGCTGCCGGGGTGGCAGTTGACGCCGACCACGCGCTTCTCGCCCTTCTCCAGCGCCTGCTGGTACTGGAAGGCGGCCTCGGCGATCTCGCCGGTGAACCAGCCCTCCTCGATGCCGCGCAGGATGCCGGAGGTCATCGGCCCGATCGGGTGGTCGGCCGTGGCCTTGTCGAGGATGCGCTGGAAGATCGCCTCGGCCTGGGCCTCGATCCGGTCGGTGAGCGCCTCGACGTACCAGGAGCCGCCCAGCGGGTCGGCGACGTTGGCGACGCCGGTCTCCTCCATCAGCACCTGCTGGGTCCGCAGCGCGATCTCGGCGGCCTGCTCGGAGGGCAGCGCGAGGGTCTCGTCCAGCGCGTTGGTGTGCAGCGAGTTGGTGCCGCCGAGGACCGCCGAGAGCGCCTCGACCGCCGTGCGCACCACGTTGTTGTACGGCTGCTGGGCGGTGAGCGAGACACCTGCGGTCTGGGTGTGGAACCGCAGCCACTGGGCCTTGTCGGTCTTGGCGCCGTAGCGGTCGCGCATCCAGCGGGCCCAGATCCGGCGGGCGGCGCGGAACTTGGCGATCTCCTCGAAGAAGTCCAGGTGGGCGTCGAAGAAGAACGAGAGTCCGGGCGCGAAGACGTCCACGTCCAGGCCCCGGGAGAGGCCCAGCTCCACGTAGCCGAAGCCGTCCGCCAGGGTGTAGGCGAGCTCCTGCGCGGCCGTCGCCCCGGCCTCGCGGATGTGGTAGCCGGAGACCGAGAGCGGCTTGTAGGCCGGAATGTTGGCGGCGCAGTACGCCATGAGGTCGCCGATCAGGCGCAGGTGCGGCTCGGGGGCGAAGAGCCACTCCTTCTGCGCGATGTACTCCTTGAAGATGTCGGTCTGCAGGGTGCCGTTGAGCACGCCCGGGTCGACGCCCTGGCGCTCGGCGGCGACCAGGTACATGCAGAAGATCGGGACGGCCGGGCCGCTGATCGTCATCGAGGTGGTCACCTCGCCGAGCGGGATGCCGTTGAAGAGCACGTCCATGTCGGCGGCGGAGTCGATGGCGACACCGCAGTGGCCGACCTCGCCGAGCGACTTGCCGTCGTCGGAGTCGTAGCCCATCAGGGTCGGCATGTCGAAGGCGACCGAGAGGCCGCCGCCGCCGGCCTCCAGGATCATCCGGTAGCGCTCGTTGGTCTGCTGGGCGTTACCGAACCCGGCGAACTGCCTTATCGTCCACGTCCGGCCGCGGTAGCCGGTGGGGTGCAGGCCGCGGGTGTAGGGGTACTCCCCGGGCCAGCCGATCCGCTCGAACCCCTCGTACGGCTGCCCGGCGGGCGGGCCGTAGACCGGCTCCACCTCCTCGCCGCTCAGGGTGGTGAAGTCCGCGTCGCGCTTGCGCGCCTTGTCGTACCGCTGCTGCCAGCGCCGGCGGCCGGCCTCGATCTCGTCGGCGTCCATCGACTCCGAACTCCACTCCGTACGGCCGCCACCGTGTGGGGACGACACAGCTAGTAGGACGTCCTACCAATTTACTCGGACGTCCTACTATCTGTCGATGGCCGACCCGCCCCGGGAGCGGAGACGCGAAGGGGCGCCCCCTCCGCTACGGGAGGGGGCGCCCCTGGTCGAGGCGGTCAGGCGCCGACCGGCTCCGGGGTGGCGACCAGCGGCGCCACCTCGCGGGAGACCTTGCGCTCGACGAAGAAGACCGCGGTCGGGATCGTGCCGGCCAGCAGCACCCAGACCAGCTTGCCGATCGGCCACTTCGCCTTGGTGCCCAGGTCGAAGGCGAGCACCACGTAGACGACGAACAGCCAGCCGTGCGCGATGCCGGCGGCGGTGGTGAAGCCGGCCGCGCCCGAGATGCCGAGCACGTACTTGGCGATCACGCCGAGGGTCAGCAGGATCAGGAGGACGCCCGTGACATAGGCCATCGTCCGGTAGCGGGTCAGCACACTCTGCTTCATGCCATCGAGGGTAACCGCCCGCTTCGGGGGTATTTGCGGCACCCCTACTCCGTGGGCGGGGCGAAGTCCCCAGCTGCCACCCGCAGCGGCCTGAGCAGCTCGAACACCTGCTCGCACTGGTCCTCGTCGTAGCCCTCCAGGCCGAAGTCCATCGCCATCAGCGCCCGGGTGGCCTCCTCGACCACGGCCCGGCCGCGCTCGGTGATCGTCGCGAGCACCCCCCGGCCGTCCAGCGGATTGGGACGGCGGGAGACCAGGCCGGCGCCCTCCAGCCGGACGATGGTGTTGGTGACGCTGGTCGGGTGGACCATCAGCCGCTCGCCGATCTTGGAGAGCGAGAGCTCGCCGGTCCGGCTGAACGTGAGCAGCACCAGCGCCTCGTACCGGGCGAACGTCAGCCCGAACGGTCTGACCACCGCGTCCACCCGGGAGAGCAGGATCTGGTGCGCGCGCATCACCGAGGTGATCGCCGCCATGGCGGGGACACTTCCCCAGCGACGGGTCCAGAGTTCGTCGGCGCGGGCGATCGGGTCGAAGTCGAGAGCTAGGGGCTTGGCCACCTCACCACCGTACCGGCGGGCCCGGACGCAGGTCTCGGGTGTCCACGATGATGGACGGCCCGCCCGGCCCGGGGGCCGGCCGCCATCACAAACCGGGACATAGGGCCTGTGCATTTCCGCGCCGATCCCGCACCCGAAGATCCCAGTTGCTCGAATTCGCCGACCGCAAGGTCTCGATTTGTTCAAAAGCCGCCATGCCGGGTCGGTGATATGCCCGATTCATCC
This sequence comes from Kitasatospora sp. NPDC056138, assembly GCF_042264695.1. Classification (NCBI taxonomy): domain Bacteria; kingdom Bacillati; phylum Actinomycetota; class Actinomycetes; order Kitasatosporales; family Streptomycetaceae; genus Kitasatospora; species Kitasatospora sp. NPDC056138. The sequence goes on along the minus strand of NZ_JBHJVK010000003.1, from coordinate 188,321 downwards.
GGCAATCTGATGCTCTTTCAGGACCCATCACACCGTAATGACATGGCGCTTTTCCGCCAACTCCTGCTAAATATTTGTCACTCCATCGGCATGTCCGGTCATGCCGCCTGTTCCGCACGGCACCGGCCGCCCCACCACTTCGGTCGCCGTCTCCCGACCGCACGGAGCAGCACACACCTCACGCCCGTTTCGCCCCAGTCGGCGCCAATCCCTGGTGCCCCGGAACGCGGCACAACCGCGCATCGGCGGTTGACATGGAAGGAATCCCTAGTTGAAGCGAAAGCTCAGCGCCGTCCTCTCCGCCTCGGCGGTCCTCGCCGCGGCCATCCAGGTCAGCTCCGGGACGGCGCAGGCGCTGCCCTTCACCGCCGATGACGCGGTGACCGCTCAGCAGCCCGCCCAGCTGATCGCTCTCGCCGACTCCCAGTCCTCGGCCACCGCCAAGGCCCTGGGCCTGGGCAGCCAGGAGAAGCTGGTCGCCAAGGACGCCGTCGTCGACGCCGACGGCACCCGCCACCTGCGCTACGAGCGCACCCTCGGCGGGCTGCCGGTGATCGGCGGCGACCTGGTCGTGCACCAGGACGCCAAGGGCCGGATCCAGTCCGTGGACCGCGCGGTCGAGGCCAAGCTCGCGCTGCCCAGCCTCACCCCGGAGCTCTCCGCCGCCAAGGCCGCCGCCAACGCGACCGGCGCGGTGAAGGCCACCGTGGGCATCACCAAGGACGAGGACACCGCGGCCCTCAAGGAGGTCGGCAGCACCGGCCGGGCCGAGCTGGTCGTCTGGGCCTCCTCGGGCACCCCGCGCCTGGCCTACCGGACGACCGTCGAGGGCGTGCGCGCCGACGGCACCCCGAGCCGCCAGCAGCTGGTCACCGACGCCGCCAGCGGCGAGGTGCTCTCCACCCACGAGGACATCCAGACCGCCGGTGCGGCCGGCACCGGCCGGGGTGTGTTCGACGGCTCCGTGAAGCTGACCACCACGCCGTACAAGACGTGGTTCCAGCTGAAGGACCCCACCCGCGGCAACCAGTACACCACCACGCTGAAGAACGGCACCTCCGGCCAGGGCACGCAGTACATCGACCTGGACAACCGCTGGGGCAGCGGGCAGGTCGCCAACGGCCAGTCCGCCGCCGTGGACGCCCAGTTCGGCGCCGCGGCGACCTGGGACTTCTACAAGAGCACCTTCGGCCGCAACGGCATCCGCAACGACGGGGTCGGCGCCTACAGCCGCGTGCACTACGGGCAGAACTACGTGAACGCGTTCTGGGACGACAGCTGCTTCTGCATGACGTACGGCGACGGCGCGGGCAACACGCACCCGCTGACCGCCCTGGACGTCGCGGGCCACGAGATGAGCCACGGCGTGACCTCGCACACCGCGGGCCTCAACTACTGGGGCGAGTCCGGCGGCCTGAACGAGGCCACCTCGGACATCATGGGCACCGGCGTCGAGTGGTACGCCAACCTGCCCGCCGACAAGCCGGACTACCTGATCGGCGAGAAGATCGACATCAACGGGGACGGCACGCCGCTCCGCTACATGGACAAGCCGTCCAAGGACGGCGCCTCCGCCGACTACTGGTCCTCCGGCGTCGGCAACCTGGACGTCCACTACTCGTCCGGCGTCGCCAACCACTTCTTCTTCCTGCTGTCCATGGGCAGCGGCGCGAAGAGCGTCAACGGCGTCAGCTACAACTCCCCGACCTACGACGGCGTGCCGGTGGCCGGCATCGGCCGCAACAAGGCCCTCCAGGTCTGGTACCGGGCGCTGACCGTCTACATGACGTCGACCACCAACTACCAGGGCGCGCGCGTCGCGACCCTGAAGGCGACGGCCGACCTGTACGGCGGCACCGGCTCCACCGAGTACAAGCGCGTCGCCGCCGCCTGGAAGGCCGTGAACGTCAACTGACGCTCCGCCCCTCGGGCAGCCGAACCGGCAGCCGGGTTCCCGTCCAACGGGAGCCCGGCTGCTGTGCGTTGTGCCCCCGGAAGGGGGTGGCGGCGGCTAGCAGCCGGTCCGGGCGGCGAACAAGAGGGTGTGCTGGCGAAATCCCGCCATCCCAGCATGTGGACATACCAGGACATCAAACGTTCACAATATTGCGGCAATGTGCCACCCAGCGAACGGCGTTAGGCGAATTCGGCCACCACTCCGACCCGCTTCCGGCTCGCCTCCGGCTCCGTTCGGGCCGGAACCCACCCGCCGGCCCGCCGCCCGACCCCGTCGCGTCATGTATCTGACACATGCTCAACACAGATGTATGGGCGCACGTTGGCGGGAGTTTGCCAATTATTGCCCCAGACCTGTCATTTCATCAGTTCGATTGTCATGCTTCTGGCCAGCCCCGTACCCGGCACCGGCCGCCCCACCACTCCGGCCGATGCCGGCAGACCGCACGGAGCAGCACGTCAGCGCCCGTTTCCGCCCCAGCAGGCACTAACCCCGGTGCCCCGGAGCGAGGCGCGACCGCGAAGCAGCGGTTGAACCGGAAGGAACCGTACGTGAAGCGAAAGCTGACAGTCGGAGCCGTTCTCTCCGCCTCGGTGATCCTCGCCGGAGCGATCCAGGTCAGCGCCGGGACCGCGCAGGCCAGCCCCTCTCCGGCCGCCGGGACCTTCGCCGGTCAGCAGCACACCGAGCTGATCGCCCTCGCCGACTCCCAGTCCTCGGCCACCGCCAAGGCCCTGGGCCTGGGCAGCCAGGAGAAGCTGGTCGCCAAGGACGCCGTCGTCGACGCGAACGGCACCCGCCACCTGCGCTACGAGCGCACCCTCGGCGGGCTGCCGGTGATCGGCGGCGACCTGGTCGTGCACCAGGACGCCAAGGGCCGGATCCAGTCCGTGGACCGCGCGATCGAGGGCAAGCTCGCGCTGCCCAGCCTCACCCCGAAGCTCTCCGCCGACCAGGCCGCCGCCAAGGCGACCGGCTCGGTGAAGGCCACCATCGGCGCCGCGGACTCCGAGGACGCCGCGCTGACCTCGGTCGACAAGAGCAGCCAGGCCAAGCTGGTCGTCTGGGCCTCCTCGGGCGCCCCGCGCCTGGCCTACCGGACGACCGTCGAGGGCATGCGCGCCGACGGCACCCCGAGCCGCCAGCAGCTGGTCACCGACGCCGCCAGCGGCGAGGTGCTCTCCACCCACGAGGACATCCAGACCGCGAACGCGACCGGCACCGGCAAGGGCGTCTTCGTCGGCACCGTGCCGCTGACCACCAACCAGAGCGGCAGCACCTACCAGCTGAAGGACGCCACCCGCGGCGGCCAGTACACCACCAACCTCTCGGGCAAGACCTCGGGCAACGGCACGCTCTACACCAACTCCACCAACAGCTGGGGCAACGGGCTGGCCTCCAACACCCAGTCCGCCGCCGTGGACGCCCAGTTCGGCGCCGCCGTCACCTGGGACTTCTACAAGAACACCTTCGGCCGCAACGGCATCCGCAACGACGGGGTCGGCGCCTACAGCCGCGTCCACTACGGCAAGAACTACGTGAACGCGTTCTGGGACGACAGCTGCTTCTGCATGACGTACGGCGACGGCACCGGCAACACGCACCCGCTGACCGCGCTCGACGTCTCCGGCCACGAGATGAGCCACGGCGTCACCTCCAACACCGCCGGCCTCAACTACTCGGGCGAGTCCGGCGGCCTGAACGAGGCCACCTCGGACATCATGGGCACCGGCGTCGAGTGGTACGCCAACCTGCCCGCCGACAAGCCGGACTACCTGATCGGCGAGCTGATCAACATCAACGGGGACGGCACGCCGCTCCGCTACATGGACAAGCCGTCCAAGGACGGCGCCTCCGCCGACTACTGGTCCTCCGGCGTCGGCAACCTGGACGTCCACTACTCGTCCGGGGTCGCCAACCACTTCTTCTACCTGCTGTCCGAGGGCAGCGGCGCGAAGGTGGTCAACGGGGTCAGCTACAACTCCCCGACCTACAACGGCGCCGCCGTCGCCGGCATCGGCCGCGACAAGGCCCTGCAGATCTGGTACCGCGCGCTGACCACCTACTTCACCTCCACCACCAACTACAAGTCCGCCCGCACCGGCACCCTGAAGGCCGCCTCCGACCTGTACGGCGGCACCGGCTCCGCCGAGTACAAGGCGGTCGCGGCCGCCTGGACGGCCGTGAACGTCAACTGACGCTCCCGCCCCGGTAACAGCGCAGCCGGGCCCCTCTCCCGCGGGAGAGGGGCCCGGCTGCGTCCGGCATCAGACCTCCGACGTCAGGTGTCGGGCGTCAGGCGGTGGCGGGCACGGCCTGCTCGCCGCGCTCCTCCCTGGCCAGCATCCGCTCGGCGAAGAAACCGCCGGTCGGGAGCACCGACAGGACGAAGAGCAGCGCGCTGCGCTTGGCCGGCCAGCGCTGCTGCTGGGCGGCGAGCACCAGGAAGACCACGTACAGGATGAAGAGCACGCCGTGGACCATGCCCATCACCGGCACGGCGTTGAAGCTGGTGGTCCGCTTCAGCACCGAGCAGACCAGCAACAGCAGGAAGGAGAGGCCCTCGGGGCCGGAGACAAGGCGCAGGCGGTGGACGGCGCTGCTCTTCACGATGGATACCTCATGATCGGGGGTCGGCGGGCGGGCTTGTGAACGGACGCACAAGCCGCCAGCCCATTATCACCGACCCGACATCCGGCCCCCGGGCGGGGTGAACCCTCGGCACGCACCCCCGCGGGGGCGTGCCCCCGCCGTCGCTCCGAGGTCCTATCCTGCTGCCGCACGGTCTGACGGTCAGGCCGGCGAAGATCGCGGGGGAAAGACCTTGTTCACCATCGACTGGAACCGCCGGACCTGCTCCCGGCGCGGCCACACCACCTACGCCCCCACCGAGCCCGCCCTGCGGGAGCGGCTGCACGCGCAGACCGCGCTCGGCGATGCCTGGCGCTGCCTGCGCTGCGGGGACTTCTCGCTCGGCGCACCGCACGGCTCGGGCCCGGCCGACGAGGCGCCGCTGGTGCCGCGTGGCAAGGCGCTGCGCGACCTGTTCATCATCCGCTTCCTGGCGATCGAGCGACTGCTGCGGGGCATACTGATCGTCCTGGTCGCCTGGGCGGTGTGGAAGTTCTCCAACAGCCAGGACGCCGTGAAGGACCTGTTCAACGAGAACCTGACCGTCTTCAAGCCGGTCACGGACCACTTCCACTGGGACCTCGAGCACTCCCCCATCGTGGACAGCATCCGCAAGACGTTCGACTACAAGCACAGCACCCTGCTGATCGTCGCGGGCGCGCTGCTGGCGTACGCGCTGATCGAGATCGTCGAGGCGTACGGCCTCTGGGTGGGCCGCCGCTGGGCCGAGTACCTGACCGTGGTGGCCACCGCCGCGTTCCTCCCGCTGGAGGTGTACGAGCTGACCGAGCACGTCAGCGTGCTGAAGATCTGCACCCTGGTGCTGAACATCCTCGCGGTGCTGTGGATCCTGCTCTCCAAGCGGCTGTTCGGGCTGCGCGGCGGTGTGGTGGCGTTCGAGGCGGAGCGGCACTCGGCCTCGCTGCTGGAGGTCGAGCAGTCGGCCGGGGCGGCGCACGCGACGGTCTGAATCTCCGTTTCGTCCCAGCTGCGTACCGGTTCACCGGTGCCTGCTGACCGGGACGGCCCGCGACCGCTACATTCGGGCGGTGGCACAGTTTCGACTTCAGGGCTCCAAGGTGCTCGCCGTAGACATGGCGGGCGACTCGGTGAAGGCCCGTAACGGCTCGATGGTCGCGTACACCGGCCAGATGAACTTCAAGAAGCTCACCGGCGGCGGTGACGGCCTGCGCGGCATGGTCGCCCGCCGCCTGACGGGCGAGCAGATGACGGTCATGGAGGTGAAGGGGCAGGGCACCTGTTACTTCGCCGACAAGGCGACCGAGGTCAACCTGGTGCGCCTGAACGGCGAGACGCTGTACGTCGAGTCGGACAACCTGCTCTGCACCGAGGCCTCGCTGCACACCGGCACCAGCTTCACCGGCCTCAACGGGATGGCCTCGGGCAACGGCCTGTTCACCACCAAGGTCGAGGGCAGCGGCTGGGCGGCGCTCACCTCCAACGGCCCGGCGATAATCCTGCGGGTCACCCAGGGCACCCCGCTGCGGGTGGACCCGGGTGCGTACGTCGCGCACACCGGCAACCTCAGCCGGCACCTGAAGTCGGGTGCCGGCTGGACCACTCTGATCGGCGAGGGCGGCGGCGAGGCGATGCAGGTCGAGTTCACCGGCGAGGGCCTGGTCTACGTCCAGCCCTCCGAGAAGACCACCTTCGGAGGGGACGTCTGATGCCCTTCACGAAGATCAACAACAAGATGGTCGAGGCCCGGGTCCTCCCCGGCCAGCGGCTGTTCAGCCAGCGCGGCGCGATGATCGCCTACACCGGCGACGTCACCTTCAAGCCCAACCTGATGGGCGGCCAGGGCGGCGTGATGTCGATGATCGGACGCCGGGTGGCCAACGAGGACACCCCGCTGATGACCGTCGAGGGCCAGGGCAGCGTGATGTTCGGCCACGGCGGCCACCATGTCCACGTGATCGACCTGGCCGGCGACACCCTCTACGTGGAGGCCGACCGGCTGCTCGCCTTCGAGGGCTCGCTCCAGCAGTCCACCATGTTCATGGGCGCCCAGGGCGGCGTGATGGGCATCGTGCGCGGCCAGGTGACCGGCCAGGGCCTGTTCACCACCCAGCTGACCGGTCAGGGCTCGGTCGCGGTGATGGCCCACGGCGGCGTGATCGAGCTGCCCGTCGTCCAGGGCCAGCCGGTCCACGTGGATCCGCAGGCGTACGTGGCGCACCGCGGCGACGTGCGCAACAAGCTGTCCTCCGCGCTCGGCTGGCGCGACATGATCGGACGCGGCTCCGGCGAGGCGTTCCAGCTGGAGCTGTCCGGACACGGCACGGTGTTCGTGCAGGCGAGCGAGGAGAAGCTCTGATGTCCTACCCTCCCCAGCAGCCCTACGGACAGCAGCCGTACGGACAGCAGCCTTACCCGCAGCAGCCCTACCAGCAGCCCTACTCCGAGCAGCAGTACCAGCAGTCGTACCAGCCGACCCAGCCCGGCATGCAGCTGCCGCCGATGCCGCCCGCACCTCCGGGGGCGCCGGCGCCGCTGCCGCAGCAGAACGGCGGCGGCCCGGTGGTGCACGACATGCACAGCCTGCCCGTCAACGACAACGTCAACCCGTACGCCTTCTCGGTGGACCTCAACGGTCCGTACTACCTGCAGAAGGGCAAGATGGTCGCCTACTACGGCGACATCCGCTTCTCCGGCATCGGCCGGGGCGTGCTCGACCGGGTGCTGGAGCAGAACTTCAACTCCCCGCTGCACGCCGCCGACTGGGTGGTGGCCGAGGGCCGGGGCAAGCTGCTGCTGGCCGACCGGGCGTTCGACCTGAACTCCTACGACCTGGAGAACGGCAACCTGACGGTCCGGTCCGGCAACCTGCTGGCCTTCGAGCCCTCGCTGGCCCTCAAGCAGTCGATCATCCCCGGGTTCCTCACCCTGATCGGCACCGGCAAGTTCGTCGCCGCCTCCAACGGGCCGGTGCACTTCGTGGAGCCGCCGATCCGGGTCGACCCGCAGGCGCTGGTCGGCTGGGCGGACTGCCCGGCCCCCTGCCACCACTACGACCACAGCTACCTGCACGGGGTGCTCGGCGGCATCCGGCACCTGACCGGGATCGGCGGGGCCTCCGGCGAGGAGCACCAGTTCGAGTTCATCGGGGCCGGGCAGGTCCTGCTGCAGTCCAGCGAGACGCTGATGGCCGAGCGCTCGGTGGGCGTCGTGGAGAGCGAGCCCGGGGTGCCCGGCGGCGGGGTGCCGCAGCAGCCCGGACACGGCGGGCAGCAACTGCCCAACATCCCCGGACTGGGCAACCTGGGCAACCTCGGTGACCTGGGCCGACGGTTCGGGCTCTGACCCCCAGCACTTCTAAGAGTACTTATAAGTTTGTACAACATTTAACAACCTCGGCTATGCTTGTCCCATGGACATGCACAGCCCCGACACCGCGGTCTCCTCCTCCCCCCTCGGTGAGGAGGAGACCCCCTGGCTCTCCGCCAAGGAGCAGCAGTTCTGGCGTGCCCATCTGGAGGTGGCCAAGCTCCTGGACTACCAACTGGGTCGCGAACTCCAGCCGCACAACCTGGCCAGCAACGACTACGAGATCCTGGTCGTCCTCTCCGAGTCCCCCGACCGGCGGATGCGGATGACCGACCTGGCCACCGCCACCCTCCAGTCCAAGAGCCGACTCTCGCACCAGATCACCCGGATGGAGAGCGCCGGCCTGGTCCTCCGCCAGGACTGTCCCGGCGACCGCCGCGGCCTCTACGCGCACCTGACCGAACTGGGCTGGGAGACCATGCAGAAGGTCGCCCCGGACCACGTCCGCAGCGTGCGCCACCACTTCATCGACCGGCTCAGCCCCGAGCAGATCGACGCGATGTACGCCGCGCTCGCCCCCATCGCCGAACACCTCCGCGCCCTCCGCGGCCGGGCCTGACCCGGCCGGCGGCCCGCGACCCCGGGACGGTGCGCGGACGCCGGCCCGTGCGCCCCGGTGGGTCCGGCGGCTTGGTGCCGCCGCGGTGGGCTCAGGCGCCCGTCAGCCCCGAGACCAGCTGGTCGGCCGCCCCGTAGGGGTCGAGCCGGCCGGCGGCGACCCGTTCGGCGAGCGCGTCCAGGTGCCGGTCGCCGTGCAGGTCGCCGATCCGGGCCCGGAGCGCGGCCAGCGCGATGGCCTCGATCTCGTCGGCCGCCCGGCGGCGGCGCCGGACGGCCAGCTCGCCGGTCTCGGCCAGCCAGGCGCGGTGCTTCTCCAGCGCCTCGACCAGCTCGTCCACGCCCTCGCCGCGGGCCGCGACGGTCTTGACGATCGGCGGCCGCCAGTCACCGGGCTCGCGGGCCTCGCCGAGGCCGAGCATGTGGTTGAGCTCCCGGGCGGTGGCGTCCGCACCGTCCCGGTCGGCCTTGTTGACGACGAAGACGTCGCCGATCTCCAGGATTCCGGCCTTGGCGGCCTGGATGCCGTCGCCCATGCCGGGGGCCAGCAGGACGACCGAGGTGTCCGCCTGCGCGGCGATCTCCACCTCGGACTGGCCGACGCCCACCGTCTCCACCAGGATGACCTCGCACCCGGCGCCGTCCAGCACGCGCAGGGCCTGCGGAGCGGCCCAGGAGAGGCCGCCGAGGTGGCCCCGGGTGGCCATCGAGCGGATGAACACCTCGGGGTCGGTGGCGTGCTCCTGCATCCGCACCCGGTCGCCGAGCAGCGCCCCGCCGGAGAACGGCGAGGAGGGGTCGACCGCCAGCACTCCGACCCGCTTGCCGAGCCGCCGGTAGGCGGAGACCAGCGCGGAGGTGGAGGTGGACTTGCCCACCCCGGGCGAGCCGGTCAGCCCGACCGTGTACGCCTGCCCGGTGTACGGGGCGAGTGCGGCCATCGCCTCGCGCAGCTGGGGAGCGGCGTTCTCCACCAGCGTGATCAGCCGGGCGACGGCGCGCGGCCGGCCCTCCCGGGCCTGTTCGACCAGCGTCGGCACATCGACCATCAGTGTCTGCTCCTCGCTCACGACCTCGGCCACGGTCCGCCACCGGCGGGTGGCCGCAGGCGGGCGGGGCCGCCGGCCGCTGGTGCCGGCCGGCAGCCCCGACGCTACGTCGGACGGTCAGGCCTGCGGAACCCTGACGATCAGGGCGTCGCCCTGGCCGCCGCCGCCGCACAGCGCCGCCGCGCCCACCCCGCCGCCACGGCGCTGCAGTTCGAGCGCCAGGTGCAGCACGATCCGGGCACCGGACATGCCGATCGGGTGGCCGAGGGCGATGGCGCCGCCGTTGACGTTGACCTTCTCCTCGGTGATGCCGAGGTCCTTCATCGACTGGTGGGCGACGGCTGCGAACGCCTCGTTGATCTCGACCAGGTCGAGGTCCTCGACCGCGATGCCCTCCTTGGCCACCGCGTGCCTGATGGCGTTGGACGGCTGCGACTGCAGCGAGTTGTCCGGCCCGGCCACGTTGCCGTGCGCACCGATCTCGGCCAGCCAGGTCAGGCCCAGCTCCTCGGCCTTGGCCTTGCTCATCACGATCACGGCGGCGGCGCCGTCGGAGATCTGCGAGGAGGTGCCGGCCGTGATCGTGCCGTCCTTGGCGAAGGCGGGACGCAGCTTGGCCAGGCCCTCCACGGTGGTGTCCGCGCGGATGCCCTCGTCCTGGCTGAAGAGGACCGGCTCGCCCTTGCGCTGCGGGATGGCCACCGGCACGATCTCCGCCTCGAAGAGGCCGTTCTTCTGCGCCGCGGCGGCCCGCTGGTGGGAGCGCGCGGCGATCTCGTCCTGCACCTCGCGGCCGATGCCCAGGCGGGTGTTGTGCTTCTCGGTGGACTCGCCCATCGGGATGTTCTCGTACGCGTCGGTGAGGCCGTCGTGGGCCATCGCGTCGAGCAGCTCGACCGCACCGTACTTGTAGCCCTCGCGGGACTTGGGCAGCAGGTGCGGGGCGTTGGTCATCGACTCCTGGCCGCCGGCCACCACGATGTCGAACTCGCCCGCGCGGATCAGCTGGTCGGCGAGCGCGATGGCGTCCAGGCCCGACAGGCAGACCTTGTTGATGGTCAGTGCGGGCACGTTCATCGGGATGCCGGCCTTGACGGCCGCCTGCCGGGCCGGGATCTGGCCCGCGCCCGCCTGCAGCACCTGACCCATGATCACGTACTGGACCTGCTCGGCGGAGATGCCCGCCCGCTCCACGGCGGCCTTGATGGCGAATCCGCCGAGATCGGCGCCGGAGAAGCCCTTGAGCGAGCCGAGCAGGCGGCCCATCGGGGTTCGGGCACCGGCGACGATCACTGAAGTAGTCATGAGACGAGCCCCTTCGCGCGTCAAGGCCAGGTGGGGGTCCCCCGGGCCGGAGGCTGGGGGCGTGTGGGGATGCCGCTCAATGTACTGACCCGTAACCCGTGCGTCACCGCAGCGGCGGTGTGATCAGCAGCACTGGCACTCCCCAGTCAACACCGTGTCAGCACGCCGTGGGTGAAGTTTCGCGGGTGCGGAATCCGGCACGCCGTGTGAGCAGGCTCGCACGGCGGGCTCTGGCGCCGTCGAACCCCGATGCGCTGCACTGGTGGCCACCTGACCGCGACCGCTCCCGGAGGACCCACCGTGCTGACCCGTATCGACCACATCGGCATCGCCTGCTTCGACCTGGACCGGACCGTCGAGTTCTACCGCAGCACCTACGGCTTCGAGGTCTTCCACAGCGAGGTCAACGAGGAGCAGGGGGTGCGCGAGGCGATGCTGAAGATCAACGGGACGGACGACGGCGGCGCCTCGTACCTCCAGCTGCTGGAGCCCACCCGGGAGGACTCCACGGTCGCCAAGTGGCTGGCCAAGAACGGTGAGGGCGTGCACCACATCGCCTTCGGCACCGCCGACGTGGACGGCGACGCGGCGGCGATCAGGGAGAAGGGCGTCCGGGTGCTCTACCAGGAACCGCGCCGGGGCTCGATGGACTCCCGGATCACCTTTCTGCACCCCAAGGACTGCGGTGGCGTGCTGACCGAACTGGTCACCTCCGCACGCCCGTCGGAGCACACCGAGCACTGAACGACTCATCAGTAACCTTGCAAAGGACCCACGCACCCGTTCCCCCCGGAGCCGCGCACACTACAATGCCCAGGTGCACTGAGGCTCCGGGGAGGACCGGTTCCGAATGGGCACGGCCAAGGGCGGGAGTAGCCGAGCAGCTGACGGCTGGTCCTGTTGTCGGGGAGTCCACTACGCGGACACGGGCTGAACAGTCACAGTTCGGATCTGTCACCATTCTCCACTAGGCAAGGGTTCGCTCAGGAGTCCACCCGGACGGCGGAGCGCGGAGATCCGCGCGCCCACCTGCCGAGGGCTCCGACCGCGGCACCCGCCGCGGCAGCAAGGACCAGTCGGTCCGGTCCCCAGCAGGAACGGGGGCGGGACGGACCGGGTCGAGGACGCGACCAGGGGACGGATGGACCGCGGAGTGCGGGGCAACGACCGCTACGAGGGTGACGATCACCTCTCCCAGTTCGAGGCCGAGATGGAGCGGACTCGCAAGGAGCGGGACAAGTCCATCGAGCATGCCGAGGACCTCGCCTACCAGGTGGAGGTGCTCCGGGCCAAGCTGCACGAGTGCCGACGGCAACTCGCCCAGCCGCGCGCCTTCGACGCCGTCTCCGGCCAGGCCGAGCAGATCCTGCAGACCGCGGAGATGCAGGCGCAGGCGCTGCGCGCCGACGCCGAGCGCCAGCTCCGCGAGTCGCAGGCGGCCACCCAGCGGCTGATGGCCGAGGCCGCCGAGCGCACCGCCCGGCTCGAGGCCGAGCTCGCCGCCCGTCGCCGCCAGCTCGACGAGGAGCTCGCCGAGCTCCGCCGCAGCGCCGAGCGGCACGTCAGCGAGAACGTCAGCTGGGCCGAGCAGACCCGGGCCGGCACCGAGCAGGAGGCCCAGCGCCTGCTCCAGGACGCCCGGGCCGAGTCCGAGCGCCTGGTCGCCGCCGCCCGCGCCGAGGCCGCCGCCCTCGCCGACCAGGCCCGCGCCCGGACCGCCGCCGACGTCGACGCCGCCCGCGGCGAGGCCCAGGCCGCCGCCGAGGCCGCGCTGCTGCGCGCCCAGAAGGACGCCGAGCGCCTGCTCCGCGCCGCCTCCGAGCAGGCCCAGCAGGCCAGCGCCCAGGCCGAGGAGCTGCGCGACACCGCCGCCAGCGAGGCCGGCCAGCAGCTGGCCACCGCCCATGCCGAGATCGACGAGCTCAAGCGGCGCGCCACCGCCGACCAGGAGCGGGCCGGGGCCGCCCTGGCCCAGGCCCAGGCAGAGATAGAGCGGCTGCGCGCCGAGGCGCTGGCCGAGGCCGAGCGGGCCCGCCGGGAGGCCGCCGACCTGCACGCCCAGGCCGAGGCCGCCGCGAACCGCCTGCACGCGGAGGCCGTCGCCGCCGCCGAGCAGAAGGCCGCCGACGGCGACGCCGCCAACGAGCAGCGTTCGCAGACCGCCAAGGCCGAGATCTCCCGCATGGTGGCCGCCGCCAGCCGCGAGGCCGAACTGATCAAGGCGGAGGCCTCCAACGCCACCGCCCAGGCCGAGGCCGCCAAGGCCGCCGCCGCCGAGGAGAGCGAGCGCCTGCGCGGCGCCGCCGAATCCGTCGCCACCCAGCTGCGCACCGAGGCCGAGGCGGCCATCGCCGAGCTGCGCGCCGAGGCCGAGCGCGAGGTCGCCGACCTGCGGGCGCAGGCCGAGGCCGCCGCCGAGGCACTGCGCGCCGAGGCGCTGGAGCAGGGGCGCGCCGAGGCCGCCAAGGATGCCACCGTCCAGCTGTCCAAGGCCGCGAAGCAGGCCGAGGAGGTGCTCTCCAGCGCCTCCGAGGACGCCAGGACCACCGTCGAGGCCGCCGCCGCCGAGGCCGAGCGGATCCGCAACGAAGCCGGTGCCGAGGTCGAACTGCTCCGCGAGCAGGCCAAGGCCGCCGTCGAGCAGGCCCAGAACGCCGCCCTGGACGACGCCGCCGGCATCCGCCGCGAGATGGAGCGGATGCACGACGAGGCCGCCCGGCTGCGGGCCGAGGCCGAGGAGCTCCGGGCCCAGGCCGCCGCCGAGGCCGAGCGCGTCCGCAACGACGCCCGCCGCCAGGCCGTGGTCCAGATCGAGGAGTCCGCCAGGCAGGCCGAGGAACTCCTCACCAAGGCCAAGTCCGACGCCGACGAGCTGCGCGGCGGGGCCGCCGGCGAGGTCGAGAAGATCCGCGAGCAGGCCAAGGCGCAGGCCGTCGAGATGCAGGGCCGGGCCGAGCAGACCCTCGCCCGGGCCCGTACCGAGGCCGCCAAGCTCGCCGCCGCCGCCGAACAGCACCACCAGGAGGCGGTCGCCGCCGCGAAGGCCGCCGCCGCCGAGAACCGCGCCGCCGCCGAGCGGGAGACCGCCGAGCTGCGCCGCGAGGCCGTCGAGTACGACCAGCGGGTCCGGGCCGAGGCCACCGCCGTGGCCGAGAAGCTCCGCACCGAGGCGGTCGCCGCCGCCGAGGCGCTGCGCACCGACGCCGCGCACAACGCCGAGACCGTACGGTCCGAGGCCGAACGCTCCGCCGTCGAACTGCGCACCGAGAGCGCGCGCGCGGCGAAGGCCGTCCGGGCCGAGGCCGCGCACGCCGCCGAGGCGCTGCGCACCGAGGCCGAGGACTGGGCGCACTCCCAGCGCACCGAGGCCGAGAACTGGGCGCAGGCCCACCGCACGGACGCCGAGGGCTGGGCACGGCGGGAACGCGGCGAGGCCGAGGCCGCCGCCGCCGCACTGCGCGAGGAGAGCCGCCGGGCGTACGACGACGCCGCCGCGGGGCTCGAGCGCGAGCGCGAGGAGACCGCCGAGCAGCTCGCCGCCGCCCGCGCCGCCCGGGAGAGCGCCGAGGCCCGGGCCGCCGAGCTGACGGAGCGTACGGCCGCCGAGACCACCGCGCTGCGGGAGTCCACCGAGCAGGCCGCCGCCGACCTGCGCGCCGAGGCCGAACGGACGCTGGCCGCCGCCCGCACCGACGCCGCCGAGCAGTTGGCCGAGGCGGAGGGCGCCGCCCGGACCCTCCGGGAGGAGGCCGCGAGCGCGGCCGGGACCGTACGCGCGGAGGCGGCGGACGCCGCCGAGGCGCTGCGCACCGAGGGCGCCGAGGAACTGGCCCGTGCCCAGGAGCACGCCGCCGAACTCCGCCGCGAGGCCGAGGACCTGCGCGCCCAGGCCGACGCCGAGGTGGCCGAGCTCCGCGAGCAGGCCACGGCCGAGACCGACGAACTGCGCGAGCGGACCGCCGCCGAGGCCCGGGAGACGGCCGCTGAGGCCGCCGCCGAGGCCGAGCAGCTGACCACGACCGCCGAGCGCCGGGCCGCCGAGCTGGTCGGCGCCGCCGAGGACGAGGCCGCCGAGGTCCGCCAGTCCGTCGCCGGGCTGCACGAGGCCGCTTCCCAGCAGATCGCCGAACTGCGGGCCACCGCCGAACGTGAGAGCGCCGAACTGCGCGAGCAGGCCGAGGCGTACGACCGCGAACTGCGCGCCACCACCGACCAGGACACCGCCGAACAGCGCACCCAGGCCGACACCGAG
>NZ_JBHJVK010000003.1:0-173121 GCF_042264695.1 Kitasatospora sp. NPDC056138 | reverse complement strand
CCCAGGCCGACACCGAGATCGCCGAACTGCGGGCCACCGCCGAACGCGAGAGCACCGAACTGCGCGAGCAGGCCGAGGCGTACGACCGCGAACTGCGCGCCACCACCGACCAGGACACCGCCGAACAGCGCGCCCAGGCCGACACCGAGATCGCCGAACTGCGGGCCACCGCCGAACGCGAGAGCACCGAACTGCGCGAGCAGGCCGAGGCGTACGACCGCGAACTGCGCGCCACCACCGACCAGGACACCGCCGAACAGCGCGCCCAGGCCGACACCGAGATCGCCGAACTGCGCGAGCGGACCGCCACCGAGCTGGCCGACAGCCGGGAGGTCGCGGCTGCGGAGATCTCGCAGCAGCGGGCCGAGGCGCAGGCGTACGAGGAGCAGCTGCGCGCCGAGGCCGAGGCCGAGCGGCAGGGCGCCCACGAGTGGGCCGAGCAGCACCGTGCGGAGGCCGAGGCCCAGGGTCACCGGACCGTTACCGAGGCCGAGGAGCAGGCGGCGGCCGCCATCGCGGAGGCCGAGGAGTTCACGGCCGCGCTGCGCACCGAGGCCGAGGAGTACGCCCTCGCCACCCGCACCCTCGCGGAGGACTACGAGGCGGCCACCCGGAACCGGGCGGACGCGTACGACGCGGAGACCCGCGAGGCCGCCGAAGGGTACGACAGGTCGACCCGCGATCAGGCCAAGTCGGTGCTGGAGAAGGCGTTCGCGGACGCGGAGGCCCTCGCCGAGGACGCCCAGACCGCTGCCCTGGCCACCACCGCGGCGGCCGAGGAGCAGGCGGACGCGATGGTCGCCGCCGCCCGCAAGGAGGCCGAGCGGCTGGTCGCGGCCGGTGAGGCGGCCGGGCAGGCCGAGGTGGAGCGGGCGCGTTCGGACGCCGACGCCCTGCTGTCCGAGGCCCGCCGGGACTCCACCGCGATCCGGGAGCGCGCGGAGGAGCTGCGCGAGCGGACCGACAGCGAGATCGAGGCGCTGCACGAGCGGGCCCGCAAGGAGAACGCGCAGGCCATGAAGTCGGCCGGCGAGCGGGTGGACGCGCTGGTGACGGCCGCCCAGGAGCAGCTGACCGAGGCCGAGGAGCAGGCTTTCGCCACCGTGGCGGAGGCCGAGGAGCGGGCGGTCGGCCTGGTCACGGCGGCGGAGGAGCGGGCGGCCGAGCTCACCTCGGAGGCGTCCGCGGAGGCCAGCAAGGTCCGGATCTCCGCCGTGCGCAAGGCCGAGAGCCTGATCAAGGGCGCGGAGCAGAAGCTCGCCGACTCGACCGCCAAGGCCGAGCAGCTGCGGGCCGAGGCCCAGAGCACGCTCAAGTCCGCTCAGGACGAGGCCGAGGAGCAGATCGAGGCGGCGGCCGGCGAGGCGGAGAAGCGGCTCCGGCGCGCGGACGAGAGCGCGGACGAACAGCTGCGCCTGGCCAAGGAGGAGGCGGAGCGGCTGCTCGCCGAGGCCAAGGCCGAGGCTCAGCGCGTGACCGACCAGGGTCGCCGGGAGTTGGAGGAACTGGTCCGTCGGCGCAAGGACATCAACACCGAGATTTCCAGGGTGCAGGACGTCCTGTCAGCCCTGGAGGCGTTTGAGGCACCTTCACCTGCTTCCCAGGAGAAGGCCAACGGGGGATCGAACAGCAAGAAGCCCGGCTCTGGCGGCCGGGACAGTGGCTCGAAGGCAAGGGCCGGAGTGGGTGCTCCCCGTTCGGGTGGCAATCGCTCCGGAAACGCACCACCCGATTGAGCGGACATTGTCCGCGAAGCATCGGCATTTCGCTGATGACACTCCGGTAACGTGTCAGGATTCCCTCAACCACCCCAGCGGTCTGACGACAGGAAGCCCAAAGTCCCATGAGCGACAGTCACTCCCCTCACGGCTTCGACCTGGTGCGCCGTGGGTACGAGCGCGCCCAGGTCGACGAGCGGATCACCAAGCTGGTGGCCGACCGTGACAGTGCGTTGGCCCGGATCAGTGCCCTCGAGAAGCGAATCGAGGAGCTGCACCTGGAGACGCAGACCGCCCAGGCCGCGGTGACCGAGGCCGAGCCCTCGTACGCGGGTCTCGGCGCCCGGGTGGAGAAGATCCTCCGGCTCGCCGAGGAGGAGGCCAAGGACCTGCGCGAGGAGGCGCACCGCGCCGCCGAGCAGCACCGGGAGCTGGCCGAGGCCGCCGCCCAGCAGGTCCGCGCCGAGGCGGAGAACTACGCCAAGGACCGCAAGGCGAAGGCCGAGGACGAGGGCCTGCGGATCGTCGACAAGGCCAAGAACGACTCGGCCCAGCTGCGCGCCGAGGCCAACAAGGACGCGCAGAACAAGCGCGAGGAGGCGGACGCCCTCTTCGAGGAGACCCGCACCAAGGCCGCCCAGGCCGCGCTGGAGTTCGAGACCAACCTGGCCAAGCGCCGCGAGCAGTCCGAGCGCGACCTGGCCGCCCGTCAGGCCAAGGCCGAGAAGCGCCTGGCCGAGATCGAGCACCGCGCGGAGCAGCTCCGCCTGGAGGCCGAGAAGCTCCGTACGGACGCCGAGCGCCGCGCCCGCCAGACGGTGGAGACGGCCCAGCGCCAGTCCGAGGACATCGTGGCCGACGCCAACGCCAAGGCCGACCGGATCCGGAGCGAATCCGAGCGCGAGCTGGCGGCGCTCACCAACCGCCGCGACTCCATCAACGCCCAGCTCACCAACGTCCGCGAGATGCTCGCCACCCTGACCGGTGCGGCCGTCGCCGCCGCGTCCCTCCCGGCCGACGACACCCTGGGCGTCCCGGCCCAGCAGTCCCGCTGACACCACCGCACGCATCGCGGCCCTCGCCCGGACGGGCGGGGGCCGCTCGCGTTCGGGCGAGGGCCGGACGGCGGGGACGAACGACCGGGGACGGGGAGCCGCGCGAACCGCACGGCGCCGGCCCCGAACCGGAAGGCGCCGGAACGCACTTGGCCGCCCTGGGGCGGACCGCACCGCACCGCCGGGACGCCGGCCGCGGGGCCTAGCGCCCCACCCGGCGGAGCAGCCCCCGGACGGCCGCGTTGAACGTCTCCGGGGCCTCCAGGGGGCTGAGGTGGCCGACGCTCGGGATGACCGTCAGCTGGGCGTCCGCCAGTGCGTCGGCCATCAGCCGCGCCTCGGCGAGCGGGGTGAGGGCGTCGAACTCGCCGACGACGACGGCGGCGGGGACGGTGACCGAGGCGAGGACGTCGAGCGAGTCGTGCCGGGCGGCCATCGCGCGCTGCGCCCAGGCGACCGCCTGCGGCGCCGATTCGGCGATCATCCGCCGCACCCGGCCGACGAGTTCGGGATCGGCCGCGGGGCCGAGCAGGCCCTCCGCGACCCTCTCCTCGGCGAGCAGGTGCACGCTGTCGCGGGCCAGTACGGTCCGGGCGATCCGCTCCCGGTTGGCGCGGGCCTGCTCGGTGTCGACGGTGGCCTTGGTGTCGGCGAGCAACAGGCCGGCCAGGCGGTCGGGGTGGCGGCGGGCGAAGGCCATCGCCACGTAACCGCCCATGGAGAGGCCGCCGATCACCGCCCGGTCGATCCCGGCGGTGTCCAGCAGCCGGGCGACGTCGTCCGCGACCAGGTCGAGCGACGGGGCCTCGTCGCCCAACGCCGCGGCACCGAAACCGCGTTGATCCATCGTCAGCACCCTGGCCTCGTCCCCGCTCGGGCCGGGTAGCAGCTCCAGTTGGGCCTCCCACATCCGGGCCGGGAACGGGAAGGCGTGCAGCAGGACGAGCGGGACACCGGTGCCGTTCTCGCGAACGGCCGGGATGCTGGGGAGCGTCATACCGCAACCGTAGAGCGGCGCGCCGAGCCGCCGCGACCAACGCACCCTTATGACCGATTTGTCATACTCTGCACGGAGAGTGAGGGAGCAGACCATGATCGAGTTGCATGAGCTGACCAAACGCTACGGCGACACCCTGGCCGTGGACGGGCTGAGCTTCCGGGTACGACGGGGGGTCGTCACCGGCTTCCTGGGGCCGAACGGCGCCGGCAAGTCCACCACGATGCGGATGATCCTCGACCTCGACCGGCCGACCAGCGGCCGGGTCACCATCGACGGCAAGCGCTACGGGCAGCTCAGCGAACCGCTCAAGTACATCGGCGCCCTGCTGGAGGCCAAGGCCGTCCACCCCGGCCGTACCGCCCGCGACCACCTGCTCTGGCTCGCCCAGAGCAACCGCATCCCGCCCAGGCGGGTGGACGAGGTGCTCGGCCTGGTCGGCCTGAGCCCGGTGGCGGACAAGCGCTCCCGGGGTTTCTCGCTCGGCATGGGCCAGCGCCTGGGCATCGCCTCCGCACTGCTGGGCGACCCGGAGATCGTGATGTTCGACGAGCCGGTCAACGGGCTCGACCCCGAGGGCATCCTGTGGATCCGCAACCTGATGAAGAGCCTGGCCGCCGAGGGCCGGACCGTCTTCGTCTCCTCGCACCTGATGAGCGAGATGGCGCTGACCGCCGACCACCTGGTGGTGATCGGCCGGGGCCGGCTGCTGGCCGACCTGCCGATGCCCGAGTTCATCAGACGGAACTCCCGCTCCGCCGTACGGATCCGCACCCCGCAGGCGGAGCAGCTGCTGACCGCCCTCGACCGCGCGGGCCTGCGCGTCGAGGCCGGCCCCGCCGGCACGTACGAGGTGCTGGACGGCGACCCGGCGAGGATCGGCGAGCTCGCCGCCGCGCACGGCGTCGTCCTGCACGAGCTCAGCCCGCAACAGGCCTCCCTGGAGGAGGCGTTCATGCAGATGACGGCGGACTCGGTGGAGTACCACGCCGGCGACGGCGAGGGACGCGACGCGGCGGGCGCCTGGGGCGCCACCTGGCAGCCCAAGGCCCCCCGGCAGGAGGAGAACTGAGATGACGTCCTTCCCCGCGATCCTGCAGTCGGAGTGGACGAAGATCCGCAGCGTCCGCTCCACGGTCTGGACCCTGGCGCTGACCTTCGTGGTCACCCTGGGCCTCGGCGCGCTGCTGTCCTTCCTCACCAACAACAACTTCGAGCAGTTCGGCGAGAACGGCCGCACCCCGTTCGACCCGACCGGCACCGCCTTCTCCGGGATCATGCTGGGCGAGCTGGCCATCATCGTCTTCGGCGTGCTGGCGGTCGGCAACGAGTACAGCACCGGGATGATCCGGGTCAGCCTGGCCGCCGTCCCGCAGCGCGGCACACTGCTCACCGCGAAGGCGGCGGTGCTCGGCGCGCTGGCACTGGCGGTCGCTCTGGTGACGGCCTTCGTGACGTTCTTCGTCGGCCAGTCGCTGCTCGGCGACCACGCGACCACCCTCGGCGCCCCGAACGTGCTGCGCGCGGTCCTCGGCGCGGCGCTGTACCTGACCATGATCTGCCTGTTCGCGGCCGGGGTCACCGCGATGCTGCACAACCAGACCCTGGCGCTGGGCGTCCTGGTGCCGTTCTTCTTCCTGCTCTCGCCGATCCTCTCGGCGGTCCCGAAGGTCAAGACCCTGGCGCACTACTTCCCCGACTACGCGGGCCAGCGCGTGCTGCTGGTCTACCAGCAGCACGGCCAGCCGTACGGGCCGTGGGCGGGCTTCCTCATCTGCCTGGCCTGGACCGTGGCGGCCCTGGTCGGCGGCGCGCTGGTGCTCAAGAACCGCGACGCCTGACCCGCCCCCGGGGCCCTCGCGCGGGCCCCGCGCCCGGCCTCAGTAGCGCGGGGCGCCGCGCCCGCGCTGGAGGTTGGCGGTGCGCCGCTCACGGGCGCTCCAGCAGGCGCGGTGCCAGTGCCGCCGGTCGTCCACCCCGGCGCCGTGGCCCGGCCACGCGACCACGTGGCCGACGCCCGGCGGGATCTCCTGGTCGCAGCCCGGGCAGCGGTAGTGGCGCCCCGCCGTCCCGGCGACCGTCTGCACCACCCACTCCTCGCCCGCGTAACTCTCGGTGCGCCGCAGCGAACCACCGAACGTCGCCGACGGGGGCACCTCCTCGGCGCTGCTCTGGCTCCGGCTGCTGGGGATCCGGTTACGGCGGGGCGACACGTCAACTACCTCTCGGCGGCGGGGCTCGGTGTGCTTCGGGGGTGTTCCGCGGTCTTCCAGGGTACGGCTCCGCGGAACACCCCGGTTCCTCCCAGGACGCCACTATCACGGCCAGGACGGGTACTTCGGCGTTTCCCCCCAGATCCACCCGTTCCCCCGCGAATTTCGGGGATCCGCGTGCCATTGGCACATGACATCGGTTACTCACGAGGGGACACGGCGGGGCTCGCAGACCCTGCGGCACCCGAGGAGGCACCCGATGACCATGACCAGCCCGCGACCCGACACCTGCCCGTCGGCCGGGACGGCCCGCAGTCCCCTCCCCCAGCCCTCGGACGGGCACCCGGCGGCCACCGACGAGATCCGGGTCGGCGCCTTCCTGCTCTCGGCCCAGTTCCCCGGCCAGAGCCACGCCGAGGCACTGGAACGCACCGTGGGCACCGCGGTCGCCGCCGAGCGGGCGGGCCTGGACGGCGTCTGGCTGGCCGAGCACCACTTCGTGCCGTACGGGGTCTGCCCGAACGCCGTGACGCTCGCGGCGCTGCTGCTCGGCCGCACCCACCGGATCGGCGTCGGCACGGCGGTCAGCGTGCTCTCCACCGCGCACCCGGTGGCCCTCGGCGAGCAGGCCGCGATGCTGCACCTGATCTCGGGCGGCCGGTTCACCCTGGGGGTCGGACGCGGCGGCCCCTGGATCGACCTGGACGTCTTCGGCAGCGGGCTGGCCGCCTTCGAGCAGGGCTTCCCCGAGCGACTCGACCTGCTGCTGCGCTGGCTGCGCGGCTCCCGAGTGGGCGCGGACGGGCCGCAGTTCAGCTTCCCCGAGGTGGCCGTGGTGCCCAGGGCCGCCGAGACCGCCCCCGCCGGCGGACCGGCCCGGATGCCCGACCTCGCCGACTGGCTCGGACTCGACCCGGAGACCGGCGCGCTGCTGCGCTTCCCCCGCCAGCGCCGGGACGGCGTGGCCACCGGTGCACACCCGCAGGGCGGCCCCGCGGTGATCGTCGCCTGCACGTCCCCCGGCGGCGTCCGGACGGCCGCCGAGCGCGGTCTGCCGATGCTGCTCGGCATGCACTCGGGCGACGAGGACAAGCAGCAGATGCTGGCCGCCTACCGCGCCGCCTGGCGGGCCTGCGGACGCGGTGAGGAGCAGCTCGCCAGGATCGAGCGGGAGCACGTCGCCGCCGGGGTGGTGCAGATCGAGGACCGCACCTCGACGGCCCGCGACAGCCTGCTGCGCGCGATGCCCGGCTGGTTCGAGTACGGGCTCGGCGCGCACCGCACGGTGGACGGGCGGGAGCGACGGATGCGCGACCCGTACGAGTACACCGAACTGCTCTGCGACCTGCACGCGGTGGGCACCCCGAAGCACTGCGCGGACCGGCTGCTGGCCACCGCCGAGCGGACCGGCATCCGGCGCTTCGCACTGCTCGCCGAGGGCTCGGGCGAGCGCGCGGCGACCCTGCACAACGTCGCCCGCCTCGGTGCCGAGGTGCTCCCTCAACTGGGGTGAACGGCAAGGGGCGCGGGGAGCGGTGCGAACGGACCGTCCTCCTCGCTGGAGGGTCCGTCGCACCGTCCCCGCGCCCCGAACCGCCCTGCCGGGGCCTCCGGCAGGGCGGTTCAACAGTCGCGCAACTCCGGCGACTGGTTGAGCAGCTGGGCCCGGACGGAGGTGAAGCGCCGGTAGCGCTCCTCGCTGTCCTCGGTCGAGGTGAAGACCGCGACCCGGTGGCAGTTCTGGAACGCCAGCTTGACTCCGAAGTGGCGCTGCAGGGCGCCCCGGATCGCGTCGCTGGCCATCGCCCGCAGCAGCTGGCCCCGCTCCTGCTCACTGGGCGGCGGTACCTGGTTGTCGGCGAAGTCGGTGCCGTCGACCTTGACCTGGGCGACCAGCGAGCTGATCAGCTCCCAGGCGTACGGCAGGGAGACGCGGACACAGTCCACGAACTCCCGCTCGTCGACCTCTCCTCTCTCGGCCTTCTCCAACAGGGCCGGTGAGACGTCGAGCGACATGGGTTCTCCTCTCGCGGTCCACCACGGCGCGGCCGCCGTGGTGGTCGTGCGGTTGGTGCGAATGGTGCCGTGCCGTGCTCGGCTGACGCCCGGCGGTGCGGGGTCGCGCACGGTGACTTCGCCCCGGCCCGGTCGGTCTCCGGTCGGGCCGGCGCATGAATGACGCTGTGACGCTTGACTGCTGCAGGAACCGACGCGGGAACTGACACATGATCAGGCCGTGACGGCCCGCATCACGCTCCGACGGGCCGTGGCGGCCCCGGGGTGCGACGGACGACCCGGCGGCCCACCGGATCGAGCGACGACCGCTCACCACAGAGTGACAGGCGATCGTCAGCGCGGCTGGCGAATCCGCCGCATTGCACCGGAATAACAGCCCGGGGGGCCAGAATGGCCGGATCCCGTCGGATCGTTCATCTCACATCTCCGTCCCCGTTGGGTGGACCCGGGCGGCCGTACCGGCAACTGCCGTAGGGACGGGCGCGCGGGTGCCGGACTCCATGGTTCGCCGTGTCCGGGGTTTCTTCACCCGGCTGTCGCGGAATCGCTTCAACTGGCCTCGGTGGGCTAGCGTGGTCGACCGTGCGTCTCGTAATTGCCCGTTGCTCAGTCGACTATGCCGGTCGGCTCTCCGCCCATCTCCCGTCCGCGACCCGGCTGATCCTGGTCAAGGCCGACGGCAGCGTCAGCATCCACGCCGACGACCGTGCCTACAAGCCGCTCAACTGGATGTCGCCGCCGTGCAGTCTCAAGGAGGCCGACAGCACCTGGACGGTCACCAACAAGGCCGGCGAGAAGCTGATCATCACCCTGGAAGAAGTGCTGCACGACTCCTCGCACGAGCTCGGGGTCGACCCCGGTCTGGTCAAGGACGGCGTCGAGGCCCACCTCCAGGAGCTGCTCGCCGACCGGATGGAGGTGCTCGGTGCCGGCTGGTCGCTGATCCGCCGCGAGTACCCGACCGCCATCGGCCCGGTCGACATCCTCTGCCGCGATGCCGACGGCACCACGGTCGCCGTCGAGATCAAGCGGCGCGGCGAGATCGACGGCGTCGAGCAGCTGACCCGCTACCTGGAGCTGCTCAACCGCGACCCGCTGCTCGCCCCGGTGAAGGGCGTCTTCGCCGCCCAGGAGATCAAGCCGCAGGCCCGGGTGCTCGCCACCGACCGGGGCATCGGCTGCGTCGTCCTGGACTACGACGAGCTGCGCGGCATCGACGACGACAAGCTCAAGCTCTTCTGAGACACCCCACGTAACCGCACCCCAGGGGCGCGGGGACCGGCACGGGAGAGCCCGCCTCACAGCGGGCCACTCGCGCGGCTCCCCGCGCCCCTGTGTGCTTCCGACCGACCCCTTGGGTCCCTGGGCCGGTGGCCCGGGAGAACCGGGAGAACGAGGGCCGGCCCCGGGCGGCGCCCCGACGGGGGAGACGCCGCCCCTGGGTGCCTTACGGGGTCCCGCCCGAGGTGGCGCTGCCGGTCTGCGCCGTCGGGGGCGTGGACGGCGTCGAGGGCGTCGAGGGTGTCGGGGGCTTGGACGGCGGGTCGGTCGACGGCTTCGGGCTCGGCGACTCGGTCACCGGCGGCGGCACGGACGCGGAGGACTCCGGGGACGACGGCTCGCCCGTCGGCCGGCCGGTCGGTGACGGTGTGCCGCCGCCCGTCCTGCTGTGGCTCGGCGACGGCGCCCGGGTCTCCCCCGAGGGCGGATCGGGCACCGGGGAGCCGTGCCAGTCCCAGCCGGTCGTCGGCCGGCTGCTGCTGCGGCCCGTGCCGCCGTCCGCACCGCCGTCCGACGTGGGCGAGTCGGCCCCGCCCGGCGCGTCGGCCGCCGGGGCACCCGTCGACGCCGGGGCGCCGACCGACGGCGGCCGGCTCGCGCTGCCCGTCGTGCTGCCCGCCGTGGGCAGGTTCTCGGTGAGCGAGTTCTCCTCCAGCGACCCGCCGGGCTGCACCGTCCGGGTGCGGCTCTGGTGCGACCCGGCCAGGCTCAGCCCGACCGCCGTACCGAGCACGGAGAGCGCCAGCACCGCCGTACCGACGGCCAGCACGGCGCGCCGGGTACGCTCGGGCACCCGGGTGCTCCCGAACCGCCGCGGGACCTGGGCCGCGATCGCCCGGATCGAGGGGCGGCGGACGCCGGCCCCGGGCGTGTCCTGGGCCGCGGGGAGCTGCACCGTCTCGGCCTGCAGCAGGTCGAGCATCCGGCGGGCCGCCGCACCGCCCCGCGACTCGCCGACGGCCGCCCGCAGCGCCACGGCCGCCTCCAGCTCGGCCCGCGCCCGCCCCGGTGCTCCCTCGCACAGCGCCAGCACGCCCAGCTCCTGCCGGAACCAGGCCTCGTCCGCCGTCGAGCCGAGCGACGTGGCGGCCTCCCGGCCGAGTTGCAGGGCCCGTTCCCAGGCTCCCCAGCGCAGCGAGAGGGCGAAGGCCGGTGCCGCGGCCCGGGCCAGCCAAAGGACGGCCTGCGGTCGGTCCGCCGCCCGGTCGGCCAGCAGCGCGCTGATCACCACCTCGGCCTCGGCGGCGACCTGACCGAGGTCCACCGAGCCGTGCCCGACCCACCAGGAGAAGTGCTGGGCCGCGCCGTCGGCGACCGTCCCGGGCTCCCAGTGCGGCGCCAGCAGCTCCAGCACGCCCGAGGAGAGCCGGTGGTGCCCGCCGATCGAGACCGCCAGCCCGCAGTCGGACAGCTCCCGCAGGGCGCTCTCGCCGAGGCCGACGTCGATCAGCGCCGGCAGGTGCGGAGCCGTCGGGAGTTCACCGCCGAAGGCGACCGCCAGTCGCAGCACCGCCTGCCCGGACTCGCTCAGCCCCTCCGCCAGCCGCACGGCGGGCGAGGCGCTCTCCGCGACCGAGGGCAGCGGGACGGTGCTCCGCAGCTCGCTCTCCAGCTCGGCCGGGTCCTCCGGCTCGGGTACCTCCTTCACCAGGCCGAAGACGCTGTGCCGGTCCTGCCGGGCGGCGACCAGGGCGTCGACCTCCGCATCGCGCTGCCGCAGCAGCGCGGCCGCCTGGACGAAGCGCAACGGCAGGCCCTGCGACTCGAACCAGAGGTCCACCACCCAGGACCGCTCGGGCTCCTCCAGCGGCCGTCCGGTGAGCCGGGCCACCAGCCCGAGGCAGGCCGGGCGCGAGAGCCCGGCCACCGGGCGGTCCTCCAGCCGGGAGCCGGGAGCCGGGGCCGGGCTGTCCGCCGCGACGGCGATCAGGAAGGCGCAGTCGGGCGCGGTGGCGAGCAGTTCCTCGAGCTCCGCACCGGACGGCTCCACGTCGTCGATCACCACGATCGCCCCGACCGGGGCCAGCAGGGCGGGCAGTTGCCGGCGGTCGGGGCGGAAGCCGGGGTTCCGGTGGGTCGCGGCGAAGAGGTCCTGGAGCAGGTCCTGCGCGGTCCTGCGGTAGCCGGCCAGCCGGACCACGCCGTCCGGGGCGATCCCGGCGGCCGCCTCGGCGACGGCCGCCAGCAGCGCGCTCCGGCCCGAACCGGGCCGCCCGACCAGGCGGACCGAGCGGCCCTCGGAGAGCAGCTCCAGCAGCTCCGCGATCTCCGGCTCCCGCTCCAGCAGCGGCAGGTCGGCCGGGGCCCGGCCGAGCGCCAGCGGTCCGACCGGCGCGCCGGGGCCGGGCGCGCCACGGCCCTGCGGGCCGCCACCGCCGGCGCCGCCGCTGCGACGCGGCACCGGACGCCACTCGTCCGGGCAGGGACGGGCCTCGGAGCCGTCCGGAGTGCCGACGGTCAGCAGCAGGCCGCCGGACACCACCTCACCGGTCCTGGGCCGCAGTCCGTCCTGCCGGAACTCTCCGGTTGGCTGTGCCACGTGTTCCGCTCCGCCCCTGCTCTGCCGTCACAGTCCTGAGCGAGACTCTCGCACATCCGACCCGTCCGAGCCCAGACCGGTCCCGGCGCGGCAAGCAACACCCCCGGGGGCGCGCGGAACTGTGCGCCCGGCGCGTTGCGGGCCCGCCGGGGACTCCCGCGTGAGTGCGCGCCCTTTGCAGTGCCGGAGCGGGCCTCAGAGGTACGGCGCGACCAGCGGGTTGGGCGGGGTGACGCCGAGGGCCGGGAGGCTGGTGCCGTACGGGTCGGGGACGGTGCCCTCGACGGCCAGGATGCGGTGCAGCCGGGTGGCCACCAGGAGCCGCTGCAGCTGGGCCGGCACCGCCCGCAGGACGAGCCTGCGCCCCAGCCGGCCGGCCCGTCGGTGGGTGCCCATGATCACACCCAGGCCGGTGGCGTCCCAGGATTCCAGCCGGGACAGGTCGAGCACCAGGTCCCCCTGGCCGCCGTCCACCGCCTGGTGCAGCCGGACCCGGGCGTCGGCGGCGCTGCGGACGTCGAGGCGGCCCTCAATGGCCAGACCGCCGTGGTCGCCGGTGATGCGCACGCTCTCCTCCTCCGCTCTGCCGGTGGGGGTTGCCGGGGCTCCGGTCCGGGCGGGCGCCTGGTCGCGTCCCACGCCGGGGGCCACGCCGGTGCTCCCCCTCGTCTGACGGTGAAGCGGCCGTGCAGGTTGCTGGTCACTGTCAGATCTGAAGCAACTTCACTCGTCCGAGGGAATATACGCAGTCGGACCCCACACCCACGCTCGATTACCGCCCAAATCACCCGTCTGCGGCAGAGGCGTGAGCAAACTCACCCGTCGCCCCCGCCGCAGGACGGCCGATCGGCCTGCCGCCCGTCCTACTTGTCGTACCCGTAGAAACCCCGGCCACTCTTGCGGCCGAGATCCCCGGCGGTGACCATCCGGGCCATCACCTCGGGAGCGGCGAACTTCTCGTCCTTGGTCTCGGCGTAGATGTTGTGCGCGGCGTGCAGCAGGATGTCGACGCCGGTCAGGTCGGCGGTCTGCAGCGGGCCCATCGGGTGGCCGAAGCCGAGGCGGCAGGCGGTGTCGATGTCCTCGGCGGTGGCGACGCCCGACTCGTACAGCTTGGCGGCCTCGACGACCAGGGCGGTGATCAGGCGGGTGGTGACGAAGCCGGCCACGTCGCGGTTGACCACCACGACCTCCTTGCCGACGCCCTCGGCGTAGGCCCGGGCGGTGGCCAGCGTCGCGTCGCTGGTCTTGTAGCCGCGCACCAGCTCGACCAGCTTCATCAGCGGGACCGGCGAGAAGAAGTGCACGCCGACCACGCTCTCCGGACGCGAGGTCGCGGCGGCGATCCGGGTGATCGGGATGGCGGAGGTGTTGGAGGCCAGCACCGCACCGTCCTTGGCCAGCTTGTCGAGCTCGCGGAAGACGCCCTCCTTGACCTCCAGCTGCTCGAACACCGCCTCGATCACGATGTCGGCCTCGGCGACCGCACCCAGGTCGGTGGTGGTGGTGATCCGGCCGAGCGCGGCCTCGGCCTCCTCGGCCGTCAGCCGGCCCTTGGAGACGAACTTGTCGTACGAGGCGCGGATGCCGTCCAGACCGCGCTGCAGCGCAGCGTCCGTCACATCCCTCAGCACCACCGGGTGGCCGGCCTGGGCCGAGACCTGGGCGATGCCGGCGCCCATCAGGCCGGCGCCGATCACGGCGATCTGCTGGGTGGATGCGTTGCTCATGGCTGTCTCCCGAGTGCCGTCCTGATGGCGGCTCAGGGCAGGGGTCACCCCCCGGAGCCGCGCCGCTCACGCGCCGGACTCTAATGCCCCGGGACGCTCCGTGGTGAACTTGTGCAGTGTGATCTGCGCCCGAACCCCGAGAGGCTGAACCGTGCGCACCCTGGCGTTGATGCTGATCTCCTTCGCGGTGGTCGGGGTCCTGGTCCTGCTGCTGCGCTGGACGTACGGCTCGGGGAAGTCCCTGGTCGCCCGGCCGCCTCGCACCGGCACACCGCAGGAGTACGGCCTGCTGGTGCCGGTGGCCTCCCCCGCCGACCGGGACGAAGCCCTCCGGCTGGCCGCGCTGCTGCGCTCGGCCGGGCTCAGGTACACCCTGGCGGACACCAGCGACGGCCTGCGGCTGATGGTCTGGCCCGGTGACGAACAGGCCGCCCGCCGGATCCTCCCGCACGGCTGACCGGCACGGCCGACCCGCACGGCCGGCCGGCGGGCCGCCGGTTCGGCCGGGGCAGCGCAGCCGGGCTGCGGGGGCTCCCGGCCGCCCCGGGCGGGCTACTCGGCGACCAGGCCCAAGTCCTGCGCCAGGATGGCGGCCTGGACCCGGCTGCGCAGTTCCAGCTTGGCCAGGATCCGGCTGACGTGGGTCTTGGTGGTGGCCTCGGCCATCTCCAGGCGGACGGCGATCTCGCCGTTGGAGAGTCCGGCGCCCAGGCAGGTCAGCACCTCCCGCTCACGGGGTGTCAGTCCCTCGACGGCGGCCCTGGCCCGGGGCTGGTCGGGGCGGTCGGCACGGGCGAAGGTGCCGATCAGCCGTCGGGTGACGGCCGGCGCGAGCACGCCGTCGCCGCGCGCGACGGTCCGGATGCCCTCGATCAGGGCGTCCGCCTCCAGGTCCTTGAGCAGGAACCCGGCCGCGCCCGCCCGCAGCGCGCCGTAGACGTAGCCGTCGAGGTCGAAGGTGGTGAGCACCAACACCTGCGCCGCCTGGGCCGCGACCACCTGCCGGGTCGCCGAGACCCCGTCCAGCCGGGGCATCTGCACGTCCATCAGCACCACGTCCGGCCGCAGCTCCAGCGCCAGCCGGACCGCCTGCTCGCCGTCGGCGGCCTCGCCGACCACCTCCAGGCCGGGTTCGGCCCGCAGGATCATCACCAGTGCGGCCCGTACCGCCGCCTGGTCCTCCGCCACCAGTACCCGGATCGTCACGACTCCTCGCCCCCGGGCACCCTGGGAAGCACCGCGCGCACCCGCCACCGCTCACCGTCGGGACCCGCCTCCAGGCTGCCGCCGAGCAGACCGGCCCGCTCCCCCATCCCGACCAGGCCGGCCCTGGCCCCGGGTGCGGCGGGCGTCTCGCCCTCCCGGTACGGGCTGTCGGTGACGATCTCCAGGCACTCGGGACGGTAGGTCAGGCCGAGCCGGACGGTGCCGGGGGCGGCGTGCTTGAGCGCGTTGGTGACCGACTCCTGGACGATCCGGTAGGCCGCCAGGTCCACGGGGGCGGGCAGGTCGCCGCGCTCGCCGTCCTCGGTCAGTTCGAAGGACAGCCCGCCGTCCCGGCCCGCCGCCCGCGCCCGGGTCAGCAGGGTGTCCAGGGCCTCCAGCTTCGGCGCCTCGTAGGAGCCCTCGTCCTTCTCCCGCAGCAGGCCGATCATGCGGCGCATCTCCGCCAGCCCCTGGACGCTGTTCTCCCGGATCACCGCCATCGCCACCAGCAGCGGGTCGTCCGGTGCGCGTTCCTGGCGGCGTGCCAGGGACTGCGCACCGGTGGCGTGGATCGCGATCGCGGAGAGGTGGTTGGCCACGACGTCGTGCAACTCCCTCGCCATCCGGGCCCGTTCGCCGACCACCGCCTCCCGACGATCCAACTCGGCCAGCAGCGCGGTCTGTTCGGCCCGCAGGCGTTCGGTGTCGGCGCGCTCCCGGTGCTCGCGCAGGATGTCGGCGGTCCACACCGGGGCGATCAGGACCAGCCCGGCGAAGCAGGCTGCCAGCAGGGCGTCCGCCACCGTGCCGTACATCAGCACCAGGGTGGACAGCACCATCGTCGTCGCGGCGCCGGTGAGGTGCAGGACGGTGGCCATCCGGCGGCTGCCGTAGAGCGTGGCGGCGTAGAGCAGATCGGTGTACATGATCACCGTGGCCAGGTTGGACCCCGCGAAGATGTTCGCGACGAACAGCGCCCCGCCGACGCCCACCGTCCACCACGGGCGGGTGCGCCGCAGCAGTTCGAGACCGGCCATCGCCACCAGCGGCAGCAGGTTCGCCCCGGCCGGGACCCGGATGTGGTCGTACGCGCCGAACGCCGTCAGCACCAGGCCGCCGAGCAGCCCGGCGACGGCGATGAGCAGGTCCTCCTGACGCGGGCCGAGACTGGTCTTTCGCACCCCACCATCACACCATCCGCCGCCGGCGCCGGGGACGACCGGATGGCGGAGGGCGGGTACATCGAAGGATGCAGCCGCGGATCGGCGCCCGCGACGATGCCCGGCCGGTGCGCACCGGCCGGGCTCGCCGCCGTACCCGCCGAAAGGAGCCGCCCTGACCGCCCCGGTCGGCGACGCCCCCGGACCGCCGCCCCCTACCGGGTGGTGCGGCAGCACGGCCCGGACCAGCGGCATCGTCCGGTCGCCGTCGTCGGCCACCCGGTCCTCCGCGAGCGCCGCTGCCCTCGGCCCCGGCCGGCCGCTACCGGTTCTCCCCCGGTACCCAGAGCACGTCGCCCCGCTCCTTATTCGCCACTCGCGCCAGGATGAACAGCAGGTCGGACAGCCGGTTCAGGTACTTCGCGGTGAGCGGGTTCACCGTCTCCCCGTGCACCTCGATCGCCGCCCAGGTCGAACGCTCGGCCCGTCGGACCACCGTGCAGGCCAGGTGCAGGTACGCGGCCGGGGCCGTGCCGCCGGGCAGGATGAAGCTGCGCAGCTTCTCCAACTGCTCCAGGTAGTGGTCGCAGTCGCCCTCCAGCCGGTCGACGTAGCTCTGCAGCACGCGCAGCGGCGGGTACTCGGGGTCCTCCACCACCGGCGTCGCGAGGTCCGCCCCCACGTCGAAGAGGTCGTTCTGGACCCGGGTCAGCACGGCCACCACGTCCTCGGGCAGCGCTCCGGTCGCGATGGCCACCCCGAGCGCGGCATTGGCCTCGTTCGCGTCGGCGTACGCGATCAGCCGGGGGTCGGTCTTGGTCGTACGGCTCATGTCACCGAGCGCGGTGGTGCCGTCGTCGCCGGTACGGGTGTAGATGCGGGTGAGATTGACCATGCGCCGCAGCCTACTCAGCCGTCCGGTTCCGCTCCAGGACGCAGCAGGACCGCCCGTTCGGGCGCCGTGCGGTCGGGGACGGCCGCAAGGGGCCGCTCGGGTGGCGCGGACGGGAGGGCCACCCGGACGGGAGGACCGCTCAGGCCACGTTGACCCGCTGGCCGGGCGGGGCCGCCTCCAGCCAGGCCAGGAACCCGGTGAGGGCGTCCTCGCTCATGGCCAGTTCGAGCGGGGCGCCGTTGTGCAGACACCGCAGCACGACCGAGCCGGAGAGCAGGGCGAGCTCCTCCTGGCCCTCCGGGTAGCGGCGGCCGAGCACCTCGATCTCCCGCCGGGGGAGGATCTTGCGCGGGCGCGGCGCGTAGGAGAAGACCCGGAACCACTCGATGGAGTCACCGCTGTACCGGCCGATACCAAAAACCCACCCCTTGCCGTCTGCCCCGGACTTCTGCGGGGTGGAGGCTGGAGTGGGTCGGCCGTTCTCGTCGAGGTCTGGCTGCGTGGAGGCGTCGGCCGGCATTTTGAGGCGGTAGCTGCAGTCGAACGTTCCGCCCACCCGCTGGATCACCCGGCGTCGTACCGCGAAGGCCACCAGTCCGACCACCCCGAGGGCCACGACCGCCGCACACACCACAAGGGCGAGGACCATGCTCACCGACCTCCTCGCTGACCTGCGTTCCCCGTATCGGTCGTATCAAGCGACCGCACTGACCTACCAACTGATACGACAGTCCCGGGGTCACGCTCTCGCGTCCCCGGGACCGTCGGTCAAGCTACGCTCAGGCGGCCTTCAGGCCGCGGGCCGCGACGAGGCGGACCTCGGCACGACGCTCCGCGTGGGCGTCGAGCTCGCTCTTCGCGTTCTCCAGCGCCCGCTCGGCACGGGCGACGTCGATCTCGTCCGCCAGCTCGGCGATCTCCGCGAGCAGAGACAGCTTGTTGTCGGCGAAGGAGATGAAGCCACCGTGCACCGCGGCGACGACGGTGCCGCCGTCGGTGGTGCGGATGGTGACCGGACCGGACTCCAGCACGCTCAGCACCGGGGTGTGGCCCGGCATGATGCCGGTGTCACCGGAGGCCGTACGGGCGACAACGATGGTGGCCGCACCGGACCACACCTTGCGGTCGGCTGCGACCAGCTCGACGTGCAGCTCAGCCAACGTGGGCTCCTAGGCTCTTGCCGAGAAATCGGAGCAGGCCCGATTACTCGGTAGTTTCGGTAAGAATAACGGGCCCGTGCCCCCGAAAAGAAACGAAGGACACGGAGATGACCGGGATCACAGCCGTTTGCGCGTGAGGGGTGGTCCCCAGGATGCGGGGACCACCCCTCACGGTCAGTCAGCCATCAGCCGGTCTGATTACTTCTTGGCCAGCTCGGCGGCGTTCTTCTCGAGGTCCTCGATGCCACCGCACATGAAGAAGGCCTGCTCCGGGACGGCGTCGTACTTGCCGTCCGCGATCGCGTTGAAGGCCTCGATGGTCTCCGACAGCGGAACGGTCGAGCCGTCGACGCCGGTGAACTGCTTCGCCACGTAGGTGTTCTGCGAGAGGAAGCGCTCGATGCGGCGGGCGCGGTGGACGGTGATCTTGTCCTCCTCGCTCAGCTCGTCGATACCGAGGATCGCGATGATGTCCTGGAGGTCCTTGTACTTCTGCAGGATCCCCTTGATACGGACGGCCGTGTCGTAGTGGCTCTGCGCGATGTACCGGGGGTCCAGGATGCGGGACGAGGAGTCCAGCGGGTCCACGGCCGGGTAGATGCCCTTCTCCGAGATCGGACGGGAGAGAACCGTCGTCGCGTCGAGGTGGGCGAAGGTGGTGGCCGGGGCCGGGTCGGTCAGGTCGTCCGCGGGGACGTAGATCGCCTGCATCGAGGTGATCGAGTGACCGCGGGTCGAGGTGATGCGCTCCTGGAGGAGGCCCATCTCGTCGGCCAGGTTCGGCTGGTAGCCCACCGCGGAGGGCATGCGGCCGAGCAGGGTCGACACCTCGGAACCGGCCTGGGTGAACCGGAAGATGTTGTCGATGAAGAGGAGCACGTCCTGCTTCTCGACGTCACGGAAGTACTCCGCCATGGTCAGCGCGGAGAGCGCGACGCGCAGACGGGTGCCCGGGGGCTCGTCCATCTGGCCGAAGACCAGCGCGGTCTTGTCCAGAACACCGGAGTCGACCATCTCGTGGATCAGGTCGTTGCCCTCACGGGTGCGCTCGCCGACGCCGGCGAACACCGACACACCACCGAAGTTCTCGGCGACGCGGTAGATCATCTCCTGGATCAGAACGGTCTTGCCGACACCGGCACCACCGAACAGACCGATCTTGCCACCCACGACGTACGGGGTGAGCAGGTCGATGACCTTGATGCCGGTCTCGAACATCTCGGTCTTGGACTCGAGGTCCTTGAAGTCCGGCGCCTTGCGGTGGATCGGCCAACGGGTCGTGACCTGGGCGTTGAACTCGTCCTGGTCGGCGTTCAGCACCTCACCGAGGGCGTTGAACACCTTGCCCTTGGTGATCTGGCCGACCGGGACGGAGATGGCCTCGCCGGTGTCGGTGACCTGCGCGCCACGGACCAGGCCGTCGGTCGGCTGCATCGAGATGCCGCGGACCATGCCGTCGCCGAGGTGCTGGGCGACCTCGAGGGTCAGGGTCTTCTTGCCCGAGCCGTCGGGGTTGTCCACCTCGACGTGCAGGGCGTTGAACATGTCCGGAATCGCGTCGACGGGGAACTCCACGTCGACGACCGGGCCGATGACCCGCGCGACGCGGCCCGTCGCCGTGGTCGGCTCAACAGTGGTGGTCATTCTCATTCGCTCCCCGCGCTAGCGTCGGCCAGCGCGTTGGCGCCACCGACGATCTCGCTGATTTCCTGGGTGATCTCGGCCTGACGGGCCGAGTTGGCAAGCCGCGTCAGCGACTTGATGAGCTCGCCGGCGTTGTCCGTCGCGCTCTTCATCGCGCGCCGACGAGCGGCGTGCTCCGAGGCGGCCGACTGCAGCAGCGCGTTGTAGATCCGGCTCTCGACGTAGCGCGGCAGCAGGGCGTCCAGGACGCCCTCGGCCGACGGCTCGAAGTCGTAGAGCGGGAAGATCTCGTGCTTGGCCTTCGACTCGTCGCTGAGCTGGACCTCGTCCAGCTTCAGCGGCAGCAGCCGGGCGTCCACCGCGGTCTGAGTCAGCATGGACTCGAACTTGGTGGAGACCAGGTGCAGCTCGTCCACGCCACCGGTCTCGGCCACGAAGGCCTCGATCAGGTCGCTCGCCACGGCCTTCGCGTCGCCGTACGTCGGCTTGTCGGAGAAGCCCGTCCACGACCCCGCGACCACCAGGTCACGGAAGTTGTAGTACGAGACACCCTTGCGCCCGACGATGTACGTCACCACGTCCTTGCCCTCGGCACGGAGCTGCGCGGAGAGCGCGACCGCCTGCTTGATGGCGTTGGTCGAGTAGCCGCCCGCCAGACCACGGTCGGCCGTGATCAGCAGGACCGCGGCACGCGAGGCGCCCGGCTTCTCGGTGGTGAGCGGGTGCTTGGCGTTGGACCGGGTGGCCACCGCCGTCACCGCCCTGGTGAGCTCATCGGCGTACGGAGTGGAGGCGGCCACCGCGCGCTGCGCCTTGACGATGCGCGACGCGGAGATCATCTCCATCGCCTTGGTGATCTTCTTCGTCGCGGTGACAGAGCGGATCCGGCGCTTGTAGACCCGAAGCTGTGCTCCCATGGGTCGTTACGTCCTTTCCCTCGCTACCGGACTCAGGCCTGCTCGGAGAGCAGCTTGCCGTCAGCCGTGGTGAAGCCCAGCTTGAAGGCGTTGATCGCCTCGGTGAGGGCGTCGATGGTGCCGTCCTCCAGCTTGGCGGTCTCGACGATCGCGGCCAGCAGGTCCTTCTTCTCGATGCGCAGGTGGTCCAGGAACTCGCGCTCGAAACGACGGATGTCGGCGACCGGGACGTCGTCCAGCTTGCCGGTGGTGCCGGCCCAGATGGAGACGACCTGCTCCTCGACCGGGAACGGCTGGTACTGGCCCTGCTTCAGCAGCTCGACCATGCGCGCACCGCGCTCCAGCTGGGCCTTGGAAGCCGCGTCCAGGTCGGAACCGAAGGCGGCGAACGCCTCCAGCTCGCGGTACTGGGCCAGGTCCAGGCGCAGGCGGCCGGCGACCGACTTCATGGCCTTGATCTGGGCGGAGCCACCGACGCGGGAGACCGAGATGCCGACGTTCACGGCCGGGCGGATGCCGGCGTTGAACAGGTCGGACTCCAGGAAGCACTGGCCGTCGGTGATGGAGATGACGTTGGTCGGGATGTACGCCGAGACGTCGTTGGCCTTGGTCTCGATGATCGGCAGACCGGTCATCGAGCCGGCGCCCAGCTCGTCGGAGAGCTTGGCACAGCGCTCCAGCAGGCGGGAGTGCAGGTAGAAGACGTCACCCGGGTAGGCCTCACGGCCCGGCGGGCGGCGCAGCAGCAGGGAGACGGAGCGGTAGGCCTCGGCCTGCTTCGACAGGTCGTCGAAGATGATCAGGACGTGCTTGCCGTCGTACATCCACTCCTGGCCGATGGCCGAACCGGTGTACGGGGCGAGGTACTTGAAGCCGGCCGGGTCCGAGGCGGGAGCAGCCACGATGGTGGTGTACTCCAGCGCACCGGCCTCCTCCAGGGCGCCGCGGACGGACGCGATGGTGGAGCCCTTCTGGCCGATGGCGACGTAGATGCAGCGGACCTGCTTCTTCGGGTCGCCGGAGCGCCAGTTGTCCTTCTGGTTGATGATCGTGTCGATCGCCACCGCGGTCTTGCCGGTCTGGCGGTCGCCGATGATCAGCTGACGCTGGCCACGGCCGATCGGGGTCATCGCGTCGATGGCCTTGATGCCGGTCTGCATCGGCTCGTGGACCGACTTGCGGACCATGACGCCGGGGGCCTGCAGCTCAAGGGCGCGACGACCGCTGGAGGCGATGTCGCCCAGGCCGTCGATCGGGTTGCCCAGCGGGTCCACGACGCGGCCGAGGTAGCCCTCGCCGACCGGGACGGAGAGGACCTCGCCGGTGCGGCGCACCGTCTGGCCCTCCTCGATGCCGCCGAACTCACCGAGGATGACAACACCGATCTCGCGGCTGTCGAGGTTCAGCGCGAGGCCGAGGGTGCCGTCCTCGAACTTCAGCAGCTCGTTGGCCATGACCGAGGGCAGACCCTCGACATGGGCGATACCGTCTGCCGCGTCAGTGACCGTGCCGACCTCTTCACGCGAGGCGGCGTCCGGCTGGTACGACTGGACAAAGTCGGCCAGCGCGTCCCGGATCTCCTCCGGACGGATCGTAAGCTCCGCCATCAGGCTTCCCTGCTCTCCTAGTTTGCGATCCTCGGCCCGCCATTGAGGGCCGCAAGTACTCGACTCTCGGCCGGGTCGTATGAACCGGCCGTACGATTTACCGACTCTTGTTGAGTCGGCGCCCGACCGAGGGTCGGATGTGCTGGTGCTCAGCCTTCGAGGGCCTGGCGAGCGCCTTCGAGGCGGCTCGACACGGTGCCGTCGATGATCTCGTCACCGATCTGCACCCGGACACCGCCACGGACCTCGGGGTCGATGTCGATGTTCAGGTGCACCTCGCGGCCGTAGAGCCCGCCCAGGGCAGCGGCAAGCCGCTCCTTCTGGTGGTCCGACAGCGGGACGGCCGTGGTGACCATGGCCACCACGCGGCCACGCCGGGCGGCGGCCAGCTTGGAGTAGGACTCCAGGCCCAGCTCCAGGCTACGGCCACGCGGGTTGGTGACCAGGGACGTGACCAGCCGGACGGTGCCGGGGTTGGCGCGACCGCCGAGCAGCTTCTTGATCAGCGCCGCCTTCTCGGCGGCGCCGGCCTTCGGCTCGGTGAGCGCGGAACGCAGCTCGTGCGAACCGGCGACCACGCGGCCGAAGCGGAACAGCTCGTCCTCGACGTCGTCCAGCGAACCGGCCTTCTCCGCCGAGATGATCTCGGCGTAGGCGGCCAGCTGCTCGGTCGCGTCCACCAGGTCACGGGAACCGGACCAGCGGGACCGGACCAGGCCGGAGACCAGGTCCACCGTCTCACCGGAGACCTGGCCGGACAGCAGCGAGGCGACCAGCTGGGCCTTGTCCTGACCCGACCGCGAGGGGTCGGTCAGCACCCGGCGCAGCGAGACCTCGCGGTCCAGCAGGGCGGTGACGGCGGCGAGTTCCTCGGCGAGCTTGGCCGCGTCCACCGAAGTGTTGTCGGTCAGGCTCTCCAGGCTCTCCCGGCCGGCGGCCAGGGCCTCACGGCTGGCGCCGATCACTTGGCAGCGCCCTGGGCAACGGCGGCCTTGGCCTCCAGGTCGTCCAGGAAGCGGTCGATCACGCCGCTCTGGCGGGCGTGGTCCTCCAGGGACTCGCCCACGATGCGGGACGCCAGCTGCGAAGCGAGCGAGCCGACGTCCTGGCGCAGGACGGCAGTCGCCTGCTTCTTGTCGGCCTCGATCTGGGCGTGACCGGCGGCGATGATCGCGTCGCGCTGGCGCTGGCCCTCCTCGCGCATCTCGGTGATCAGGGCAGCGCCCTGCTCGCGAGCGTGCTCGGTGATACGGGCGGCCTCGTGACGCGCCTCGGCAAGCTCGGCGCGGTACTGCTCAAGCAGTGCCTGAGCCTCGGCCTGGGCGGTCTGCGCACGCTCCATACCACCCTCGATGGCGTCCCGACGCTCCGACAACACCTTCTCGATGCTGGGGAGGAGCTTCTTGCCGAGGAGACCGAAGACGATGAAGAAGCAGAGCAGGCCGATGATGACCTCGGGCCATGCGGGGAGAAGGGGGTTCATCTTCTCCTCTGCCGCAAGGGCGACCACGGGGCTCATATCTGAACCTTTCGTCGAAAAGGGCTACCGGTGTGCCGGACTTACTGGCCGTACACAAACGGCATGACGATGCCGATCAGCGCCAGCGCCTCGGTCAGCGCGAAGCCGATGAACATGTTGGAGCGGATCAGGTTGGTGGCCTCGGGCTGGCGGGCCATGGCCTGGACACCGTTACCGAAGATCACACCGACACCGATGCCGGGGCCGATGGCGGCAAGGCCGTAGCCGATGGAAGCGACGGAACCGGTGACCTCAGCGAGAGCGGACATCTCAGCTAATCCTTTGCGGGGTGGAGAACCGGTGGTGGTTGGCCACCGGACAATCGGGGTGCAGCCGAGCGGCTGCCTTGCTCAGTGCGCCTCTTCGAGGGCA
The DNA here is from genome assembly GCF_042264695.1 of Kitasatospora sp. NPDC056138. Lineage (NCBI taxonomy): Bacteria > Bacillati > Actinomycetota > Actinomycetes > Kitasatosporales > Streptomycetaceae > Kitasatospora > Kitasatospora sp. NPDC056138. The sequence goes on along the minus strand of NZ_JBHJVK010000003.1, from coordinate 149,092 downwards.
CCGGCGATGTAGCTGCTGGCCAGCATCACGAAGATGTACGCCTGCAGGAACTGGACCAGCAGCTCGAACGCGGTCAGGCCCGCGGCCACCACGAAAGAGACCGAGCCGTACAGGGCGCCGATGGTCGGGCTGAGCAGGTACCAGGAGGCGACCGAGAACACCACGATGAGCAGGTGGCCGGCGAACATGTTCGCGAAGGCTCGGACCGCGAGGGTGAAGGGGCGCACGAAGATGTTCGAGAAGAACTCGATCGGCACCAGGATGAACATGACCCAGCCGGGGATGCCCGACGGCCAGCAGAGGTTCTTCAGACCGCCGACGAAGCCGTGCTTCTTGAAGGTCAGCGTCATGTACGTGATCCACACGACCACTGCCAGGCCCGCCGGGAACGCGATCCTCGACATCACCGGGAACTGGGCGAACGGGATGATGGACATGATGTTCATGATCCACACGAAGAAGAACATCGAGACCAGCATCGGGACGTACTTCTCGCCGCGCTTGCCGATGGTCTCCAGCACGATGCTGCGCTTGACGAAGTCGTAGCCGATCTCGCCCACCAGCTGCAGCTTGCCCGGGAGCAGCTTCGGCTTCGCGAAGGCGGCCCAGAAGAAGCCGACCACCAGCAGGGCGCAGATGATCGAGAGCAGCATCGGCTTGTTGAAGTCGACGCCGCCGACGGTGAAGATCGGCTTGAAGTCGAACTCGTTCAGGCCAGGGGCCGGGAAGCCGCAACCGGAGAACAGGTGGCATCCGGCCTCAGAGGCGAGCTGTACGTCAGCACCCACCACAGACTCCTTCGTCATGACGCATGGTTACGGCAACCTCGGTGTGTCGGCGTGGCCTGCGGCCACGTAGCGGCACTGGAACTAGTTGGGTTTCTCGCGGGCCCTGCGCGGCGCTTGGCGCTGCGGAGCCTTCGAAGACTTCACGAGTCCGGGGGGCGATCCGTCCGACGACCGGAGGGACCTGGCCGCATCCCGCACTCCGTTGCTGCGACGGACGATAGCAGTCCGTCAGTACCGCATAAACACCGGCCCCCTCGCTCGGGGGACGGCAAGCGCTTGTCACGGTTGACGCCCCGGCTTCGAGTCCTTCTTGTCCTCGGAGTCGATGTGGACGTAGTAGATCTTGGCCTTCATCCCGGCGCGCACCTGGAAGCCCGTCCAGATCAGGGCGCAGCCCAACAGCGTGAAGCCGAAGACCTTGGTGTCGAAGAGGGTGGTGTGCTTGAACACCACCAGCACGATGCCCACCAGCAGGATCTGCGTCGTGTAGACCAGCATCGCGCCGGCCATCAGCATCTGCGGGTTGTTCCTGGTCAGCCGGTCGAGGGCGACCTGCCCGAAAGCGAAGAACGCCAGCACCAGGGCGGTCGCGAAGAGTGCACCGATCAGCCCCTTGGACCCCACCAGCACAGTGGAGATCGCAAGGGCGACAACTCCGGCGGCCGCAGTGGGGATTGCGGCGCCACGGAGAGGAATCCGGGCGTCGTGGGACGGCATGTCGGCAGCTCCGGCGGCATGTCGGTGAAACGGGGACGGGCACAGGGTACGCGGTGGTGACACCGCACCGAGAACGTCCGCCGGAGTTCGGCAGCTCGACAGCGGGACCGTCGAGGGAGACCGATCAGGGACAGAAGTCCTACACCTGTCAGGTCTTTCGGCGTGTTCTCGGTACTCGTGAACGGTATCACAAACTATTTGATTAGAGCTTTACCATGAAGGTGTGGCGCCTGTCACACCGACGGCTCAACAGTACCGCCTTACGAGTGAAGCCAGTTGACGGCATGTCAGTTCACTCGGTCGCCGTGGCCGCCGACCGCGGTGGCCCCGGTGCCGATCCGGCCGAGCAGTTCCTTGTCCTCGGCCGACAGCTCCGCCATCGCCGGCAGCTCGGCCTCGACCTCGGCCCGGACCCCTGCTGCCTTGCGGTACCGCGGCGGGACGAACGCCTGCACGGCGCGCGGCGCGTGCGGGCGGAAACGCGGCATCAGCAGCACCACGATGCCGACCAGGCAGAGTCCGGCGATGCTCAGCACCAGCGCGCGGCCGGCGCCCGGCACCGAGGAGGCCACCGTACCGAAGGCGATCAGCGCGGCCCAGAAGTACATGATCAGAACGGCCCGGCTGTGCGAGTGGCCGACCTCCAGCAGGCGGTGGTGCAGGTGCTGCTTGTCGGCGGCGAACGGCGACTTGCCGGCCCAGGTGCGGCGCACCACGGCGAGCAGCAGGTCCGCCAGCGGCAGTGCGATCACGGTCAGCGGCAGCAGCAACGGGATGTAGATCGGCACCAGTTCGTGCACGGTGGTGGTCTGCGAACCGGTCTGGTCGGTGATCAGGTCGGGGTCGACACGACCGGTGATCGAGATGGCGGCGACGGCGAGCATCAGGCCGAGCATCATCGAGCCCGAGTCGCCCATGAAGATCCGCGCCGGGTGCAGGTTGTGCGGCAGGAAGCCCAGGCACATCCCGATCAGCACCGCGCTGAACAGCACGGCGGGAGCGGCGTCGTTGATGCCGTAGCCGTACCAGAGCCGGTAGGAGTAGATGAAGAAGGCGGTCGCGGCGATGCAGACCATCCCGGCCGCCAGACCGTCCAGGCCGTCGATGAAGTTCACCGCGTTCACCATGACGACGACCAGTGTTACCGAAATGATCATCCCCATGGTCGGGGTGACCGAGACCGTGCCGAAGCCGGGGACGGGGATCGAGATCACCGTCACGCCCTGCCAGACCATGACACCGCCCGCGATCATCTGACCGCCGAGCTTCACCAGGGCGTCCACGCCCCACTTGTCGTCCAGCACCCCGAGGATCCACATGATCCCGGCGCCGGAGAGCAACGCCCGCACATCGGCGGTCTGGATGAACAGGTGTCCCAGGTTGGTCAGTTGCGAGGCCACCAGCAGCCCGGCGCAGAGACCGCCGAACATCGCGATCCCGCCGAGCCGGGGCGTCGGCTCCCGGTGCACGTCGCGCTCGCGGACCGCCGGCATCGCGCCCGCGACGATGGCGAACTTCCGTACGGGTCCGGTCAGCAGGTAGGTGACGGCCGCCGTGACGAACAGCACCAGCAGATACTCACGCACCACTGGCCTCCAGCGCGACGGTCCGACGGTCGAGTACCTGAGGTACTCCCGTGCTTGTCAGGGGTTCGAGGTGCGACGCCACGGTGCACACCTTATTGAGTTGGACGAGCGCCGTGTGCACCGCGGTTCGCCTTGTGGCCGATTTACCCCTCGCACACCCGCGCGAGGCGGTGCTCAGCGCCCCCCGAGGGCCGCTGCGAGCTGCCGCACCCGCGCGCCGATCCGAGGGTCGGGGCCGTCCGTCAGCAGGCGCCCGATCAACGTCCCGACCTCGGCGAACACGCTTTCGTCCAGCCCCTGGGCGGCCAGCGCACCGGTGCCCAGCCGGATCCCGGAGCCGTCCGCGACGGGGGCCGCGTCGTACGGCAGTGCGCACTTGCCCAGCATCAGCCCGGCCGCTGCACAGCGCTGCTCGGCCTCGCGGCCGGTCAGGCCCAGCGGACTGACGTCGGCGGTCACCAGATGGGTGTCGGTGCCACCGGTCAGCAGCCGGGCGCCGGTGGCCGCCAGCGCCTCTGCCAGGGTACGGGCACCGTCCACCGCGCGGCGCAGGTACGCCGCGAACGCCGGGGTGCCGGCCTCGGCGAAGGCCACCGCCTTGCCCGCCACCTCGTTCATCGCCGCCCCGCCCTGGCTGAACGGGAACACCGCGCGGTCCACCCGCTCGGCCAACTCGGCCGAGCAGAGCAGCAGTCCACCGCGCGGGCCGCGCAGCAGCTTGTGCGTGGCGGCGACGGTCACGTCCGCGTACGGCACCGGGGAGGGCGCCACTCCCCCGGCGATCAGACCGGTCACCTGGGCGACGGAGGCGATCAGGTAGGCGTCCACCTCGTCCGCGATCTTCCGGAACTCGGACCAGTCCAGGTGCCTGGGGTAGGAGATGCCGCCCGCGATGATCGCCTTCGGCCGGTGCAGCCTGGCCAGCTCGCGCACCTGGTCGAAGTCGATCAACTGGTCGTCCTCGCGGACGCCGTACCCGATGAAGTCGAACCAGCGGCCGGAGAAGTTCGCCCGTGAGCCGCAGCTCAGGTGGCCGCCGTGCTGCAACGACATGGCCAGCACCGCGTCACCGGGCCGCAGCAGCGCCGCGTAGGTCGCGAGCATCGCCGAAGTCCCCGACCTGGGCTGGACGTTGGCGTGCTCGGCGGCGAACAGCCGCCTGGCCCGGTCGATCGCCAGCAGCTCGGCGGCGTCCGCCAGCGCACAGCCCGCGTGGTGACGGCGGCCGGGGTAGCCCTCGGCGTACTTGTCGATCAGCGGCCCGGTCAGCGCCGACAGCACCGCCGGGCTGGTGACGTTCTCCCCCGCCAGCAGTTGCAGGCTCTCGGCCCGGCGGGCGGCCTCGGCGGCCAGCAGATCGGCCATCTGGGGATCGGCCTGCCGCAGGGCCGCTGCGGCTTCCCAGTGCACCTGTGGGGCGTCGGTGACGGTCATGGCGGGGCTCCCGGGCAGCGGCGGGCGGACTCCCTCCAGCGTAGGACGGCGCCCCGCTCCAGGCCCGCCGACGCGAACCCACTACTCCACACGCGGTCGGCACCGCACTCCGCGTGACCGGGTGAGCCCCTCGGCCGGGGGCCGCGCACCGGGGGCGCCGGCGCCGCACCGGCCTCGGGCGGCCGGGGTGCACCGCACCGGCGCGGGCCTGCGCGGTGCGCCGCACCCGCCCGCCCCTTCGGCGCAGGCGGCTTCCCGGTGCCCCCGACGGAGCCGGTCCTCAGTGGTGCCCGGAGACGCCGGTCAGAGCGGTGACAACGGGTTCGAGGGCGTCGAATATCTCCTCGCCGCAGTTGCGGAACATCCCGATCGGCGCGCCGTAGGGGTCGTGCACCTCGTCCGCCTCCGGAGAGGCGGCGAGCAGCCAGCCGCGCAGGGCGGCCGCCGAGCGGACCAGCGCACGGGCCCGCTGGGTGACGTCCGCGCCCGTCCGGGGATCCGGCAGCGTGCTCGGGTCGATCCGCCGTACCAGCCGGGTGAACTCCTTCAGCGTGAAGGTCCGCAGTCCGGCCGTGTGTCCCATCGAGATGACCTGCGCCCGGTGGTCCAGGGTGGCGGTGAGCACCAGGTCGGCTTCGACCACGTGCTCGTCCAGCAGCTCACGGCCGACGAAGTCCGCGCTGTCCGCACCGTACTCGTCGAGCACCGTCGCCGCGTGGGCCTCCATCGGCGCGCCCTCGTGGCCCCAGGTGCCGGCGCTCTCGACCACGATCCGTCCGGCCGCGCCGCGCAGCCGGACGTCCAGTTCGTGCCTGGTCAGCCGCTCGGCGATCGGCGACCGGCAGACGTTGCCGGTGCAGACGAACAGGATCCGGAAGGTGTCCAGCGGCCGGGGCGAGATGGTGAGGAACCCCGGGAACTCGGGTATGCCGGAGGCCGGGCCGGCACCGCGCAGTGAGGCCGCTGTCAACTGCCGGCCTCCAGGTCCGGAACGACCTCCCTCAGCTGCTCGACGCTGACCGCGCCCGCCCGCAGCAGGACCGGGACCTTGCCCGTGACGTCCACGATGGTGGAGGCGGTGGCGTGGTCGGCCGTACCGCCGTCCAGGTAGACCGCGACCGACTCGCCGAGCTGGGCGAAGGCGTCGTCGCAGGTGGCGGGGGCCGGGCTGCCGCTCTTGTTGGCGCTGGAGACGGCCAGCGGCCCGGTGGTGTTGAGCAGTTCGATGGCGACCGGGTGCAGCGGCATCCGGACCGCCACGGTTCCCCGGGTCTCGCCGAGGTCCCAGCGCAGCGAGGGCTGGTGCTTGGCGACCAGGGTCAGACCGCCCGGCCAGAACGCGTCGACCAGTTCCCAGGCCTGCTCGGAGAAGTCGGTGACCAGACCGTGCAGGGTGGTCGGCGAGCCGACCAGCACCGGCGAGGGCATGTTGCGGCCCCGGCCCTTGGCGGCCAGCAGGCCCCCCACGGCCTCCGGGCTGAAGGCGTCGGCACCGATGCCGTACAGGGTGTCCGTGGGCAGCACGACGAGCTCGCCGCGGCGAATCGCCGAGGCGGCCTCACGCAGGCCCGTGGCGCGGTCCCCGGCATCGGCACAGTCGTATCGGCGGCTCATCGGTACGGTCCCCTTCCAAGGTGGCTCAGGTCAGTCCGGACAACATGGTTCTGCGCGCGGCGGCTCACAACGGCAGCCCCGCGTGGTCGTACTCTGCTCGATCCTTCACAACGACGCCCTTCGGGCGGTTGTACCTTGCTCGATCCTTCACAACGACGCCCTTCGGGCGGTTGTGAAGCGCGGCCGGTTGTTGAGGTCGCGGTGGTCGGCCGCGTCCGTCCAGCCGGCTTCCTCGTTGAAGATCCACGGCACCTGCCCGCCCTGGGTGTCGGCGTGCTCGATGACGACGGCGCCGCCGGGCCGCAGCAGCCGGGCCGCGACCCGTTCGATGCCGCGGATGGTCTCCAGCCCGTCCTCGCCGGAGAACAGCGCCAGCTGCGGGTCGTGGTCGCGGGCCTCCGGTGCGACGTACTCCCACTCGGTGAGCGGGATGTACGGCGGGTTGCTGATCACCAGGTCGAAGCGGCCGTCCCAGGAGCGGTCGTCCTCGAAGGCTCGGGTGGCGTCCCCGGCGTGCAGGGTCACCCGGGCCCGGTCGGAACTGGCCTCGATGTTGCGGCGGGTGTACTCCAGCGCGCGTTCGTCCAGTTCGAAGGCGTGCACGGTGGACCGCGGCAGCTCCTGGGCGAGCGCCAGCGCGATCGCGCCGGAGCCGGTGCACAGGTCGACCACCAGGGGCTCGGCGACGTCCATGTCGCGCACCGCGTTTATGGCCCACTCGACGACCGTCTCGGTCTCCGGCCGGGGCACGAACACCCCGGGGCCGACCTCCAGTTCGAGGTAGCGGAAGAACGCCCGCCCGGTGATGTGCTGCAGCGGCTCACGGGCCTCCCGGCGCGAGATCGCCTCCCAGTACCGGGCGTCGAAGTCGGCGTCCTTGACCGTGTGCAGCTGGCTGCGCTTGACGTTGTGGATGTACGCCGCGAGCTCTTCCGCGTCGAAGCGCGGCGACGGCACACCGGCCGCGGCCAACCGCTGGGTGGCCTGGGCCACCTCGGCGAGCAGCAGGTTCATCCGACCGACCCCTTAGGTACTCAGTTCTCCTGGGCGGCGGCCAGCTTGGCTGCCGCGTCGGCGTCCACGCAGGACTGGATCACCGCATTGAGCTCGCCGTCCAGGACCTGGTCCAGGTTGTACGACTTGTAGCCCGTGCGGTGGTCCGAGATGCGGTTCTCCGGGAAGTTGTACGTCCGGATCCGCTCCGAGCGGTCCACCGTGCGGACCTGGCTGCGGCGTGCGTCCGAGGCTTCCTGCTCGGCCGCCTCCACCGCAGCGGCCAGCAGGCGCGACCGCAGGATGCGCATCGCCTGCTCCTTGTTCTGCAGCTGGCTCTTCTCGTTCTGGCAGGAGGCCACGATACCGGTCGGCAGGTGGGTGATCCGGACCGCCGAGTCGGTGGTGTTGACGGACTGGCCGCCGGGACCCGAGGAACGGTAGACGTCGATCCGCAGGTCGTTCGCGTGGACCTCGACCTCGACCTCCTCGGCCTCGGGGGTGACCAGCACGCCCGCCGCCGAGGTGTGGATGCGGCCCTGCGACTCGGTGGCCGGCACCCGCTGCACGCGGTGCACGCCGCCCTCGTACTTCAGCCGGGCCCAGACGCCCTGGCCGGGCTCGGCTCCGCCCCTGGTCTTCACGGCGACCGAGACGTCCTTGTAGCCGCCGAGGTCGGATTCGTTGGCGTCGATGATCTCGGTCTTCCAGCCCACCCGCTCGGCGAAGCGCAGGTACATCCGCAGCAGGTCGCCGGCGAACAGCGCGGACTCCTCGCCGCCCTCACCCGCCTTGACCTCCAGGATGACGTCCTTCTCGTCGTTGGGGTCGCGCGGGACCAGCAGCAGCCGCAGCTCCTCGGTCAGCTCGTCGCGACGGGCCTCGGACGCCTTCACCTCGGCGATGAAGTCGGAGTCCTCCAGAGCGAGTTCGCGGGCGGCCTCGATGTCCTCCCCGGCCTGCTTCCAGGAGCGGTAGGTCCGGGTGATCGGGGTCAGCTCGGCGTAGCGCTTGGCCAGCTTGCGGGCCTGCCCCTGGTCGGCGTGGACGGACGGATCGGCCAGCCGCTCTTCGAGGGCGGCGTGCTCGACGAGGAGCTCTTCGACTGCCTCGAACATGGGATGGGCCTACTTCCGTGAGAGACGCGCCTGCCGTGGGTGGGCGCGGGTGACGGCTGCGAGGGAGAGACACGAACGGCGCCGACCCCGGACGCCCCCGCCGTGTACGGGGACGCCAGAGACCGGCGCCGTGTGAGCGCTAGGCCTTCGCGCTGTGCTGCTTGCCGAAGCGGGCCTCGAAGCGGGCCACGCGGCCACCGGTGTCGAGGATCTTCTGCTTGCCGGTGTAGAACGGGTGGCACTGCGAGCAGACCTCGGCGCGGATCTCGCCACTGGTCTCGGTGGACCGGGTGGTGAACTCGGCGCCACAGGTGCAGGTCACCTTGGTGAGCACGTACTCGGGGTGAACGTTGGGCTTCAAGGGGTTCTCCTAGTGTTCGGGAGGGCACCGGGTCGGCAGCAGGGGCGCTGCTCGTGAACCGGGACCGACGGACCAGTCTGCCAGGACTGACCGCTTCTTCCCAAACCGGGTTGCGCTCCCGCTTATTCCGCGGCTCAGCCCGTCCCGCCGCCCGCCGTGCCACCCGCCGTGCCACCCGCACCCGCGTCGGCCGGGTTGGCGGGCTGCGAGCTCACGATGGAGTGCGGTACGGCCTGGTCGGACCTGAGCGCCGCCCACAGCCGGTCGGCCTGCGGCTGCTGCGGTATCACCCGGTTCGGGTCGGCGGGTGCCGTGCCCACGGGCAGGGTGACCATCGTCAGGTCGTCCGGGCCGATCTTCTTGAGGGTGTCGGCCATCCCGACCAGCGAGTCGACCGAGGCCAGGTCGGAGTCGGTGGTGATGCTCCGGGTGAGGCGGTCGGCCACCGACCAGAGCTTGGCCGGGTTGGAGGTCAGCCCGATGCTGCCGACCTGCGCCATGATCGACTTCACCATCTGCTTCTGCAGCTCGATCCGGCCCAGGTCGCTGCCGTCGCCGACGCCGTGCCGGGTACGGACGAAGGCGAGCGCCTGGTCACCGGCCAGGTGGTGGTCGCCGGCCGCGAGGTCGAGGCCGCTGTCCTTGTCCTTGATGTTCACCGTGGTGGTCACGTTCACCCCGCCGATCGCGTCTATGAAATTCGCGAAACCGGAGAAGTCGATCTCCACGAAATGATCCATCCGCAGCCCGGTGAACTGCTCGGTGGTCTTCACCGCACAGGCCGGACCACCGGTCTCGAAGGCGGAGTTGTACATCACGCTCTTCGCTGCGGGAACGGTTTTCCCGCTGGTGGTGAGGCATTCGGGACGGGCCACCAGAGTGTCCCGGGGAATGCTCACCACACTGGCCGTGGTATGGCTCTGGTTGACGTGCACGACCATCGCGGTGTCCGACCGCGCGGTGCCGTCGGTGGCGCCGCCCGCCAGGTTGCCGTTGGTGCCGCTGCGCGAATCCGACCCCAGCACCAGAACGTTGAACGAGCCGTCGGTGGCCGCGGGCGGCCGGGCTTTGCCGAGCTGGGCGTTGATGTCCACGCTCGTGATGTTGTGGTTCAGCCGCCAGTACGCATATCCGGCGGCCCCGCCGCCCAGAACGAGCAGACCCGCCAATGCGAACACGACGATCCGCAGCCGTCTGCCGCGTCGCCCGCGATTCTTCCGGTGGTCGGCCATATCGCCCCCCGCTCCTTGACTGCAGTCATTTCGAGCATAAGCGAAGCAGGGACTCATAAGCCTTTCTCTTAAGTTTCCCTTAGAACGCGAGCGAGCCCCGGACCGCGCGGTGCGGTCCGGGGCTCGGGTCGAACGGATCGTCAGTCGCCGGAGCCCGGCGTGGTCTTGGCGATCTGCATCAGGAACTCGGCGTTGCTCTTGGTCTGCTTCATCTTGTCCAGCAGCAGCTCGATCGCCTGCTGCGAGTCCAGCGCGTGCAGCACCCGGCGGAGCTTCCAGGTGATGGCCAACTCCTCGTTGCCCAGCAGGATCTCCTCCTTGCGGGTGGAGGACGCGTCGACGTCGACGGCCGGGAAGATGCGCTTGTCCGAGAGCTTGCGGTCGAGCTTGAGCTCCATGTTGCCGGTGCCCTTGAACTCCTCGAAGACCACCTCGTCGGCCCGGGAGCCGGTCTCCACGAGGGCCGTGGCGAGGATGGTGAGCGAGCCGCCGTTCTCGATGTTGCGCGCGGCACCGAAGAACTTCTTCGGCGGGTACAGCGCGGTCGAGTCGACACCACCGGACAGGATGCGGCCGGAGGCGGGCGCCGCCAGGTTGTAGGCGCGGCCCAGGCGGGTGATCGAGTCCAGCAGGATCACCACGTCGTGGCCCAGCTCCACCAGGCGCTTGGCACGCTCGATGGCGAGCTCGGCGACCACGGTGTGGTCCTCGGCCGGGCGGTCGAAGGTCGAGGAGATGACCTCGCCCTTCACCGACCGCTGCATGTCGGTGACCTCTTCCGGACGCTCGTCCACCAGGACGACCATCAGGTGGCACTCGGGGTTGTTGTGGGTGATCGCGTTGGCGATCGCCTGCATGATCATCGTCTTGCCGGTCTTCGGCGGGGCGACGATCAGACCACGCTGACCCTTGCCGATCGGCGACACCAGGTCGATGATGCGGGTGGTCAGGACGCCCGGGTCGGTCTCCAGGCGCAGGCGCTCCTGCGGGTACAGCGGCGTCAGCTTGCCGAACTCGGGGCGGTTGCGGCCGCTGTCCGGGTCCATGCCGTTGACCGAGTCCAGCCGCACCATGGCGTTGAACTTCTCCCGGCGCTCACCGTCGCGCGGCTGGCGCACCGCACCGGTGATGGCGTCGCCCTTGCGCAGGCCGTGCTTGCGGACCTGGGCGAGCGAGACGTAGACGTCGTTCTGGCCCGGCAGGTAGCCGGAGGTCCGGACGAACGCGTAGTTGTCGAGGATGTCCAGGATGCCCGCGACCGGGATCAGGACGTCGTCGTCGCCGATCTGCGGCTCCGGGGTACCACCCTCGAAGCCCTCGCGGCGGCCACGGCCCCGGCGGTCGCGGTAGCGGCCGCGGCGGCCGCGGCGGCCGTCGCCGAACTCGTCGTCCTCGAAGCCGCCCGCGGCCGGCTGAGCGGCGGGCTGACGGCCCTGGCCGCCGTCCTGCACGGCCTGCTGGCCCTGCTGCTGCGCCGGCTGGCCGCCCTCACGGCGGTCCCGGCGGCTGCGGCGCTCGCGACGCGACTCGCGGCCGTCGCCGTCCTGCCCGGCCTGGGCCTCCCCGGCCTCCGGGCGCTCGCCGTCACGGCGGTCACGGCGCTCGCGGCGGTCGCGACGGGTGTCCGTGCGCGCCTCGCCGTCGAAGCCGCGGCCCTCGGCGGGCTTGCCGTCGGTGCGGGACTCGGTCCGGGTCTCGGCCTTGGCCTCGGCGACCACGGTGGCGGTCGGCTCGGCGGCGGCCTCGGCGGTCGGCGCACCGGCCGCCGAGGTGGCCCGGCGACGGGTCCGCTCGGCCCTGGCGGGCGCGGTGGCGGTCTCGGCGGCGGCCTGGACCGGGATCTCGATCTGGGCGGCCGGCTCGGCGGTGGCGGCAGCGGCCCGCGTGCGGCGGGCCGGCTTCGCCTCCTCGGCGGCCGGGGCCGCGGCGGCGGGAGCGGCCTTGGCGGCCCGCTTGGCGGCCGGCGCGGCCGAGGCCGCGGCACCGGCGAGCAGCGGGTCCCCGCCGCTCTTCTCCTTGATGGCCTCGATCAGCTGGCTCTTGCGCATGCGTCCGGTACCGCTGATTCCGAGGGTCGAGGCGAGCTTCTGCAGCTCGGCCAGGACCAGGCCGTCCAGGCCCGCGGCAGCGGTACGACGGCGCCGCGCCGGAGCCGCGGGGGCGGCGGCTGCGTCCGACGCCTCGGCGTCCGGGCGCGCGCCCATCAGATCGGTGGTGTCGCTCACTAAGGGTCCTTCCCTGGAGCGGACGTCGGCCTGTCTGGCTCGGCGACCGGTTGTGCTGTCCTGACCAACGCTCGACTGCGTCGGTCCGAGGCGGTGATCCCCCGAATGGCGGAGCCAGTCTGGGGAGAGCTGCGATGTGCGGTGCACTGTGGTGCGGAGTGCGCGGCGGGTCGGTCTGCTGCCGACCTCGCTGCCTGCGATACCCGGGCCCCCGTCGCGCGGCGGTACCCCGGGCCCCGTCCGGTCATGCCACTAGGGGCGAGTCCGGAGGAACGAGTCAGGTGCCGTCACGGCTTCGGGATGCGGCCGCAATCGCGCAGGCAGGCTGCGTACGCGCTGTGGCGGGCTCCCGGAGAATCGTGGTCCCGTACTTCCGGCTCCCGCTACTGCGGACTGCTCCACAGTGCCGGGGCGGGCTCGGGACGCGGCGCACCGGGCCCCGGAGGGCAACTGGTGCAGCAATGAGATTAACACTACCGACCCCCTGACACATTCCCCAGCCCTGATCTCGTCAATCGTGTCTGTCTCACGAATCGCGCCCCCGCGTTCCTCGCCGTGCGGCATTCCGGGAAGTGCCGCATTTCACGCTGCCCAACGTGTGACACGTACGGAACGTGTCACATGTCGAGCGGCAGTACCGCGGCTCCGGCACGGTCGAGCCGGAGCCGGTGGACGGCGAACGCCGGGCCCGCGAACTCCGCCAGCTTGTCGGCGCCCGCCTCGTCGCTGAGGGCGAGCACGGTCGGTCCGGCACCGGAGATGACGGCCGGCACGCCCTCCGCGCGCAGGGCGGCGACCAGGGCGGCACTGTCCGGCATCGCGGTGGCGCGGTAGTCCTGGTGCAGCCGGTCCTCGGTGGCGGCGAGCAGCAGCTCGGGCTGCCTGGTGAGGGCCTCGACCAGCAGCGCGGAGCGCCCGGCGTTGACCGCGGCGTCGGCGAGCGGGACGGTCTTCGGCAGCAGGCCGCGCGCCGTCTCGGTGAGCACCTCGGTGGACGGGACGAAGACGACCGGGACGACCTGCTCGGACGGGTCGAGGCGGATCGCGCGGGCCGACTCCTCGTCGGTCCAGGCGATGGTGAAACCGCCGCGCAGACAGGCGGCGACGTTGTCCGGGTGGCCCTCGAGCTCGGTGGCGAGGGCCAGCAGTGCGTCGTCGTCCAGGGCGGCCGGACCGCCGATGGTGACGGCGCGCGCCGCGACGATGCCGGCGCAGATCGCGGCGGAGGAGGAGCCCAGGCCGCGGCCGTGCGGTATGCGGTTGGCGCAGACCACTTCGAGACCGCGCGGCTGGCCGCCGAGCCGGTCGAAGGCCGCCCGCATCGAGCGGACCAGCAGGTGGTTCTCGTCCCTGGGCAGCGTCTCGGCGCCCTCTCCGGCGATGTCCACCGCGAGACCGGACTCTGCGACCCGGACCACGACGTCGTCGTAGAGCCCCAGAGCGAGTCCGAAGGCGTCGAAGCCGGGGCCGAGATTGGCGCTGGAGGCCGGGACTCGGACCCGGACGGCGGCAGCACGGAACGCAGGACCAGCCATGTGCTCGGACTCTCCTGGGGGAAATCGGGCGTCGCCACGCAGGGCGCGGAGCGTCCCGCGTGGCGGTCGGTGTGCGGCCCGGTCGCGTTCGGGCCTACGGAGTGGGGGCACCCGGGCGGGGTCGGTGCGACAAAGCCCCGGCGAGGCGGGCGGTCACGTCAGCGCGCGGCCCGCCGAGTCCAGACTATCGAAGAGAGGTTCCACAGCGGTACACCCCACACCCCCCGATCTGCCGTGTTGCCTGTTCTGGCCGGAAACTGCACGGAAAAGGGGACGAAAAGGATCGACCAATTGACACAAAAGGTGCCGCGGGCGGACGCCGAGTGGGCCGACCCCCGAAAGGGGTCGGCCCACTGTTGACAGACCGTCAGTCTCCGCGCAGGGTGGACCGGGTCAGTCCAGCAGACCGAGACTACGGGCCGCGGTCTCGGGGTCGACCGGGACGATCTGCGGCTGCGGCGCACCGGCCACCGCCCAGTCCGGGTCCTTCAGGCCGTTGCCGGTCACGGTGCAGACGATCCGCTGGCCCGGGTCGACCAGTCCGGCCTCCGCCTTGGCCAGCAGGCCGGCCACACCGGCGGCCGAGGCGGGCTCCACGAAGACGCCCTCCTGGGCGGCCAACAGCCGGTAGGCGGAGAGGATCTGACGATCGGTCACCTTGTCGATGAGACCGCCGGACTCGTCCCGTGCGGCCAGCGCGTAGTCCCAGGAGGCCGGGTTGCCGATCCGGATCGCGGTGGCGATGGTCTGCGGGTGCAGCACCGGGGCGCCGTCCACGATCGGGGCCGAACCGGCCGCCTGGAAACCCCACATCCGCGGCCGCCGGGTGGCCAGGCCGTCCTCGGCGTACTCGCGGTAGCCCTTCCAGTACGCGGTGATGTTGCCCGCGTTGCCGACCGGCAGGACGTGGATGTCGGGGGCGTCGCCCAGCATGTCCACGATCTCGAAGGCGGCGGTCTTCTGGCCCTCGATCCGCACCGGGTTCACCGAGTTGACCAGCGCCACCGGGTACTTCTCGGACAGCGCACGCGCCAGCGTGAGGCAGTCGTCGAAGTTCCCGTCGACCTGGAGGATCCTCGCGCCGTGCACCAGCGCCTGGCCCATCTTGCCGAGCGCGATCTTGCCCTGCGGCACCAGCACCGCCGAGACCATCCCCGCCCGCACCGCGTACGCGGCGGCGGAGGCCGAGGTGTTGCCGGTGGAGGCGCAGATGACGGCCCGGGCGCCGTCCTCCTTAGCCTTGGAGATGGCCATCGTCATACCGCGGTCCTTGAAGGACCCGGTCGGGTTGGCACCCTCGACCTTGAGGTAGACCTCGCAGCCGGTGCGCTCGGAGAGCACCTGGGCGGGAACCAGCGGCGTACCGCCCTCCAGCAGCGTGACCACCGGGGTGGTCTCGCTCACCGGCAGGCGGTCGCGGTACTCCTCGATCAGGCCGCGCCACTGGTGGGTGTGGGCACCTGAGGCGATCACTGCGTTCATCTCTGCGTTACTCCCCTTCGACCCGCATGATGCTGGCCACGTCCCGCACGCTGTCCAGCGCGCGGAGCTTGTCGACCGTCGCCGACAGCGCGGCGTCGGTGGCGCGGTGGGTCACCACCACGAGCGAGGCGTCGCCGTCGCGGCCCTGCTGGCGCACGGTGTCGATGGAGACCCCGTGATCGGCGAAGACCGACGCCACCTGGGCCAGCACACCGGCGCGGTCGTCCACGTCCAGGCTGACGTGGTAGCGGGTGACGACCTCGCCCATCGGCATGGCCGGCAGTTTGGTGTAGACCGAGTCGCCGGGGCCGGTGCCGCCGTTCAGCTTGTTGCGGCAGACCGCCACCAGGTCGCCGAGCACCGCCGAGGCGGTCGGCGAGCCACCGGCACCGGGCCCGTAGAACATCAGCCGGCCGGCCGCCTCGGCCTCGACGAACACCGCGTTGTACGCCTCGCGCACGGAGGCCAGCGGGTGCGAGAGCGGGATCATCGCCGGGTGGACCCGGGCGGTGACGGACTCGCCGTCGGCGGCGCGCTCGCAGATCGCGAGCAGCTTGACCACGCAGCCCATCTCCTTCGCGGAGGCGATGTCGGCGGCGGTGACCTCGGTGATGCCCTCGCGGTAGACCTCGGCGGCGGTCACCCGGGTGTGGAAGGCGATCCCGGCCAGGATGGCGGCCTTGGCGGCGGCGTCGAAGCCCTCCACGTCGGCGGTCGGGTCGGCCTCGGCGTAACCGAGCGCGGTGGCCTCCTCCAGCGCCTCGGAGTACCCGGCGCCGGTGGAGTCCATCTTGTCGAGGATGAAGTTGGTGGTGCCGTTGACGATGCCCAGCACCCGGTTGACCTTGTCACCGGCCAGCGACTCGCGCAGCGGGCGGATCAGCGGGATCGCCCCGGCCACGGCGGCCTCGTAGTACAGGTCCACGCCGGCCTCGGCGGCGGCCTCGTGCAGCTCGGCACCGTCCTTGGCGAGCAGCGCCTTGTTGGCGCTCACCACCGAGGCGCCCTGCTTGAACGCCGACAGGATCAGGTGCTTGGACGGCTCGATGCCACCCACCACCTCGACCACGACGTCAATGTCGCCCCGGTTGACCAGGGCCTCGGCGTCGGTGGTGACCAGGTGCTCGGGCACGCCGGGGCGCTGCCGCCCGGCGCGGCGCACCGCGATACCGGCCAACTCGACCGGCGCGCCGATCCGCGCGGCGAGGTCGTCGGCCGTCGTCGTCATGATGCGCGCCACCTCGGAGCCCACCACACCACAGCCCAGCAACGCCACCTTCAGCGGGCGCGTACGCATCATCCGACTCCGCTCTGCATTCTCGGTCTCCGCCGGGCTTTTCCTGGCGCCCGGCGGTATTCGGTCATTACCAGTCTCGGGGACTTTCCGCACGGATCTACCGGCAGTCCATGATCTGAGACAAGGATTTCGTCAGCCGATATCAAGACGCAGGAGATCCTCCTCCGTCTCGCGGCGGACGATCACCCGGGCCGCGCCGTCGCCGACGGCCACCACGGGGGGCTTGAGTGCGTGGTTGTAGTTGCTGGCCATCGAGCGGCAGTACGCCCCGGTGGCCGGCACCGCGAGCAGGTCGCCGGGCGCCAGGTCGGCGGGCAGGAAGGCGTCCCGCACCACGATGTCACCGGACTCGCAGTGCTTGCCCACCACCCTGACCAGCATCGGCTCCGCCTCGCTGGCACGCGAGACCAGGGCGACGGAGTACTCCGCGTCGTACAGCGCGGTGCGGATGTTGTCCGACATCCCGCCGTCCACGCTGACGTAGGTGCGCAGGCCCTCCAGCGCCTTGACCGTGCCGACCTCGTACAGCGTGAACGCCGTCGGTCCGACGATCGCGCGGCCCGGCTCCACGCTCAGCCGGGGTGTCCGCAACTCGGCCGCCCGGCACTCCCGGCGGACGATCTCGGCCAGCGCGGTGGCGATCTCGGCCGGCTCGCGCGGGTCGTCGTCGCTGGTGTACGCGATGCCCAGGCCGCCACCGAGGTCGATCTCCGGCAGCTCGATCCCGTGCTCGTCCCGGACCTCGGCCAGCAGGCCGACCACCCGGCGGGCGGCCACCTCGAAACCGGCCGTGTCGAAGATCTGCGAGCCGATGTGCGAGTGGATGCCGCGCAGCTCCAGGCTCGGCCGGGCCAGCACCCGGCGGACCGCCTCGGCGGCGGCCCCGCCGGCCAGCGAGAGGCCGAACTTCTGGTCCTCGTGCGCCGTCGCGATGAACTCGTGGGTGTGCGCCTCCACCCCGACGGTGACCCGGATCAGCACCGGCTGGCGCACCCCGTGCCGCCCGGCGACCGCGGCGAGGCGCTCGATCTCCTGGTACGAGTCGACCACGACGTGCCCGACGCCCGCCGCGACGGCCTGCTCCAGCTCGTCCGGCGACTTGTTGTTGCCGTGCAGGGCGATCCGGTCGCCCGGCATCCCGGCGGCCAGCGCGACGGCCAGCTCGCCACCGCTGCACACGTCGACGTTCAGGCCCTCCTCGTGCAGCCAGCGGACCACCGCCTTGGAGAGGAACGCCTTGCCCGCGTAGTACACGTCCGCGTCGTCGCCGAAGGCCTGCCGCCAGGCACGGGCGCGGCTGCGGAAGTCGTCCTCGTCCATGACGTACGCCGGGGTGCCGAACTCGGCCGCCAGCGCCCGCACATCGAGTCCGCCGACGGTGACCGCGCCGTCGGCGCCACGGGCGACGGTCCGGGACCAGACCTTGGGGTCGAGCGCGTTCAGGTCGCTCGGCGGGGCCTGGTAGTGGCCCTCGGGCAGCACGTCGCCGTGACGCGGACCTGCGGGGTGTGCGGAGCGGCTCATCTCGGCTTCTCTCCCTGGCACTGACGGGTGGGGCTCTGTGGTGCGCCGCCTCAACAGCGGGGGGCGGTGACGGCCCGACCGGACCGTCACCGCCCCCCGACGGCGCGGGGGCCCCGGCTACATCCGCTCGGGCGCGGACACGCCGAGCAGGGCCAGACCGTTGGCCACCACCGTGCGCGTGGCGTCGGCCAGCCAGAGGCGGGCACGCGTGAGGTCCGTGACCTCCTCGTCGCCCTTGGGCAGGATCTGGCAGTTGTCGTAGAAGCGGTGGTACTTGCGGGCCACGTCGTCCTCCAGGTACCGCGCCACGTGGTGCGGCTCGCGCAGCTCGCCGGCCTTGGCCACGACGCGCGGGAAGTCGGCGAGGGCGCCGAGCAGTTCGGACTCCCACTCGGTGCTCAGCAGCTCCGGCCTGAAGTCCTCGGCCGAGCCCTTGGTGATGCCCATGCTCTCGGCCTTGCGCTGCACGCCGCACATCCGGGTGTGCGCGTACTGGATGTAGAAGACCGGGTTCTCGCTGGTCTGGCTGGTCAGCACGTTGATGTCGAGGGTGATGGTGGAGTCCGTGGAGGAGCGCGCCAGGGTGTAGCGGGCGGCGTCCACGCCGATCCAGTCGACCACGTCGTCGATCGTGATGATGTTGCCGGCCCGCTTGGACATCCGGACCTCTTCGCCGTCGCGAAGCATCTTCACGAACTGGCCGATCTTCACCTCGATGTTGCGGTTCATGTCGTCGCCCGCGCAGGCCGAGATGGCCTTGAGGCGGTTGACGTAGCCGTGGTGGTCGGCCCCGAGCATGTAGACCGAGACCTCGCTGCCCCGGTCCCGCTTGCTCAGGTAGTAGGCGGCGTCGGCGGCGAAGTAGGTGGTGTCGCCGTCGGCCTTGACCAGGACGCGGTCCTTGTCGTCGCCGAAGTCCGTGGTGCGCAGCCAGATCGCGCCGTCCCGGTCGAAGACGTGGCCCTGCTCGCGCAGCCGCTCGATCGCCCGCCCGACCGCACCCGACTCGTGCAGCGTCTGCTCCGAGAACCAGACGTCGAAGTGGGTGCCGAACTCCTCCATCGAGCGCTTGATCTCGGCGACCATGAGCGCCAGGCCCTGCTCGCGGAAGACCGCCAGCTGCTCGCCCTCGGGCAGTTCGAGCACGCCGGGGACGGCGCCGGTGATCGCCTTGGCGATGTCCACGATGTACTCGCCGACGTAGCCGTCCTCCGGGACCGGCCGGCCGTTGGCGGCGGCCCGGAGCGAGGCGGCGAACTTGGAGATCTGCACCCCGGCGTCGTTGAGGTAGTACTCGGTGGTGACCTCGGCGCCGGTGGCCTTGAGGATCCGCGCGAGCGAGTCGCCGACGGCCGCCCAGCGGACACCGCCGATGTGGATCGGGCCGGTCGGGTTCGCGGAGACGAACTCCAGGTTGATCCGCAGGCCCTTGAGGGCCTCGTTGCGGCCGTACGCCGCGCCCGCCTCGACGACGGTGCGGGCCAGCTCGCCGGCGGAGGCGGCGTCCAGGGTGATGTTCAGGAAGCCCGGTCCGGCGATGTCGACCTTGGAGACGCCGGTGACCTGTCGCAGGCGGGCGGCCACCAGTTCGGCAACGGCTCGCGGCGGCATACCGGCCGGCTTCGCGAGCTGGAGGGCCACGTTGGTCGCGTAGTCGCCGTGGTCCCTGTTCTTGGGCCGCTCGACCGTCACGTGCTCGGGCACGGCGACGGCCAGCTCGCCCGCCTCGACGGCGGCGCTCACTGCGGCCTGGACTGCCTGGGAAAGCTCTGCGGGGGTCACGACGCCAAGCCTAGGCGAGAGGGGCGGCGGGCCCGTACCCGGTTTACCGGTTGAGACGTCCGTGCCGCGCCCAACGGCCGCGTTCGGCCCTCACTCAGGAGAGGCCTGTTCGCCGAGAGCGAAACCCGCCGGGACGGTCGCCGAAACCGTACGCGAAACCGCCCGGGCCACCGGAGCCCCCGCCGTCACGCAGCGCCATCAGCCGCCGCACCAGTGCCACCAGGTCCGCCGGGTCGAACGGCTTGCCGAGGTAGCCGTCCACCCCCACCGACGCGCCCCGGTCCAGATCGGCCGGGGTGCAGGCGCTGACGATCGCGATCGGCAGCCGGCAGGTGGCGGCGGACGCCCGTAGCCGGGCCGCCGTGCGCAGGCCGTCCAGCCTGGGCATGACGACGTCCAGCGTCACGACGTCCGGCTGCACCCGGCGGACCACCTCCAGGCACTCGGCCCCGTCGGCGGCGGTCACCACCTGAAAGCCCTCGAGCTCCAGGTTGACTCTGATCAGCTGGCGGATCACCTCGCTGTCATCCACCACGAGGACCCGCCCGGACGTCCCGGACACCTCACCGAGGGTAGCCGCGCCCGCACCCGCCCGTCCGCGCTTTCCCGGACTTGCGCCGCCCCGCCCGCCACCCCACGCCGCCACCCCGTGCCGGAACCCGTGCACGGACCACTCCTGCGGCCTGGTAATGTTCTCCACGTCGCAGCAGGAACGCGGCGAAACCAAGCAGGCCCCCGTAGCTCAGGGGATAGAGCACCGCCCTCCGGAGGCGGGTGCGCAGGTTCGAATCCTGCCGGGGGCACTTCGCAGGAAGTGCAGATGAGGCCCAGGTAAGCGGAGTTGCTCCGCCGACCTGGGTCTTTGTCGTTCCCTGGTGCGAACTGCCGTGCGGCCGACCCGGGTTCCCGCCTCCCCCGCCCGGGCGACCTGCCGTACCGGCGAGTTGACGCCCCGTCGGCCCAAGTGCCGTCCACGGCCGCGGTGCGCGCCCGGGCAGCCGCGGGCGGGGTGCGAGTGCCGCGGCGGACGGACGGCGACCGTGCCCGTGGACCGGGCCTGAGCCGGTTTCCCCGCCGGGCCGCGTTGACTCCGCGAACGGGAAACGGTCAACCCGTGTGAGCGCACCGGCCCCCGGCTAGGTCTGGAGCACCGCACCGGCGGGATCCACCGCCGGGGCCCAGGAACAACCGGGAAGGACCACCCCATGCGCTCTCCCCTCCGCAGGACCGCCGCCGCACTGGCGGTCACCGCCGCCGTGGCCGGAATCGGTGTCACCGGCGCGGTGGCCGCACCCGCTCCCCGGGCCGTGCCCGCCGCCGTGCGGGCGCCCGCCGGACCGGCCGACACCGTGCCGACGCCGAGCTGCAGCGACAACAACAACGCCGTCCCGTGCTGGGAGTACCAGACCTGGTACTGGACCTACGAGAACTGCGACAACGCCGGCCCCGGCCGGGTGAACTCCAGCGGCGGCCGGTACGACCACTGGGTCTGCGCGCTGACCGGCAACGGCGTCGGCGTCGGGCTGTGGCTGCACAAGGTCCGCGACTGAGCGGGGCCCCGGCTCCACTGTGAAGTCCACCCCCGAGTGGAGCCGTTCCACCCGCCCCCGGTGGGACCTTCGAGGTGACTCACACGGGTGAGCGTCCCGGCTTCCGAGAGGGTTCGGCCATGGTGGACTGGATACGTACGGCCTTCACCGCCACGCTGTGGGCCTGGCCGGCCGCGGAGGGGCTCCTGCAGGTCCGCCAGCTGCGGCAGAGCGGGCGGACGGAGCAGAACGAGTGGCGGAGCCTGCTGGTGTTCGTCGGACTGGCCGCCGCGGGCTTCGCGCTCGCCGGACCGGTCGGACGGGCGCTGCCCGCACTGTCCTACCCGGTGAACGGGGTCACGGCGGTGGCACTGCTGGTGGCCGCCTGGGCCGGGATCGGACTGCGGCTGTGGTCGATCCACACCCTGGGCCGGTACTTCCGGGGGACGGTGCACGTCCAGGAGGGCCACCGGGTGGTCGAGCGCGGGCCGTACCGCCGGCTGCGGCACCCGGCCTACACCGGGGCCCTGCTGGCCGCGGCGGCCCTGACCGCGACCTTCGGCAACGTGGCCTCGCTGCTGCTGGTGACGGCGCTGCTCGGGCTCGCCGTCGGGTACCGCATCCGGGTGGAGGAGAAGGTCCTCGCCGCGGCGCTGGGCGAGGCCTACACCTCGTACGCGGCCCGGACGCACCGGCTGGTCCCCGGCATCTGGTGACACCGGGGACCAGCGGTGCAGGGGTCAGGTGTTGTCGGCGACGGCCTGCCGGTAGAGGTCTCCTATGGTCTTCTCGAAGGTGGCGCTGTAGGAGATGTCGTCGGTGTCGCCGCCCTGCTGGTAGCCGCCGATGACGCCGATCACCTGGTTGGTGCCGGTGTCGATCCACGGGCCGCCGCTGGTGCCGCCGGGGAACGACGGGCAGTCGATGCGGCGCTGGTGGTCGTTCTGGCGGGTGGTGTCGTTGGTACACAGGATGGGCGCCTCGGTGTTGGCCGGGTAGCCGTAGAGACGGACCTGGGCGCCGAAGTCCACGTTGAGGGCGAGGCTGTTGGCACCGACGACGTCCTCGACGGACCGGCCGTTGTTCTGCGCGACCTGGAGGATGGCGAAGTCCTCGTCCTGGTTGCCGTTCTGGGTCCAGCCGGTGGTCTGGTAGAGCTTGGTGACCTGCCAGGTTCCGAACGGGGTCTGGCCGTTGCGGTAGCCCGGCGCGAAGTACAGGTTGTCGGTGTTGGAGGCGCAGTGGGCGGCGGTGAGCAGCAGGTTCTTGCTGCCGCTGTGCAGCACGCTGGCGGTGCAGAAGTGGTTGCCGCTGGGCCCCGAACCGCTGTAGAGCGCGCCGACCCGGGAGGACTCGTCGGTGACGGGGGCGATCGAGGTGGTCCCGGGGGCGGGGCGCAGGGACGGCAGGTCGGTGGGGACTGCGGTGGGCGAGGACGGTCCTGCGGCGGAGGACTCGTCGGGGGCGCCCTGCCCCTGGGGCGCCTTGGCCGCGGGGGCGGGGACGACGGCGGCCTGGGTGGTGGCGCCATGGCTCGGGGCGGCCACGATGTGGTGGCCGAAGGCGGTGGTCTCACTGGTGATGGTGGTGGCGCCCGCTATGGCTGCGGCCGTGCCGAGAATGAGGAGGGTGGTCAGCGCCAAGGGGCGACGGTTCATGCGCCGGCCTGTCCTTCGATGACGGCTCATCAGGTAGGTCACTCCTGCCCAGCATACGGTTTGCCACACGCCCGGATCTCCAGCGGTACGTTCCGACTATGCGGTGATCAACTGGAAATCCCGTGATCCTATGCTGGGAAAGGGGTGAGAATCACCGGTCCGGCGCCGCCCGTTCGAGGCCGTGGCGGCCCGCCGGCGGGCTCCGGGCCGCGGGGCGGCCCGACACCGGAGGCCGGCCGCACGGCAGGATCCCCCTCCGGAGGGGTTCCGCAGGGGGATCGTGGGTTGACCGGGCGTCAGGTGGCGGCCCGGGCGGTGGGCTCCGGCCCCTTCGCGCCGGCCGTCTCGCCCGCTGCGGGGCGGTGGTCGACCAGCAGGAAGGCGATCACCGCGGCGAGCAGCAGGATGCCCACGGCGACGGTGGTGGCGGCCGCGTAGCCGTGCACCGCGCCCTGGGCCCGGACCAGCGGATCGGCCGCGTCGCGGGTGCGGAGGTAGCCGGCGGTGGCCCCGGCGGCGATGGTGTTGAGCAGCGCCGTGCCGATCGAACCGCCGACCTGCTGGGCGGTGTTGAGGGTGGCGGAGGCCGCCCCGGTCTCGTTCCGGGCGACGCCGAGGGTGGCCAGGCTCATCGAGGGCATGAAGACCAGGCCCATGCCGAGACCTAGCAGGACCTCGGCGGGCAGCACCGTCTGGGCCCACGGGCTGTCCACCCGCATCCGGGTCAGCCAGGCCATCCCCGCGGCCGCCAGCAGCAGGCCGGGGACGATCAGGTTGCGGGACGGCACCCGGGTCATCAGCCGGGCCGCCACTCCGGTCGAGCTCAGCACGATGGACGCGGTCATCGGCAGGAAGGAGACCCCGGCCAGTACCGGCGAGAAGTGTCTGACCACCTGCAGGTAGTAGGTCAGGAACAGGAACAGCCCGAACATGCCGATCACGGCGAGGCCGACCGCGAGCGCGGCACCGCCCCGGTTGCGGTCGCCGACGATGTGCACGGGCAGCAGGGCGTGCTCGGTGCGCTGCTCGACCAGGACGAACACCGCGAGCAGGGCGGCACCGGCCAGCAGGCAGGCGAGCACCAGCCCGTCGCTCCAGCCGCGCGAGGACGCCTGGGAGGTGCCGAACACGACCGCCAGCAGGCCGCCGCAGCCGAGGGCCGCGCCGCGCAGGTCCAGCCGCACCCGGTGGCCCCTCGCGATCTGGTCGTGGTCGAGCAGGCGGAGGGCGCCGAGGGCGGCCCCGACGGCGATCGGCACGTTGACGTAGAGGCACCAGCGCCAGTTCAGGTACTCGGTGAGCAGGCCGCCGGCGATCAGTCCGATCGCGGCGCCGCCGCCCGCGACGGCCCCGAACACGCCGAAGGCGGTACTGCGTTCCCGGGGATCGGTGAAGGTAGTGGAGAGCAGCGACAGGGCCGAGGGCGCCAGGACCGCGCCGAAGGAGCCCTGCAGGGCACGGGCTGTGAAGAGCATGCCCGGGCCGGCGGCGGCGCCGCCGATCGCGGAGGCGAGCGCGAAGCCGAGCAGACCGACGGTGAAGGTGCGTCTGCGGCCGAAGAGGTCGCCGATCCGGCCGCCGAGCAGCAGCAGCCCGCCGAAGGCGAGGGTGTAGGCGGTGATCACCCACTGCCGGTCGCCGTCCGAGATGCCCAGGTCCCGCTGGGCGGACGGGAGGGCGATGTTCACGATGGTCGCGTCGAGCACGATCATCAGCTGGGCGACGGCGATCACCGCCAGGGTCCACCAGCGGCGGCGGGCCACCGGCTCCCGGCTGCGGGGGCGGTCGTCGGGAGCGTGCGGGGAGGCGTGCGGGGAGGCGTGCGGGGATGACACGGTCGGCCGCCTTCCGTCGAGGAGCTGGACGTGGCGTGCGCAGCGCTCTCTCAGCAGCGCTCTCTCAAGGGAAAGCCCGCCGACCGGCCGCGGGCAATAAGTCGGACGGGAATTTGTCCGAATTTGGGACTGCCCTCCCGGCCTCCGGTGCTACCCGGCGTCCGGGGCTGCCGGGCTGCGGGGGGGGTGCGGACCGGCCCCGCGCCGTCGCGGGGCCGGTCGGACGGCACCCCGGGTGGGCCCGGGAACCGCGGCTCAGAGCGCGCCGAGCTCCGCGACCAGGTCGTCCAGGCCCAGCGAGCCCTGGGAGAGGGCCGCCATGTGCCACGCCTTGAGGTCGAACTCGGCGCCGCGCGCCTCGGCCCGGGCCCTGGCCTCGGCGCGGCCCTGCAGCCAGGCGCGCTCGCCGAGCTTGTAGCCGATCGCCTGGCCCGGCATGCCGAGGTAGCGGACCAGTTCGCTGTCCAGGAAGTCGGTCGACAGGCCGCAGTACCGGCCGAAGAACTCCCGCGCGTCGTCCGGCAGCATCCGCTCGCCCGGCTTGAACGGCGAGTCGGCCGGGAAGTCCAAGCCCGCGTGCATGCCGATGTCCACGATCACCCGCAGCGCGCGCATCATCTGCGCGTTCAGGTAGCCGAGGCGGTGGCCGGGGTCGGTGAGGTAGCCGAGCTCGTCCATCAGACGCTCGGCGTACAGGGCCCAGCCCTCCAGGTTGGCGCTGACGCCGCCGAGCGTGACCTGGTAGGTGGAGAGCCGGTCGGCGACGTACGTCCACTGCGCGAGCTGGAGGTGGTGGCCGGGGACGCCCTCGTGGTACCAGGTGGACACGAGGTCCCAGACCGGGAAGGTCTCCCGGCCGAGGGTGGGCAGCCAGGTCCGGCCCGGACGGGAGAAGTCCAGCGAGGGCGCGGTGTAGTACGGCGCGGCGGCGCTGCCGGGCGGGGCCAGCCGCGACTCCACCTTGAGCAGCGGCTCGGCCAGGTCGAAGTGCTTGCCCTGCAGGTCGTCGATCGCCTGGTCCATCAGGCCCTGGAGGTAGCTGCGGGCCTCCTCCGCGCCCTTGATCGACGGGCCGTCGCTCTCCAGCCACTTCATGGCCTGCATCGGGGTGGCGCCGGGGCGCACCTTCTCCGCCTCGGCCCGCATCTGCGCGTCCAGGTCGTGGAACTGGCCCCAGGCCCAGCTGTACGCCTCGTCCAGGTCCAGCTCGGCACCCGTCCAGTAGCGGACCCAGCGGGTGTAGCGCTCCCGGCCGACGGCGTCCGGGGTCTCGGCGGCGGCCGGACCGTAGACGTCGCGCAGCCAGTCGCGGAGCTCGGCGATGGCGGCCGTCGCCGCGACGGCGGTGGCGCCCAGGGCCTCGCGCTGCGCCTCGGGGGCGTCCTGCACGAAGGTGCCGAACCAGCCGCCGGGGACCTCTCCCTCCAGCCACTCGGCGATCTGGCCGACCACGGTGGTGACCTGGCGCGGGCCCGCCAGCAGGCCGCGCTCGACACCCTCCGCGAGCAGTTCGCGGTACTGCCGGAGCGCGGCCGGGACCCGGGCCAGGCGGCGGCCGACGATCGCCCACTGCTCGTCGGTGTCGGTGCTCATCAGGGTGAAGACCTCGCGCACGTTGTGCAGCGGCGAGCCGAGGTTGCGGACCGCGCGGAAGTTCTCCCCCGCGTCGTGGACGGCCAGTTCGGCCGTGAGCCGCTCGCGCAGCAGCCGGGCGCAGCGGCGCTCGGCCTCGTCCTGGTCGGGGTCGGCCGCCTCGGCGGCGTCCAGCTGTGCGAGGGTGCGGCGGGCGAGGTCGGCCAGCTCCTCGTGGCCGGCCGGGGAGAGGTCGGGGAGCCGGTCGTCCTCGGGGTTGATGCCGAGGTACACCGCGGTCAGCGGGTCGAGCTCGGCGAGCGCGTGGACATAGGCGTCGGCGATGCGGCGGGGGGTGGTGCCGTCTGCGTGCGCGTTGGTCAGTTCTTCAGCCATTCGGCCATCCTTTCGCAGCAGAGCCGGTTTTCAAGAGCCTTTTGAACGATCGTCGGCCACCGGAGTTCGGGCCCTGCGCCGCCGGGTCCGCCAGAGGTCCGCGGGATCCCAGGTCGGCCGGCCGGCCGCGAAGCCGTGGAAGCCGAGACCGATCAGGACCGCGCAGAAGTGGCCGAGATCGGTGAAGGTGTGCGAACGGACCAGTGGTACCAGGTAGAAGAGGAGCAGCCCGCCCGCGTACGCCCAGCGCCAACGGCCCGCGAACCGGTAGGTGAGCACGCCCTCCACCCCCGCCAGTGCGTACGAGACGCCGACGTCCACGGTGTGCGCCAGCTTCGGGGGCAGCCGTCCCTGGCCCACGCCCCAGGCGATCACGCCCTCGCTGATGAAGGTGGCCAGCACGTGCGCGGTGAGCGCGACGGTCAGCCAGCGCAGCGTGCCGAGCCACCGTTCGGCGGGGACGTGGAAGACGTGGAAGATCACGAAGTAGAAGAGGAAGTCGGCCTGCGCGGTCCAGACGGCGCTGGCGATCAGGGCGTGCAGCGGGTGCGAGCGCAACTGGGCGATGTTGGTGCTGCGCTTCGCCAGGAACCAGTGCAGGTTCGCCGGGTCGATCCGGGCCACCACGAAACTGGTGACGGCGAGGAGCAGCAACCACACGTACGTCCCCGGCGCGGCCGCCACCCACCGCCTGATCCACCGCCACGCCCGGACCGCCGGGTGCTCCGTGCGCCCGCCGCCGCCCTGGACCGCCTGCTGCTGCACGGCTGTTCGGCCTTCCCTCGCGGCCCCGGGCCGGGGCTCTCGGCCCATGATGGGACGCGGGACGGCGGAGTGCCGGGGTGACCCGCCGGACCGGATCGGCCCTTCACCACCCGGAGCGGCTCCTGCCGCACCCCCGCCACCGGCGGGCGACCGGGGGCTCCGGTACGAAAGAAGGGGAGTTCCGGCCAGGAGTCGAACGGCAGGACGGCCATTACGCTGACGCGCATGGCTACCAGCTCAGCGATCACCCCCGGGGCCGGTGACGGGGCTCCGCGCTCCGCGCACCCGGCGAGCGGCACAGCGACTCCCCCCACGGGTGAGCCCCGGGCGAGGCGCTCCGGGTACCGGCGGCTGACGGTGCAGCAGCGGCGGGAGCAACTGATCTCCGTGGCGCTGGAGTTGTTCAGCACCCGGGCACCCGAGGAGGTGAGCCTGGACGACGTGGCCGAGGCCGCCGGGGCGTCCCGGCCCCTGGTCTACCGGTACTTCGCGGGCGGCAAGCAGCAGTTGTACGAGGCCGCGCTGCGCAGTGCGGCCGAGGAGCTGACCGGCCGGCTCTCGGTACCGGTGGCCGGCACGCCCACCGAACAGCTGGCCGCCGTGCTGAACCGGTACTTCGGCTTCGTCGCCGAGCACCACGCCGGCTACGCCGCGTTGCTGCGCGGCGGCTCGGTGGCGGAGACGGCGCGGACCTCGGCGATCGTGGACGAGGTCCGGCGGGCGGCGCTCCGGCGGACCCTGCGCTACCTCGGCCTGCGGGAGGCCGGGCCGAGGCTGACGCTGCTGGTGCGCGTCTGGATCTCGGTGGTGGAGGCGTCCGCGCTGAGCTGGCTCGACGAGGGGCGGCAGATCCCGCAGGACTCGCTCTGCGCCTGGCTGGTGGACGAGTTCGTGGCGATGAGCGCGGCGACGGCCCGGCACGACCGGCAGACCGCCCAGGTACTGGCGGGGCTGCTGGCGCTGGAGGCGGCGGACGGCCCTGCGGCGGTGCTGGTGGCGCAGTTGCGCGGGCTGAGAGTGGGCCGGTAGCGGCCCGGATGCTGGCGGGGCTCCCGACCCCCGTGCCAAGGGTCGGGCGTGCCGCCAGAGTTGCGCGCCGGGTCGCGGGCGCGCCGGGCGACTACGCCTTGCCGAGTACCTGGCGCTGTCGGCCCAGGCCCTCGACCTCGCACTCGACCACGTCGGCCGGACGCAGGAAGGGCGTGCCCGGGTGGCCGAGGGTGACGCCGGCAGGAGTGCCGGTGATGATCACGTCACCGGGCTCCAGCACCATGAACTGGCTGACGTAGCGCACGACCTCCGGCACCGGGAAGATCATCTCCGCGGTGCTGCCGTCCTGCCGCAGCTGCCCGTTGACCCAGAGTCTGAGGCCGAGCTTCTGCGGGTCGGCGACCTCGTCCGCGGTGACCAGCCACGGCCCGAGCGGGGTGAAGGTCTCGGCCGACTTGCCCTTGTCCCACTGGCCGCCGCGCTCGTTCTGGAACGAGCGCTCGGTGACGTCGTTGACCGTCGCGTACCCCGCGATCACGGCCGCCGCCTCCGACCGGCTCTCCAGGTAGCGGGCGGTACGGCCGATCACGATCGCGAGCTCGACCTCGTAGTCGGTCTTCTCGCTGCCGCGCGGCACCAGGACCTCGTCGTCGGGGCCGACGACGGTGTAGCTCGGCTTGAGGAACACCACCGGCTCGGCCGGTTCCCGCGCGCCCGCCTCGGCGGCGTGGCAGGAGTAGTTCAGACCGATCCCGACCACCTTGCCGGGCCGGACGACCGGGGCGCCGACCCGCAGGCCGTCGATCCGCGCCACCGGCAGCTCACCGGCCGAGACGGCCCGGTCCAGCTCGGCCGGGTCCAACGCGGCGAGGAACGCCCCGTCGATGTCGGCGGTCCGTCCCGAGAGGTCGTACGCGGCGCCGTCCCGGCCCAGTACCACCGGGCGCTCGGCGCCCGGGGGGCCCACACGGAGGAGCTTCACTGCCCATCACCACCTGGTTCGTCGCATGCCAGCGGGGAGGCCCGCAGACCTCTCCCGTCGTATGCATCCGAGGTATATCAACGGCCCTCGGCTGCGAACCAGGGGTGGCAGGTCGGCGAATTCCTATCAATCCGCCCAAGCCGCCGCCCCGACGAATCAGGTGCCCGTACGCTTGACAGGGCGGCCGGGCCGTGCCCGGCCGGTGGCCGGCAGGCTTCGGCGGCGCGGGCGAGCAGCCGTCCGGCCGGGTGGCCGGCACCGGGTGCCGGGGGCCGGGTGACCCCGGCTCAGGTCTCCCGCTGCGGGTGGTAGTCGGCCTCGTTGACGCCGAAGGTCCAGGCGACACCGGCGCGGGCCGTCCGGGTGCCCGGCGGGACGCGCAGCCAGTACGTGCGGAAGGTGCCGTCCGGCTCGGCGGTGGAGTTCACCACCTCGACCATGACCACCGGCTCGTCGTCCGGCATCGGGATCCGCCACAGGACACCCGTCTCGTCCCGGTGCACCGGCTCGGCGCCGGAGTCGGCCAGGTACCGGTCGTAGCCGTAGTGCTCCAGCAGCACGCGGCGCAGCTCCGCGTTCTCCTCGTCGCGGATCCGGGCCGGGGTGAGGCCGGCCAGCCCGGCCAGGAAGTCCGACGGCACCGGCATGCCCCGCCAGGCGTGCAGCTCGAAGCCGTCCGGGTAGGCCAGCGCGGGGCCGTCGGCCCGGTCGAGCCGGCCCGCCTCGTCGCGGTGCAGCTCCACCGGCCGCTCGGTCAGCAGGACCACCCGCTCGTACGGCCACCACCAGCCGGCGTTCCGGGCCACCTCGGCGAGCGCGCCGAGACCCGGAAGCCCGGCGGGGACGGCGGGGACGGCGAGAGCGCCCGCCGTCTCGAAGGCGGCCAGCCAGGGGGCGTCGTGCTGCCCGAGGACGGCGTCCAGGAGGGCGTGGCGGACGGCGGAGACCGCGGCCCCCGTCCGCTCGCGCAGTTCGTCGTCGGCGTCCTCGGACAGCTCGGCGGCGCCCGTCAGCCGGTCCGTCACCGCGCTGCGGATCCGGCCGGTCAGCAGCTGGGCCTGCGGGGCGAGTTCAGCCCCGGTCAGCGCCCACAGCTCAGACCAGCCCCGAGCGCCGAGCCGCTCGAACACCGCCCGGCGCGCCCCCTCCCAGGCCCGGGTGCGGACGGCCTCCCGGACGCTCGCCCCCGCCCGGCCCGGCCCCGCGTCGCACGCCGCCAGCCGCACCGCCGCGGCCTCCAGCAGGCCACCCGCCGCCTGCCCGTCGGCCACCGCCCGGACCGCGTCCGCGCCACCGCTCAGCAGCAGCGCGGCGGCCGCGGCCTGCAACGGCGAGCCGAACCAGAGCACCGCCCGCGGCTCGGCCAGCCCGGCCGCGCGGTACGCCGCCCGGACCCCGTGCTCGGCGGCGGCCCGATCGGCCGGGCCGGTGGCCACCGCCACCCGGCGTGGCGGCATACGTCGCCAAGTACACGACCAAGAGCGTCGAAGCGGCTGGCGCGGTCGACCGGCGGATTGACTCCCTGGCGGCGATCCGGGCCCTTCGCGTCACATCGCACGTGCGGGCGCTCATCTCGACCGCGTGGCGCCTGGGCGGCCTGCCCGAACTGGAACACCTACGCCTGCGGGCCTGGGCACACATGCTCGGCTACCGAGGCCACTGCCTCACCAAGACCCGCGCCTACTCCACCACCTACGGCCAACTCCGCACCGACCGCGCCGAACACGCTCGCACCGCAGCCGGCACCCGCGACCTGTTCACCGACTGGGACAACGACACCACCAAGGAGTCGGTCTGGCGGTTCGTCAGTACCGGGCACACTCCCGCCGAAGCGCTCATCGCTGCCGGAATCGCCGAGGACATCGCAGCGAACCGCGAGATCGCCGATCTTGAACTAGGCGATAGCAAGGCCCGAGGGCAATGACAGGGGGCGAAGAGGGGGCTGACTTGGAAGGCTGGGCCTGGGCATGGAAACATGCCCAAGACGCTCCGCCGTGGTCCAACCGGCAGTGGCAGCAGATGAACGCGATCCTAGGGATCAAGGTAGCTACTGTGGCGGCCTGCCGCCCCGGCGATGAATTCGGGCGGCAGGCGCCGGAGGAGTGACCTACTCAATGCGCCTGCCTATCCCCCAAGTTGCCCGTTTGGACACAGCGCGGGATCGTGAAGTCATGGGTACTACGCCGACTCTCGAGTAATTCGGACATGGAGCGATCACTCAGCCCGGGCACAGTGCGACTGGCGGTCGGCCGCTCCTAATTATCCTGGGTGAGTACAGCAATTTCCTGCTTTCAGCACCGTTCATTCGATGGAGTACTACGACCGTCTGGACTTCGGAAACCCAGCCCCTCCGTTCGCAACGGACAGCCCGGTGAATCCGGCGAGCCTGCGCGAGTACTTCCGCGAGAACAGCAACGGAAGATTCTGGTTCGATCGGATAGCGGTTGCCGGCCCGATACAGCTCGGCGAGTACGCTAAATTGGATGGCATCCGAATTCCGGAAACGCGATCGGCCGGTTGCGGAATGCGTTCGGGCGTCAGCGACGTTGGCGGATTCGGTCACATCGTGTTCGGGGTCGATGCCACCAGCAATCTCCGCTGATATCGCTACTCCGGCCAGGGTGAAGGGGATGTCACCGGCACTCGGGGCTGGCATTCGAGTTCCGGCAACATCATCGGCACTAATTGGTGATGGAGGACGGCTCCACTCTCAAACAATGGAACATCCATGGAGGCAGTCATGACTCCTCATATCCAATTCCGTACAGACTACTGGCTTACCAAAGAATCGATACAGCCCGGAGGCGGGTACTGGCTCAGCTTTCCGGTCGATGCGACCGAGGCCACGTACACTGTCACCGGAACTCCCGCCTATTGGGGCTATCCTGACCCTACGTACAGCTTTACCATGTCGGTGCGAGAGGTTCATGTCACGACGGCCAACCAGGGTGGCGACCCGGCACCTGTGGAACATTGGGTTGGGGCAAGTTTCTACAATACCGGCACTCAGCCAATAGTAAGGTGGATCACCTGCATGCATTCAGTCACCAATGCTACTTTTAATAGAAGTTCAGAGGTGAGCACTTCAATGAAACTGGCCGCGATTCACGACCGCCAAGGAAGTATCATCACTATCACTGCCGGTAGTGCCGAATCGTCGCCGCACCCGGAGATAAGGCCAGGTCAGTACTACATCGAAATCAGCTCCCAAGAAATCGCGGAAACCCTCCAAGAGGACCTGGGGGATGAGCATATTTTCAAGCGGTTGGACGAGATAATGAACAACTACCGGGTGGATGTTGGGAGTGGGAGTTTTCAGGCGAAGCTCGTTGAGAAACCCTGAAAGGACATAGGCTGCTCGCCCATGTCGCGGCAGGCCGGCGCCCGCATGGCAGGGACTGAGCGCCTCACGAGCGAGGACGCTGCTAGTTTGTGTCCTCGCTCGCTTTCTAGAGGGTTTCCCGGTAGACCGGCGTCAGTCGCTCTCTGGCCGGGCGACCCCGCCCCACAGCAGGCGCCACGAGCACGGCGATTAGAGTACGTTCGATGTATCCGCGCTTCTCGGCAAGAGACAGGTGGTCCCACTCCAGTCGGAGATTTACGGGCTGCTCGTGCAGCCTGGCAGATTTCCGACGGTAGGAAGCACGCTCCCGAAGTAGGGCGCGCTCCTTGACTTCCGATTCCGCAATGAAAGCAAAGAAGGATTCTTTGCTGACTTTACGCTCGGCGCGCTGATCCTTCCAGTCTTGGATATCCTCGCGCAGCCTCGCAAGCTCTTCCTTCCTGTCCCACTCTTCTGGGGCTTGCACGGCCTCACGCTTGCTGGCTTCAAGTTCATACTTCGCAATTACAAGCATCTTGACTGCCTCGTCTACTTCCTTGCCGGGGATTGTAATTCCGCCGCAGCCTTTCCCGCTCGACTTGCTGGGGCAGGTGTAGTAGAAGAAGTCATCAGGCTTTTTTGCCCTCTTGGGGGCCTTCATAGCCCTCAGCAGGGAACCGCAGTCGTTCTTGTCGCATCGAAGCGTTCCGGTGGATTGATGCTTGCGGGCATTGTGCCCGTTTCCCGGCTCGGGATTGTCGCCCAGAATCTCCACCAAGGCGGCCCACTCGGCCGGAGATGCCAGCGCATCCCAGTTGCCGACGATGGGGCTCCCCTCCTCATCCCTTACAACCTCAATGCGCCTGTTCTCGGCTCCGGTGAGGGCATCGAAGTTGGACACCGTGCGGTAGCTGTGCCCGCAAATTCTCGGGTGGCGAAGAACGAACCGCACGGTATATCCAGTCCACTTATTACCCTTGGGTGTAGTAAATCCTTTGCGATTCCATTCGCCCGCCAGCGTGAACGGCGAAGCGCCTTCAAAAACCCGATCGATGGCAGATCGAAGGACCTTCGATTCGGTCGGATGAAGTGTCCGCTTATCGGAATTCCATCCGGTCGGACGTGTCCCGCCGGTGGAGATTCCAGCCTCCTTCATTGCCCTATGCTTGCGCTTCACGCGGCGAGCGGTGTCGGAGCTGGACTTGTTGAACACTGTAACGAGCAGGCGGGCCACGGTCCGCCCGTTGTCGGTCAGAAGGTCCAGCGTTCCGGTGATGTCGATGATCGGCCGCCCGAAGTTCTCCACCACCTCGATCGCGTCTTCCAGATGCCGATTGTCGCGGGTGAGTCGATCAAGGTCTGGCACAATGAGGCCATCAATCCGTTGGCCATTCGGCGCGACACCCTGCTTCAAGTCCTCAAATGCGCCTTCCAGGACCGGTCGAATCACGCGATACACGATTCGGCCGTCGGCCAGCCTGACGCGCTTACGCTTCCATGCTGAGGTGTCAGGCTCCTCGTATGTGTAAACGTAGTTGCCACCCCTGGACTCCACGTATCGGCGGTTGTCCTGGTCCTGCACATCACGATTCTTGATGTCTCGACCGGTAGCCGGAGTGAAGCGGACCCCGGTGGAGCCGTCCGCTGTCGCTGTGACCTCGTCTTCGTCGGGCTCGAACGACAGCCGCGTTAGGCCTGCCCAGTTCTGGCCGCTGAGGTCGCCCCAGTGTGCTCGCTGAACCAAGTCTTCGCTCATGCCGGAAACATACATCTACCGATGCATTGATAGCCGCACAAGACGGCCTACCGCCCGCTGCTGGAGCGCCCGGCGCTGCGCGACCTGTGGGCGGGCGAGCCGCAGCACGCGCTCTCGCTCTACCTGCACATCCCGTTCTGCGAGGTGCGCTGCGGCTTCTGCAACCTGTTCACCCGGATCGGCAGCCCCGAGGGCCTGACGACGGCCTACCTGGACGCGCTGGAGCGGCAGGCCACGGCCGTGCGGAAGGCGCTGGACGGCTCGGCGCACTTCGCGCTGGCGGCCTTCGGCGGCGGCACCCCGACCTACCTGACCGCCGCCGAGCTGGCCCGCCTGTGCGACATAGCCGAGCAGCGGATGGGCGTCGACCTGCGCGCGGTCCCGCTCTCGGTGGAGGCGTCGCCCGACACCGCGACCGCGGACCGGCTGGCCGTCCTCGCCGAGCGCGGCACCACCAGGCTCAGCCTCGGCGTGCAGTCCTTCCTGGACGAGGAGGCCAGGTCGGCCGTCCGCCCGCAGAAGCGGGCCGCCGTCGAGGCCGCACTGGGCCGGATCCGGGCGGCGGGCTTCCCGGTGCTCAACATCGACCTGATCTACGGCATCGACGGGCAGACCGAGGCCAGCTGGCTGCGTTCGCTGGACGCCGCGCTCGCCTGGCGGCCCGAGGAGCTCTACCTCTACCCGCTGTACGTCCGCCCGCTCACCGGTCTGGCCCGGCGGGCCGCCGAGGAGTCCCCGGCCGGGTGGGACGCCCAGCGGCTCGCGCTCTACCGGGCGGGCCGCGACCACCTGCTGGCCTCGGGCTACCAGCAGGTCTCGATGCGGATGTTCCGCCGCCTCGGCTCGCCGGACGCGGGCGGCAGCGAGTACAGCTGCCAGACGGACGGCATGGTCGGCCTCGGCTGCGGCGCCCGCTCGTACACCTCGGGCCTGCACTACTCCTTCGACTACGCGGTCGGCACCTCCGAGGTCCGGGGCATCATCGACGACTACGTGGCCACCCGGGACTTCGCGCACGCCGAGTACGGCCGGGTGATCACCCCGGCCGAGGCCCGACGGCGGCACCTGATCCAGTCGCTGCTCCAGGCCGAGGGGCTCGGACTCGCCGACTACCGGCGGCGGTTCGGCACCGGACCGGCCACCGACTTCCCCGCCGAACTGGCGGCGCTGACCGAGCGCGGCCAACTGGCCGAGTCCGGCGGGCGCCTGCGGCTGACCCCCGAGGGGCTGGCGCACTCCGACGCGATCGGGCCCGCCCTGTTCTCCCCCGCGGTCCGGGCCGCGATGGCCGGGTACGAGGCGAAATGACCTTCCTCGGACTGCCGGGAGCAGCACCGGGGCCGGGGCACCCGCCGGGGCCCGGCACCGTGTCCACGGGCCCGCTGGACCTGACGGTCCTGTACCGGGGCCCGCTCTCCTCCTGCGACTACGACTGCCCGTACTGCCCGTTCGCCAAGCGCCGCGACAGTCCCGAGCGGCTGCGCGCGGACCGGGCCGCGCTGGAGCGCTTCGCCGCCTGGGCCGCCGGTCAGACCGGCGACACCCTGTCGCTGCTGTTCACCCCGTGGGGCGAGGGCCTGACCCGGTCCTGGTACCGGCGCACGCTCGCCGAGCTGAGCCGGCTGCCGCACGTCCGCCGGGTGGCGATCCAGACCAACCTGAGCGCCCGCACCGACTGGCTCGCCGGGGCCGACCTGTCCACCCTGGCCCTCTGGGCGACGTACCACCCCGGCCAGGTCACCCACGAGCGCTTCCTCGCCAAGTGCCGCGAGCTGGACGGTCGCGGGGTCCGCTACAGCGTCGGCGTGGTCGGCGAGCCCGGGCACCTCGCCGCCGCGCGCCGGCTGCGCGCCGAGCTGCCGCCCGAGGTCTACCTGTGGGTCAACGCCGCCGAGGGCCGCGGCTACACCGATGCCGAGGCCGCCGACTGGACGGCGCTCGACCCGCTCTTCGGCTTCAGCCGCGACCCGCACCCGAGCGGCGGCCTGCCCTGCCGCACGGGCGAGTCGGTGATCTCGGTGGACGGCGACGGCGGGGTGCAGCGCTGCCACTTCGTCCGCGCCCCGCTGGGGAACCTGTACGACGGCTCCTACCGCGCCGCCCTGGGGCCGCGCCCCTGCCCGCTGGAGGTCTGCGACTGCCACATCGGCTACGTCCACCTGGAGTCCCTGCCGCTCTACGACGTGTTCGCCGGCGGAGTCCTGGAACGCATCCCCCGCCACCTGCCGTAGCCGGCCGGTGCTGTCCCCGCCGGGGGCGGGGCCCGGTCGGCCGCGCTCGAAGCGGGCGAGGTCGCGGGCGGCCGCCGGTGCGAGGCCCGCCAGTCCAGGGCCCCGTCGGTGCCAGGGGCCCGTCGGGGCGGCTGCCCGGTTCTCCGATCAGCCGGGACCGGCCGTCCAGCACGCCCCGACCCCCATCGCGTCCCGCCCCTGCCCAGGCCCCAAGTGCCGCCGAACCGAACGGAGTTCGGACTGTCGACGGCACCCGGAACCACAGGGCCCACTCCCGTCCTCGCGACCGGACCACCGGGCCCGGCCGGGCCCGATCCAGCCCGGCCCAGCCGTGCGCGGAACGGACCTCGGAGACCGGCGGAACGGCCTCCGGGACTACTGCCGCTTCTCCAGCAGATCCTTGAACTTCTCCAGGTCGGCCCGGACCGTCTCCTCGATCGCGTGGACCTGGGCGAACCCCTTCGGGCCGCCGAAAGCCGCACGCACCGCCTCCGGGTCGTACTCCAGCCGGACCTGCAGCTGGGTGTGCTCGTCGTCCAGCGGGTTGACGGCGAAGGCGCACTTCAGCTCGGGGCTGTCCACCGTCCAGTCCATCACCTGGCCGTTACCGCGATCGGCGAGCCGGGTCTCGAACGCCTGCTCGCCGTCGCCGATCCTGATATCGAGATGGGCTCGGCTGCTGCCGTGCGCGGCGGCAGCCTTCACCCCGTCCACGAACATGGGGTACTCGTCGATGCGGTGCAGTTGCGCCCAGACCTCCTGCGCGGGGACATCGACGTTGATCTGTTCTTCGAGCCTGCTCATCGGAAGCCTCGCCTCCCGGCCCGGCCGCCCGGGCCATCGGTACTTCCAGCCTGCTCTGCCGCCCGCCACCCGGCAACCACCCGGCCCGCCGACCCGCGCAACCGCTCGGCCACCCGGCGTCCGGACCCGGTCACCCCACCCCGGCCGTCCCCTCCGCTCACTCGGCCCCGGGCAGTCCGGGCGGGTTGATCTCGGAGCTCCGGACGGCCTCGCCGTCCAGGCCCCAGCGCTTCAGCACCTGCGCGTACGTGCCGTCCTTGATCACCGCGTCGATGGCCGCGGCGAGCGCCTTGACCAGCCCGTTGCCCTTCCTGGTGGTGGCCGCGATCTTGCCGAGCACCCGGTCGCCGCCACCGGAGTAGGTGCCGATGACCTCGGTCTCACCGGTCTGCACGGCATGGAAGGCGGCGGTCGGGTTGGGGCCCAGGTAGGCGTCGATCCGACCGGAGGAGAGGGCGAGGTAGTAGTCGGAGGAGTTCTGGAAGTACTTGATCTCCACGGGTTCGAGGCCCGCCTTGACGTTGGCCTCGTTCCAGGCGATCAGCAGCTTCTCCTGGTTGGTGCCGGAGGAGACGGCGATGGTGTGTCCGGCGACGTCCTCGGGGCCGGTGATCCGCCAGCTGCCGCCCTTCTTCGCCTCGAAGCCGAGGACGTCCAGGCGGTAGGTGGCGAAGTCGTACTTCTCCTTGCGGGCCTCGGTCACGGTGATGTTGGTGACGCCGACGTCGTACTTGCCGCTGTCCAGGCCGACGAAGACGTTCTCCCAGGAGACCGGGTCGAGCTCGACCTTGAGGCCGAGCACGTCGCCGATCAGATGGGCCAGGTCGGGTTCGACCCCGATGATCGTCTTGTCGTCGGTGGCCCGGAAGTCCAGCGGCGGCACCGTGTTGACCGAGTCGACCACCCGGAGGGTGCCGCGCCTGCGGATCTCCTCCGGGACGAGGGCGGCGATCGCGTCCACCTTCGCGGCGGTGACCCGCTTCTGGTCGGCCGTCAGGTTGACCCTGGTCCCGTCCGGTGCGACACCGCCCTCGGCGGAGCCGGAGCCCAGGTCGGCGGAGGCACTGCCCGAGCCGCCGCAGGCCGTCAGCAGCAGGGTGGCCGTCAGACCGGTGGAGGCGGCGAGCAGGGCACGGCGGGGCAGCGACATGGTGTGACTCCAGGAGTGACGGGGTCGAGCGGTACGGGCCGGGCGACGGGGATCAGAGGACCTTGGAGAGGAAGGCGCGGGTGCGCTCGTGCTGCGGGTCGTCCAGAACGGCGGCCGGCGGGCCCTGTTCGACCACCACCCCGCCGTCCATGAAGACCACGGTGTCGGCCACCTCGCGGGCGAAGCCGATCTCGTGGGTGACCACGATCATCGTGGTGCCGGCCCTGGCCAGGTCCTTGATGACGTCCAGGACCTCGCCGACCAGCTCCGGGTCGAGCGCCGAGGTGGGCTCGTCGAACAGCAGCACCTTGGGTTCCAGGGCCAGCGCGCGGGCGATGGCGACCCGCTGCTGCTGACCGCCGGAGAGCTGGCGCGGATAGGCGCCGGCCTTCTCGGCCAGCCCGACCCGGGCCAGGAGTTCCAGCGCGTGCGCGCGGGCGGCCGCCCTGGGCCTGCGCAGGGCGCTGACCGGCGCCTCCACGATGTTCTCCAGCACGGTGAGGTGCGGGAAGAGGTTGAAGTTCTGGAACACGAAGCCGATGTGGGTCCGCTGGCGCAGCACCTCGCGCTCGCGCAGCTCGTACAGCCTGCCGCCGGAGCGCCGGTAGCCGATCAGCTCGCCGTCGATGGAGACGTGGCCCCGGTCGAGCTTCTCCAGGTGGTTGATGGCCCGCAGCAGGGTGGACTTGCCGGAGCCGGACGGGCCGAGCACCACCGTCACGGACCCGGTGGGCACCTGGAGGTCCACCCCGCGCAGGACCTCCAGCCGGCCGAAGTGCTTGTGGACGTTGCGGACGTCCACCATGATCGCGGGCATTCAGCGGTCTCCGATCGGTGTCGGTGCGCCTCGCCGGGCGGACTGGACCCGGCTGACGAAGGCACGGGCGCGCTGCAGGGGCGTCGGCGGCGGGGTGCGCTCGGCGCCCCGGGCGAAGTACCGCTCGACGTAGTACTGGAGCACCGTCAGCAGCGTGGTGAGCACCACGTACCAGACGGTGGCCACCATCAGCAGCGGGACGACCCGTCCGGTGCGGCCGTAGATGACCTGCACCTGGTAGAAGAGCTCCCCGATCGCCATCACGTAGACGATCGAGGTGCCCTTGAAGAGCGAGATCACCTCGTTGCCGGCGGTCGGCAGGATGGATCGCATGGCCTGCGGCAGGACGATCCGCCGGGCCTGCCGCAGCCGCGGGATGCCGAGGGCGGCGGCGGCCTCCAGCTGCCCGCCGTCCACCGCGATCACCCCGGCCCGGATGATCTCGGCGGCGTACGCGGCCTGGTGCAGCGCCAGCCCGAGCACGGCCGCGCCGAGGGCGCCGAGCAGGTCCACGGTGTCGAAGCTGAACACGGTCGGGCCGAACGGGACGCCGATGCCGAGCCGCTTGTAGAGGTAGGAGAGGTTGAACCAGAAGACCAGCTGGACGATCAGCGGGATCGAGCGGAACGCCCAGGTGTAGGTCCAGGCGATGGTCTGCAGGATCGCGCTGCGGGAGAGCCGCAGCGCGGCCACCACGGCGCCCAGGACGAAGCCCAGGACCGTTCCGTAGCAGGTGAGCTGGACGGTGACCCAGACCGCCCTGAGGATGGTGCCGGCGGTCAGGAAGGCGTCGAAGGTCTGCCAGTCCCAGCCCGGATTGGTGGCCAGGCCGTGCAGGAACTGGGCGACCACGACCAGCGCCACCGCCCCGGCCAGCCAGCGCCAGGGGTGCCGGGCGGGCACGACGGGCAGTTCGGCGAGGCCGTCGGTCGGCCTGGCCGACGGCGGCGTCTCGGTGGCGACGGTGGTCACGGGGGTGCTCCTTCGGCGGTCACGGGCGCTCGGGTTCGGCGGGTCACGGGTGCTCGGGCGGATTGATCTTCGACTCGGTGACGGCGGAGTCGGCGGTGCCCCACTTCTGCAGGATCCGGGCGTACGTCCCGTCCTTGATCAGCTCGTTGACCGCGGCCTGGAACGCCGGGGTGAGCGGGGAGCCCTTCTTGAAGGCGAAGCCGACGTCCAGCCGGTGGAACTCGCTCAGGAAGCGGGTCCCCGAGGCCGGCTGGGACGCCTGGTAGCGCAGGCCGTTGATGGTGGACATCACCGTGTCGACCTTGCCCTGCTGGAGACTGGTGAGCACCGCGCCGGTGTCGGAGTACGCCTTGACCTCGTACGGCTTCTTCCCGGCGTCGGTGCAGACGCTCTTCTTCGCGTTGAGCGTGGTCTCGAAGGTGGTGCCCACCCCGGTGCCGATGGTCAGACCGCAGAGCTGGAAGAGGTCGGTGACGGGCGGCAGCGAGGTGTCGTCCTTCCTGACCGCGAAGCCCTGCCCGTCGTCGATGTAGGTGACGAAGTCGATGGTCCTCAGCCGTGCCGCGGTGACGCCGAAGTTGCCGGTGCCCACGTCGTACTTGCCGCTGCCGAGGGCGGGCAGGATGGTCTCGAACGCGGCGGTCTCGTGCTGGACGGTGATGCCGAGCACCCTGGCCACCGCGTCGGCGAAGTCCACGTCCAGGCCGGCGGCCTTCCTGGTGGCCGGGTCCGGGTAGAAGGCGGTGGGCGGGCTGCCGACCGAGCCGCCCAGCTTCAGGGTGCCCGCCCGGCGGACGTCCTCGGGCAGCAGGGCGGCGACGGCGTCCACCTTCCGCACCCCCGAGACCACGTCCTGCCCCGCCGCCGCGACGGCGGAACTCCCGGCCCCGGCAGCCGGCCCGGTGGTGCCCGGAGTGGAACTGCAGGCGGTCAGGACCAGGGCGGGCAGCAGGACGGCGGCCGGGAACAGGCGTCTCACGGGGTCTGGGCCTCTCGGGTGTCGGTCGTTGCTTGGTGCAGGTGTTTCTCGAACGGCAGCGGTCCCACCGGGTCCGCCGCCACGTCGAACAGCGGGGTGTAGCCGGCGGCCAGGTAGAGGCTCCTGGCCTCGGGCTGGAGCGGCCCGGTGGTGAGGTGGATCCGCCGGTAGCCGGCCTGCGCGGCGGCCGACTCCAGCTCCGCCAGGACCCGGCGGGCCAGGCCCCGGCGGCGGTGCCCGGAGTGGGTCCACATCCGCTTCAGCTCGGCGGTCCGCGCGTCGTGGCGCCTGTACGCGCCACCGGCCACCGGCTGCCCGTCCGCCAGCAGGAGCAGCAGCAGGCCGTCCGGCGGCGCGAACGCGGCGGCCGGGTAGCGGGCCATCTCCTCGTGCGCGGACGGCCCGTAGCGGCTGACGTACTCCTCGGTGAGCTCGCGCACCAGAGGTTCGGTGAGCGGGTCGTCCAGGCCGACCCGGCGGACCTCGGTGAGCAGCGTCATGCCTGTGCCGCGATCAGCTGCCGCCGGT
This sequence comes from Kitasatospora sp. NPDC056138, assembly GCF_042264695.1. Classification (NCBI taxonomy): domain Bacteria; kingdom Bacillati; phylum Actinomycetota; class Actinomycetes; order Kitasatosporales; family Streptomycetaceae; genus Kitasatospora; species Kitasatospora sp. NPDC056138. The sequence continues at coordinate 107,118 of NZ_JBHJVK010000003.1, read as the reverse complement.
CGTCCTCGCGCGCGGCGGCCTGCGCGGCGGTGCGCTCGGCGTCGCGCCTGGCGACCTCCTCGCGGACGATCGGGATCACGTGGCGGCCGAAGTCGATCGCGTCGTCGAGCAGGTCGTAGCCGCGGGCGGAGAGGATGTCCACGCCGAGGTCGTAGTAGTCGAGCAGGGCCTGCGCGACGGTCTCGGGCGTACCCACCAGCGCGTTGGAGTTGCCGCCCCCGCCGGTCGCGGCGGCGGTCGGGGTCCACAGCGCGCGGTCGTAGCGCTCCCCGGCCTCGGCGATCTCGATCAGCCGCTGCGAACCGGTGTTCTCCGGCGTCCGGTCGCCGAGCCGGCGGTGCCGGACCAGGCCCTCGGACTTCCGGGCCCTGATCGCGTCCACCGTCCGGTACGCCTTCTCCCAGGCGAGTTCCTCGGTCGGCGCGATGATCGGCCGGAAGGCCACCTGGATCCTCGGTGCCTCGGTGCGCCCGGCCGCCAGCGCGGCCTCCTTGACCCTGCCGATCTGCTCGGCGGTCTGCGCCAGCGGCTCGCCCCACAGGCAGTAGACGTCCGCCTCGGCGCCACCGGCCGCGTACGCCGCCGGCGAGGAACCGCCGAAGGAGACCCCGGGCCTCGGCTGCTGGACCGGGAAGACGTCGGCGACGAAGTCGTTGAAGCGGTAGTACTCGCCCTCGTGGTCGAACGGCTCGTGGGTGGTCCAGATCTTCTTGACGATCCCGATGTACTCGCGGGTGCGGTCGTAGCGCTGGTCCTTGGTGAGGAAGTCGCCCTCGCGCTGCTGGTCGTGGTCGTTGCCGCCGGTGATGAAGTGCACGGTGAGGCGGCCGTCGCTGATCTGGTCCAGGGTGGCGAAGGTCTTGGCCGCGAAGGTCGGGTACGAGACGTTCGGCCGGTGCGCAAGCAGGATCTGCAGCCGGTCCAGCTTCGACGCGAGGTACGCGGCGGCGGCCGCCGGCTCGGGCGAGCCCGAACCGTACGCGAACAGGACCCGGTCCCAGCCGTACTCCTCGTGGGCGCGGGCCAGGCGCAGGGTGTAGTCGCGGTCGAAGGCGGCGGTGGTACGGGGGTTGGTCTCCGAGCCGTCGCCGGTGGCGGCGATGCCGAGGAACTCGACGGGCATGGGGAAGGACCTTTCGGTGGTGCCGCCCGAAGGCGGGGCACGTGGGCATGGCGCCCGGGCGGGGCACGTGGGCATGGCGCCCGGGCGGGGCGCGGCGGGGATCCGGGCGGACCGAAGCGAACTCGGACGGAGGGAGCGGTGCGTGACGGTGGATCAGCCGGAGTGAGCGGGGAGGGCGGCAGCGTGCGCCTGCGATCCGTCCGGGCGGACGGGGTCCCGGCCCGCGAACGGGGCACCGAGGGAGGTCTCCGAAGGAGGGGAAGGGCCGGTCAGACGGCCCGCTGCCGGGTCAGCCGCAACACGCTGCGGACCACACCCGACCGAAGTCGATGTGGCCGCGCGTGACCAGGGGCTGCTCGGCGTTCATGCCGTCAAGTTGAGCAGTGCGGCTCACGATCCGTCAACCACCGCCCGGATCTGTTCACACGGGGGCAACGCGGCCGGCGGAGCGGGGACCGACCCGGGGGTCCGCCTTCGAACTCCCTTCTGCCGGGCGGCGCTTCGAGCCGCACACCTCCGCCCGGACACACCTTGACAGTGCGGGATCGGGCATGCGTACGATCCTGGCCGGAGTGAGTGTGCACCGAGGAGCCCGCCAAGTCGCGTCGGCTCCGGCCGCGTTGAGGGGCGCGGCAGTGCGCGTGACGACCGCTGCCCGGTCCGCCCACCCCTGGAGCCCCTCTGATGGCCAGCACGCACGACGTCCTGCCCGCCCCCGCCCCACCGCGCGACCCGGCCGCCGCCGACGGCGAGCTGCCGATCGTGCCGCGCCGCCGGCCGGGCCGGCTGGCCGGCTCCGCCGCCGCCCTGCTGCTGTTCGCGCTGCTGCTCGGATCCGTCGTGCGGAACCGGGCGTTCCAGTGGGACGTGGTGGGCCGGTACTTCACCACCACCGCGATCGTGAACGGCCTGGTCCTCACCCTCTGGCTGACGGCCGTCGTGATGGTGCTCGGCTTCGCCCTCGGCACCCTGCTCGCCGTCTGCCGCCTCTCGGGCAACCCGGTGCTGCGGACACTCAGCTGGGGGTACGTCTGGATCTTCCGGGCCACTCCGGTCCTGGTCCAGCTGCTGTTCTGGTTCAACATCGGCGCGCTCTACCCGGTCATCGAACTGGGCATCCCGTACGGTCCGGAGCTGTTCAGCGTGCGGACCGTCAACCTGCTCGGCCCGACCCTGACCGCCGTGATCGGACTGACCCTGCACGAGGCCGCGTACGCCGCCGAGGTGGTGCGCGGCGGAATCCTCTCGGTCGACCAGGGGCAGTTGGAGGCCGCCCAGTCGCTCGGACTGCGCCGGTCCCGGGTGCTGCGCCGGATCGTCGTCCCCCAGGCGATGCGCTCGATCGTGCCGACCGCGGGCAACATGCTGATCGGCACCCTCAAGGGCACCAGCATCGTCAGCGTGCTGGCCGTGCAGGACCTGCTCTACTCGGCCCAGGTCATCTACAACCAGACCTACCAGGTCATCCCGCTGCTGCTGGTCGCCACCCTCTGGTACATCGCGGTCACCAGTGTGCTCTCGGCCGGCCAGTACCACCTGGAACGCCACTACGCGCGCGGGAGCACCCGGGGCGATCTGCCGCCGACCCCGCTGCAACGCCTCCGTTCGGCGCTCGGCACCACCCCGGGGAGCCGGCGTTGAACTCCCTGGTGATCATCGGAGCGGGCCCGCGCGGCACCGGACTGCTGGAGCGGATCGCCGCCAACGCCGCCGAACTGCTGCCCGCCGAACGGCCATTGGAGATCCACCTGGTCGACCCCTACCCACCCGGCGGCGGCCGGATCTGGCGGCACGAGCAGTCGCCGCTGCTGCGGATGAACTCGATGGCCGAGGACGTCACCATGTTCACCGACGAGTCCTCGACCATCGACGGACCCGTCCGCCCCGGCCCCTCGCTCGCCCAGTGGGCCCGGGGCATGGCGGAGTTCGCGCCGTACGCCCCGGTCGCCGACCCCGCCGTACGGGAGGAGCTGCGCGCCCTGGCCCCCACCGACTTCCCCACCCGCCGGGCCCAGAGCGCCTACCTGGACTGGGTGTTCCGCCGCGCCGTCGCCGACCTGCCCGCCCACGTCACCGTCACCGTGCACCGCGACAGGGCCCGCTCGGTCACCGGAGGGCCCGACGGTCCGCAGCTGGTGCGGCTCTCCGAGCGCGTCCTGACCGCCGACCAGGTGGTCCTCACCCTCGGACACCTCGACTCCGCCCCCGAGCCCCGGCACGCCGCCACCGCCGCCTTCGCCGCCCGGCACGGCCGCTTCCACCTGCCCCCCGCCTTCTCCTCCGACGCGGACCTCTCCGGGATAGCCCCCGGCGAGCACCTGGTCCTGCGCGGCCTCGGGCTGGCCTTCGTCGACCTGGTCGCCCTGCTCACCGAGGGGCGCGGCGGACGCTACGAGGAGACCGCCGACGGCCTGCGCTACCGGCCCTCCGGCCGGGAGCCGGTGATCCACGCCGGCTCCCGGCGCGGCGTCCCGTACCGCTCCAAGACCGGCTACCGGCTCCAGGGCCCGCCCGCACCGCTGCCCCGCTACTTCGGCACCGCCGCCGTCGACGCCCTGCTCGAGCGGCCCGGCCCGCTCGAACTCCGCCGTGACGTCTGGCCGTTGATGGCCAAGGAGATCGGCTTCGGGCACTACCACGAACTGTTCCACGCCCACCCCGAACGCACCACGCTCCCCTGGGCGGACTTCCTCGCCCGCTACGACCGGCACGGCTGGTACGACTCCCGACTCGCCGACCTGATCGCCCGGTCCGTCCCCGACCCGGCCGACCGGCTCGACCTCGAAGCCCTCGACCGCCCGCTGGCCCACCTCCGCTTCGCCGGCCCCGGGGAACTCCAGCAGCACCTGCGCGCCCACCTCGCCGCCGACACCGAGCGCCGCGCCGACCCCGGCCACAGCGCCGACCTCGGCGCCTTCCTCGCCCTGCTCTCGCTCTACGCCCAGCTCCCCAGGCTGACGGCCTCCGGACGGCTCACCGCCCGCTCGGTGGCCGACGAACTGGACGGCTGGTGGTCCGGCTTCTTCAACTTCCTCGCCTCGGGGCCGCCCGGCTTCCGGCTGCGCCAGCTGCTCGCCCTCTCCGAGGCCGGCGTCCTGCGGTTCCTCGGCGCGGACCTCCGGGTCCAACTCGACGAACCCACCGGCACCTTCCTCGCCACCAGTGCGACCGTCCCCGGCCACACCGTCCGGGCCACCGCCCTGATCGAGGGCTACCTGCCCAGGCACTTCCTGGCCAGGACAGGCGACCCGGTCCTGCGGGCCCTGCACCGCGCCGGGCAGATCCAGGAGGAGGTCGTGGCCGACGGCACCCACACCCACCGCTCCGGACTCCTGACCACCGCTCCCGGCGACGGCCGCGTCCTCGACCCCGCCCTCGACGGCACTCCCCACCCCCGCCGCACCGCCCTCGGCCCGCACACCAACGGCCGCGCCTACGCCGCCTTCGCCCGCCCCCGCACCGACGCCCCCGCCTTCCGGCAGAACGACGCGGCCGCCCGCGCCCTCCTGCGCGCCCTCGCCCGCGAGGGCGACCGGGCCGCCCCCGACGGGCCCGGGGCACCGCGCGGAACGGAGGACGCCATCGCCGTACCGGCCCCCAGCCGGTGAGGTGCACCACCTCACCGGGGCCGTCGGGGTGCGGCCCGGCCACGGCCCCGGCCGAACGCGGTCGCCTTCCGCCGCGCGCGGGCCCCGCGCCCCGAGGGGGGCGCCTGGTGGCCCCTTCGCACCCCGCCGTCCACCGCACGACACTGCCCGCCGACCCGCCTCCCGGTCGGGCGCCGCAGGTGAAAGGATGCACCGGGCCCGGCAAAGGTGCGCGAGCCCTGGTGAGCAGGAGGTGGGCAGTCATGGCCAAGCAGGCCCCGCAGAGCGACCCGGTGCAGGACGCGCCGCAGGTGGCACCGCCGCAGCACGCCGCCGCCGGCCTCCCCGCGATCGCCCACACCCTGCGGATGGCCGGGCAGCAGATGAGCCCCGGCCGCACCCTCGCCACCCTGCGCAAGGTGAACCAGCCGGACGGCTTCGACTGCCCGGGCTGCGCCTGGCCCGAGCCGGGGAAGACGCACACCGCCGAGTTCTGCGAGAACGGTGCCAAGGCGGTCGCCGAGGAGGCCACCGAGCGCCGGATCACCGCCGACTTCTTCGCCGCCCACTCGATCACGGAGCTGGCCGGGCGCTCCGGCTACTGGCTCGGCCAGCAGGGCCGCCTCACCCAGCCGATGCTGCTGGACGAGGGTGCCTCGCACTACGTCCCGGTCTCCTGGGACCGCGCCTTCGAGATCGTCGCCGACGAACTCGGGAACCTGGACACCCCGGACGCGGCCGCCTTCTACACCTCCGGCCGGACCAGCAACGAGGCCGCCTTCGCGTACCAGCTGTTCGCCCGCAGGTTCGGCACCAACAACCTGCCCGACTGCTCCAACATGTGCCACGAGTCGTCCGGCTCGGCCCTCACCGAGACCCTGGGCGTGGGCAAGGGCAGCGTCAGCCTCAAGGACCTCTACCAGGCCGACCTGATCATCGTGGCCGGCCAGAACCCGGGCACCAACCACCCCCGGATGCTCTCCGCCCTGGAGCGCGCCAAGCGGGCGGGCGCACGGATAGTCAGCGTCAACCCGCTGCCCGAGGCCGGCCTGGAGCGGTTCAAGAACCCGCAGAACGCCCGCGGCCTGGTCGGCCAGGGCACCAAGCTGACCGATCTCTTCCTGCAGATCCGGCTCGGCGGCGACCTCGCCCTGTTCCGCGCCCTGAACCGGATCCTGCTCGCCACCGAAGGCGCCGTCGACGAGGCGTTCATCGCCGAGCACACCCTCGGCTTCGAGGAGTTCGCCGCCGAGGCCAGGACCACCGACCGCGCGGAGGTCGAGGCCGCGACCGGTCTGCCGTACGGGCAGATCGAGGAGCTGGCCCGCCTCGTGCTGGCCTCCGAGAAGATCATCGTCTGCTGGGCGATGGGCCTGACCCAGCACAAGCACTCCGTGCCGACCATCCGCGAGGTGGTCAACTTCCTGCTGCTGCGCGGCAACGTCGGCCGGCCGGGCGCCGGGGTCTGCCCGGTGCGCGGGCACAGCAACGTGCAGGGCGACCGGACCATGGGCATCTTCGAGCGGCCCGGCACGGCCTTCCTGGACGCCCTCGGCAAGGAGTTCGCCTTCGAGCCGCCGCGCCACCACGGCTACGACGCGGTGGACACCATCAGGGCGATGCGCGACGGCCGGGTGCAGGTCTTCTTCGCGATGGGCGGCAACTTCGTCGCCGCCACGCCCGACACCGAGGTGACCGAGGCCGCGATGCGCCGCTGCCGACTGACGGTGCACGTCTCCACCAAGCTCAACCGCTCGCACGTGGTGACCGGCGCCCGCGCGCTGATCCTGCCCACCCTCGGCCGCACCGACCGGGACCGCACGGCCAAGGGCGACCAGTTCGTCACCGTCGAGGACTCGATGGGCATGGTGCACTCCTCGCGCGGCGGACTCCGCCCGCCGAGCCCGGAACTGCTCTCCGAGCCGGCCATCGTCTGCCGGCTGGCCCGGGCCGCCCTCGGCCCCGAGGACCAGCTCCCCTGGGAGGACTTCGCGGTCGACTACGACACCATCCGGGACCGGATCGCCCGGGTCGTGCCGGGCTTCGAGGACTTCAACGCCAGGGTCCGCCGCCCCGGCGGCTTCGCCCTCCCGCACGGGCCGCGCGACAGCCGCACCTTCCCGACCACCACCGGGAAGGCCAACTTCACCGTCAACGAGCTGACCGCCCCCGAGGTCCCGGCGGGCCGGCTGCTGCTCCAGACGCTGCGCTCGCACGACCAGTACAACACCACCGTCTACGGCCTCGACGACCGCTACCGGGGCATCACCGGCGGCCGCCGGGTGGTCCTGGTGAACCCCGCCGACGCCGACGAGCTCGGGCTGACCGAGGGCTCGTACGTGGACCTGGTGAGCGAGTGGCAGGACGGCGTCGAGCGCCGGGCACCGCACTTCAGGGTGGTGCCCTACCCGGTGGCCCGGGGCGGCGCGGCGGCGTACTACCCGGAGACCAACGTGCTGGTCCCGCTGGACTCGACCGCGGACATCAGCAACACGCCCACCTCCAAGGCCGTGGTGATCCGCTTCGAGGCCGACACCGCCCCCGACGGCGAGCACGGGTGACACTCCGTCGGACCCTTCGGATGAAATGTCGGATTTGCCACTAATCTGACACCCATCCGCATGGGACGACCCCGGAGGTACCGCCATGGCCGACGCAGTCCCGCACGACAGCGCCGGCCATGGCGGCCCCGAAACCCCCGGCAGCCCCGGCGGCCCCGATGCCCCGGACTCCCCCGGCCCGCCGGAGGACCCCGGTTCCCCGGACTCCCCCGACCGCCCGGTGCGCCGCCCGGCGACCCCGGCGGGACGGCTGGTCCCACTGGTCGTCCCGGCGATCGTGGTCGGCATCGGCTCCAGCCTGCTCCTGCTCGCCCTCAGCCGGGTCGCCGACCGGGTGGGCCGGCTGCTCTGGAGCTCGATCCCGGGCGGCCTCGGTGTCGACGGCTTCGGCCCCTGGTGGATCATCCTCGTGCTGACCGCCACCGGTGCCGCCGTCGGCCTGACGGCCTGGAAGGCGCCCGGCCACGCGGGCCCGGACCCGGCCACCACCGGCCTGGTCGACCCGCCGCAGCCCCCGTACGTCATCCCCGGCCTGGCGGTGGCCACCGTGCTGGCACTGGCGGGCGGCGTCAGCCTCGGCCCGGAGAACCCGATCACGATGATCAACGTGGCGCTGGCCTACTGGCTCGGACGCCGCTTCCGGCCCACCACCGGGCCCGACCCGTGGGCCGCCCTGGCGGTGGCCGGGACGGTCGGCGCGCTCTTCGGCTCACCGGTCGCCGCGGCGCTGGTCCTCTCCGAGCTGCCCGGACCCGGTGCGCTCTGGGACCGGCTCTTCGCCCCGCTGGTCGCCGCCGTCTCCGGCTCGCTCACCGCCGAGCTGATCGCCGGGAACGAGTTCCTGGTCAAGGTCCCCGGCTACCCCGGCGCCCGGCCGCTCGACCTGCTCTGGGCACTGCTGACCGGCGCCCTCGGCGCGCTGCTCGGCCTGGCCGCCATCCAGGCGTTCCCCGCCGTCCACCGGGCGTTCCGGCAGATCGGGCACCCGGTGGCGATGCTGACTGCGGGCGGCCTCGTGCTCGGCGTCCTCGGCGCGCTCGGCGGGGAGCTGACCCTCTTCAAGGGGCTGGCCCAGACCAACGAGCTCGCCGCCGACTACACCGGTCACGGCTTCTGGGGCCTGCTGGGGCTCGCGGCGGTCAAACTGATCGCGCTGCTGGTCGCGTCCGGCTCCGGTTTCCGCGGCGGCCGGATCTTCCCCGCGGTGTTCGTCGGAGTGGCGTTCGGCTTCGCGATCAGCACGCTCGTCCCCTCGGTACCGCCCGCGCTGGCGGTGGTCTGCGCGATCCTCGGCCTGCTGATGGCGACCACCCGACAGGGCTGGCTCAGCCTGTTCACGGCTGCGGCGATCGTGCCCGACCTGGCCCTGCTGCCGATCCTCTGCGTGGCCGCGCTGCCCGCCTGGCTGCTGGTCACCGGCCGCCCCGAGCTGCAGCTGGCACCCGAACCGGCCGCCCCCGCCGGGGCGGCCGGCTGAGTGCGCGTCAGCCCCGGCCCGAGGGGGACGGGGAGCCCGAGGACGAGAGGGAGCCGGACGGCGAGGGCGACGCCGAACCGGACGGCGAACCCGACGGCGTGCCCGACGGCGTGCCCGGCCCGCCGGTCGACGGAGAGCTCGACGGCGAACCGGACGGCGTCGACGACGGGGTGCCGGACGGGCCGGTGGACGGCGTGGCGGTCGGGCTCGGCGTACCGGTCGGCGCCGGCTTCGGCAGGGTCGACGGCTTCGACGGCTTGATCGGGGTGACGTCGTCCGCCGACTGGGCGACGTCCGGCACCTTCCACGCCCCGCCCTGGTCGTCCGCCGCCGCCCCCGGGTCGGGCCGGACCGCGCCGAGGATCGGCATCATCCCGACCGGAGAGATCTTCACCACGGCACCGGTGTGCGGGGCCTGCACGACCAGCCCGCCGCCGATGTACATCGCGACGTGGGTCGCCTCGGCGTGGTAGATCACCAGGTCGCCGGGCCGCAGCTGGTTCAGCGACACGTGCTGCAGCTCCGCCCACTGTTCCTGGCTGGTCCGCGGGATCGGACGCCCCGCGTGCAGCCACGCCTGCGAGGTGAGCCCGGAGCAGTCGAACATGTTCGGACCTTCACCGCCCCACAGATAGTCCTTGCCGAGCTGCGCCAGCGCGTACGCGACCGCCTTGCGCCCGGCCGCCGAAGGAGTGCGCTCCCCCTTGCCGAGCGCACCGGAGGCGAGGAAGGCCAGCTGTGCCTCGTCGGCCTGCTGCTTCTCCAGCTGCTCCAGCTCGTTGCGCTGGGCGCCGGTGAGCGAGCCGACCATGTCCTCGACCGCCTGCAGCCGCTTGGCCGCCTCGTTCTTGGACTGCTCCTGCTGGGTGGCGAGCGCCTGGGCCTGCACCTGGGCGGCCTGGGCCTGCTGCTGGAGCCCGGTCAGCTCGGCCCGGTCGGCCTTCAGCTTGTCCAGGAAGACCGACTGCGAGCGCCCGGCCGCCTGGAGCAGCTCGGCGATCACGACCGCCTCGTACGGGTCCTTGGCGAGCAGCAGGTCGGCGAACTCGGAGGCGTTGCCGTTGCGGTACTGGGCGCCGGCGAGCTGGGCCGCGACATCGGTGCCGGCGTCGACGGCGGCCTGCTGACGGGCCAGCCGGACGCCCAGGTCCGCCAGGGCGGCCTGCTGCTGCTTGAGCTTGTCCACGCTGGTGTTGTACGTCTCGGTGGCGGCCTCGGCCTCCGTGTAGAGCTGGTGCAGGCGCTGCAGCATCGGGCCGAGGGTGGCCTTGGCGCTGGCGAGCGGGTCGGCACCGGGCGCGACGGTGATGGTGGGCTGGGGCTCCGGGGCCGCGTACGCCGTGCCGGCCAGCGGGAGCGCGAGGGCGGCCACCGCGAGCATCGCCCCGCACCGCAACGCTGCACGTACCCACGGCTTGCCGCCGGTCGCCTCGACCCGCTGTGCAGCCCACATCGGCCGGCCCTCCCCCGTCCGGCCTCGCCGGACCTCTGTTACCCACGAGTTACCGGCTGATCCTGCCATGTCCGCGCCGTCACAGACAGAGGCGGTCCGCACGTGGCTGATGAATTTTCAGATCCGCTGTGACCCCCGTCTCACCCCAACTCCGCCAAATCGTCTGATCATCGACAAATGGCCACGTCAGCGGCGTGCAGGACACCTTCCGGCCGTCTCCGCGACACCCCCGTGCCACCGTACGAACCACGATTCCCGCCGTAGTTCACCTTCCGTTCATCAACCGTCCCTACCGTCCCCGGAGACAGCACTGTCAGGTCGATAACTACGACGATTGTTTGGGTATGGAACACATCACGTTCCTGGTGGCCGTTGTGATCATCACGGCGCTCGCCTTCGACTTCACCAACGGGTTCCACGACACCGCCAACGCGATGGCCACCTCCATCGCCACGGGAGCCCTCAAGCCCAAGGTCGCGGTCACCATCGCGGCAATCCTCAACTTCGCGGGCGCGTTCCTCTCCGTGAAGGTCGCCACCACCATCTCGGGCGGCATCGTCAACGAGAAGGCGGGCATCCAGCCGTCGATCATCTTCGCGGCGCTGGTGGGTGCCATCCTCTGGAACCTGCTGACCTGGCTGCGGGGCCTGCCCTCCAGCTCCTCGCACGCGCTGTACGGCGGTCTGATCGGCGCCACCGTCGTCGGTGTCGGCATGAACGGCGTGAACTTCGCGACCGTCCTGTCGAAGATCGTGATCCCGGCCGTCGCCTCCCCGATCGTCGCCGGCCTGGCCGCCTGGGGTGCCACCAAGCTGGCCTACCGGCTGACCCGCAACACCGACGAGAAGACCAGTGACAAGGGCTTCCGCAAGGGTCAGATGTTCTCGGCCTCGCTGATCTCGCTCGCGCACGGCACCAACGACGCCCAGAAGACCATGGGCATCATCACCCTGACCCTGGTCTCGGCCGGCGCCCTGCACAAGGGCGCGACGCCCCCCGTCTGGGTGATCGCCAGCGCCGGTGCGGCCATCGCGCTCGGCACCTACATGGGCGGCTGGCGGATCATCCGCAGCATGGGCTCGGGCCTGGCCGACATCCGGCCGCCGCAGGGACTCTCCTCCGAGACCGCCGCTGCCACCGTCATCCTGACCTCCTCCTCGATGGGCTACGGCCTCTCCACCACCCAGGTCTGCTCCGGCGGCATCATGGGCGCCGGCCTCGGCGGCCGCAACCCCCGGCTGAACTGGGGCATGGCCCGTCGCATGGTCTACACCTGGGGTCTGACCCTGCCGGCCGCCGCGGTCGTCTCCGGTCTCGCCGCCCTGGTCGTGGACCAGGGCACCTGGGGCGTCGTGCTGGTCGGTGCGGCCCTGGTGATCGGCTCGGGCGCGATGTACCTGGTCTCCCGCCGCCAGCCGGTGCACGCGGGCAACGTCAACGACGTGACCCCCGTCGACGCCACGGTGGCCGCCGAGACCGTGGAGACCGTCGAGGTCACCCCGGCCGGCACCACCACCGCCCCGACCGCCGCCTCGACCACCGTCGCAGCCTGAGCCCGGAAGGCAGTCACTCATGAGCATGAGCATCAAGTGGGCCGCCCTGGCCCAGACCGCAGGTGTCAGCTTCGCCGTCACGGTCGCCGTGGTCGCGGTCTTCTCCGTGGGCGTCCTCGCCCTCTGCCGCCGCGAGGCGGCCCTGGAGGCCGGCCGGGACGGCGCCGGGAGCGCCACCGCGGCCAAGGGCGGCCTGGCACTGGCCTCCGTCTGCTTCGCGGTCTGCGCGGGCGTGGTGCTGTACGGCCTGTCCCTGATCGCCGGTTGACCCCACCGCGCGACCGTCCACCGGTCGCGCACGCCGAAGGGCCCGGGCCGCTCACGCAGCGACCCGGGCCCTTCGGCCGTGTCCGGCTCCGGTCTCCGGTTCTCAGCTGACCTCGACCGCCGGCCCTCGGCTCTTGCCCCTCGGCCCTTACCCCCGAGGCTCTTGCCCCTCAGCCCTTACCCTCCCCGGGACTTTGAGCCTCGGTCCCTGATCCTCAGTCCTTGACGAGCTGCAGATCCGGCTGTCGGTCCTGGGCCTCCTCGTGGCCGCTCCGCAGCGGCACCTCACGGATCAGCAGCACCACCAGGAACGCCAGCAGCGCGAACGGCGCGGCCACCAGGAAGACCTCGCCCACGCCGTGTCCGAAGGCGTCGGTGACCAGCGGCACCACCGGCCTGGGCAGCTTGTGCAGGTCGGGGATCTCACCGCCGCCGGCCGCCGCTGCGGCGGCCGGGTTGATGTGCGCGGCGACCAGGTTCTCGGTCAGGTAGTGGGTGACCCGGTTGGAGAGCAGTGCGCCGAGCGCGGTGACGCCCATCGCGCCGCCCATGGTGCGGAAGAAGGTGACCGCCGAGCTGGCCGCGCCGAGTTCCTTGCGCGGGACGGTGTTCTGCACCGCCAGGACCAGGTTCTGCATGGTCAGACCGAGGCCGATGCCGGTCAGCGCCATGTAGAGCGCGAGCATCGGGTACGCGGTGTCGTCCCGGACGGTGCCCAGCAGTCCGAAGCCGACCGCGAGCAGGAAGGTGCCCGCGACCAGGTACGCCTTCCACCTGCCGTACTTGGTGATCAGCCGTCCGGCCACGGTGGAGGAGATCGCCAGGCCGAGGATCATCGGCAGGGTCATGATTCCGGCCATGGTCGGCGACTTCTCCTGGGCCAGCTGGAAGTACTGGCTCAGGAAGGTGGTGGCGCCGTACATCCCGATGCCGACCAGGGCGCTGGCGACGGCCGCGAGCGAGACGGTCCGGTAGCGGAACAGGCTCAGCGGGATGATCGGCTCGGCGGCCCGGCTCTCGACCAGGACGAAGAGCGCGGCCAGCAGCAGGCCGCCGGGGACCATCAGGGCGGTCTGCCAGGAGATCCAGGCGTAGTTCTGGCCGGCCAGGCTGATCCAGATCATCAGCGTGCTGACGGCGGCGGCGATCAGCAGCGAGCCCAGGTAGTCGATCCTCACCTTGCGCTTGGTGACCGGCAGCTTCAGGGTCCGCTGCAGCACCAGGATGGCGACCAGCGAGAACGGGATGCCGACGTAGAAGCACCAGCGCCAGCCGAGCCAGCTGGTGTCCACGATGACGCCGCCGATCAGCGGGCCGCCGATGGTGGCCAGCGCGAAGACCGCGCCGAAGTAGCCGCTGTACCGGCCGCGCTCGCGCGGCGGGACCATCGAGGCCAGGCAGATCTGGGCGAGCGCCGTGACACCGCCCGCGCCGATGCCCTGCAGCACGCGGCAGGCGATCAGCTCGCTGGTGTTCTGCGAGAGGCCCGCCAGCGCGGAGGAGACGATGTAGATCACCAGCGCGACCTGCACCAGCAGCTTCTTGCTGACCAGGTCGGAGAGCTTGCCCCAGATCGGGGTCGAGGCGGTGAGCGAGAGCAGCGCCGCGGTGATCACCCAGGTGTACGCCGCCTGGCCGCCGTGCAGGTCGTTGAGGATCCGCGGCAGGGCGTTCGAGACCACGGTCGAGGAGAGCACCGCGACGAACAGACCGAGGAGCAGGCCGGACAGGGCTTCGAGTACTTGGCGATGGTTCATGGGTTCGGTCGGTTCGGCGCTCATCACGGTCCTTCACTGAGATTTCGTTGCCTAAGGCAACCATAATCCCAGATGGTTGAATAAGGCAACCTTCTCCGGGGCAAAGTAAAGCCCGCCGGCCAGGGCAGGCGGGGTGCGGACGGGCGGGATGTGAGCGGGATGCGGACGGCAGCAGGCAGCAGGCGCCCGGGGGTCAGGCTTCGAGCGGCTCGCCGGTCAGGTCGTTGAAGCGCCGGAGCAGCTCGCCGAACTGCTCCACGTCGGCCGTCTCCCAGGTCCCCAGCAGCGCCCTGAAGTTCGCCATGCGCTCGTCCCTGGCCCGCAGGAACCGCCGCGCGCCGTCCTCGGTGAGCGAGACCAGCGAGGAGCGCCGGTCCAGCGGGTCGACCTCGCGCGCCACCAGGCCGAGCCCCTCGAGCACCTTGATCTGACGACTGATGGTGGCCTTCCCCACACCGAAGTGCTGCCCGATGTCGGTCATCCGCACCCGGCCGGCGTTCTCGATGAAGCCCATCATGCTGTAGGCGACGCCCTCCAGCCGCGGGTGCACCCGCCGGGACATCTCCGCCACCCGGGCCCGGCCGCGCCGGAACAGCAGTGCGACCTCGCGCTCGACCGCCAGGAACGCCTCTTCGGCAGCCGCCTCGTCACTCATGGCGACCAGTATCCCGCAGGCCGGGCGACCTCCCGCCCGGCAACTGTTTCATGATATGAAGTATCCGTTTTGCCCGTGTTTTCGATAATCAAGGGGAGAGAGTCGATGGCCGGCCCGGACCAAGGGTTCCTCGCAGAGCTGAAGGACGCGGTGAAACCCCGCGCAGCGCTTCTGGTGATCGCCGTACTGCTGCTCCAGCTCGGCTTCATCACCTCGTACGTCGGCGCCCTGCACCACCCCGCACCGCACCGCCTGTCGATCGCCGTGGTCGCCCCGCCCCAGGTGAGCCCGAAGCTGGTCGGCGGCCTCGAATCCGTCCCCAACGACGCGGTCAGGGCCGTCACGGCGGCGAGCCCGGAGGCGGCGACGGCGCAGCTCAAGGACCAGAAGATCTACGCGGCCCTGGTCTTCGACCCGAGCGGCACCGAGGACACCCTGCTGGTCGCCGGGGCCCGCGGCGCAGCGGCCGCGACCGCCGCCGAGCAGATCGTCACCGGTCTGGAGAAGTCCCAGCACCGCACCCTGAAGGTCACCGACGTGGCGCCGCTCGCGGCGGGCGACGCCAAGGGGCTCTCCTCCTTCTACCTGGTCATCGGCTGGTGCGTCGGCGGCTACCTGGTCGCCTCGATCCTCGGCATCAGCGCGGGCGCCCGGCCCGCCAACCGACACCGGGCACTGATCCGCCTCGGCGCCCTCGCGCTCTACTCGGTCGCGGCCGGGATCGGCGGCACGGTCATCGTCACAGCGGCCCTGGACGCCCTGCCGGGATCCACCTGGGGGCTGATCGGCCTCGGCAGCCTGGTGGTCTTCGCCGTCGGAGCGATCACCATGGCGCTGCAGTCGCTGTTCGACATCATCGGGATCGGGCTGGCGGTGCTGCTCTTCGTGGTGCTCGGCAACCCGAGTGCGGGCGGGGTCTACCCGCCGCCGCTGCTGCCCCCGTTCTGGCGGGCCATCGGCTCCTGGATCCCCAACGGCGCGGGGACGGACGCGGCCCGTTCGATCGCCTACTTCGGCGGCACCAACGTCGGTACCCCGCTCCTGATCCTGGCCGGCTGGGCGGTGCTCGGCGTCGCGGTCACCTTCCTCGCGGTCATCCGCAAGCCGCGCTACGGCCGTGAGCTGGTGAACTGACCCGACCGCGCAGCGCCGACGGGGGCGCGAGGAGTGGCGTACGGCCGGTGTGGGCCGGTCGCACACCGCTCCTCGCGCCCCACCGCGTCGGTGCCGACCCGGTGCCGGGAGGGGCGGCCCCGGCCGGCTTCCGGTCCGCAGGGCCCAGCGTGCTACAGGCCCGGGGCGCCGATGGCCTGCCAGGCCGACTCGGTGGCGAAGCGGCCCGGGTCGGCGATGATGGCGCGGACGACTCCGGCGGCGGCGCCGAGCAGGGGGCCCCGGCGGCCGAGACCGGAGGCGGTCAGCCAGTCGTCGGACCACGGGCGGACGGTCAGGCGGTTCGCCAGTTCGGCCCGCATCGGCGGGAGCAGCCACCGGGCCAGCTCCGCGTAGCCGCCGCCGAGCACCAGCTCCGCCGGGTCCAGCAGGTTGACCGCCCCGGCCGCCGCGATCCCGAGTGCCGAACCGGCCGCGGTCAGCGCCGTGAGCACGGCCGGATCCCCGGCCGCCGCCCGTTCGGCCAGCAGTGCGACCCAGTCGCCGCGGATGCCGTCCAGTCCGGCGGCCCGCAGCACCGCCGTCTGGCCCGCGTACTGTTCCAGGCAGCCGCACGCCCCGCACGCGCACTGCGGCCCGTCCGGACGGACGGGTACGTGCCCCAGTTCGCCCGCGAAGCCCCGGGCGCCGCTCAGCAGACGCCCGCCCAGCACGATGGCCGCGCCGATGCCCGCCTCGGCGGAGAGGTGGACGAAGTCGCCGCAGCGGCCGCCGAACCAGAGTTCGGCCAGCCCGCCGAGGTTGGCCTCGTTGTCGGCCTCGATCGGCAGTCCGGCCAGCTCACCCGCCCCGGCGGCGCGCAGCGCGAGCCGGAGCTCGGCCACCGCGGGTACGCCGGTCCAGCCGAGGTTGGCGGCCCGCTCGACGACGCCGTCCGCGCCGCCGACCAGCCCGGGGACGGCGAGTCCGAGCCCGGCGGGGCGCAGCGCGGTGCCGTCCGCAGTGGCCCGCAGCAGCTCGGCGAGGTCGGCGAGGACGGCGGCGGACTCCCGGTCCCGGTTGCAGATCTCCATCCGCTGCCCGCCGCGGACCTCACCGCGCAGGTCGACCAGGCAGACCGCGAGGTGTTCGACGCCGATCTCGGCACCGAGGCCGCAGGGCCCTTCGGGGTTGAGGGACAGTGCGGTGCCCGGCCGTCCGACCCGGCCACTGGGCACGGCGGGGCCGGATTCGGTGAGGAGCCCGGCCGTGAGCAGCTCGTCGACCAGGGAGGAGACCGCGGTCCTGGTCAGGCCGGTGGCGGCGGCGACCTCGGCACGGGAGCGCGGTCCGGACGCGATCTCGCCGAGGACGAGGCCCAGGTTGGCCCAGCGCATTCCCTGCTGACCGGCGGGTCCACCGCGCCGACTGTCCGTCTCACGCATGCCGCTGCCTTACTTCGTTACCGGCCGTAGCCGTCCGGCCATCGAACATGCGGTCGGACCTACGCAGCGTAACGGCGTTCACCGGCCGGATGCTCCGGACCCCCTACCCGGAGCCTAGGACGGCTGGCCCCGGAGCGTGGAACGGCAGGCCCCGGAGCGTGGAACGGCAGGCCGGACAGCGGGGCCCGGTGCGGGTCTCAGACCCGCTCGGACCGCGGCTCGGTCCGCTCCCCGGCAACCGAAGGGCGCTCGGAGACGAACACCCAGTGCTTCATCGCCCAGTACCGGAAGACCATCGCGAGCAGGGTTCCGACGATCATGCCGCTGAGGAAGTCGGCCACCTCCTGGGTGAAGGCGCTGACGTCCGGCTCGCGCAGGTCCAGCAGGTAGCGGGAGACGGCCAGCGGGGCGTCGTTCACCAGCACCGCCACCCCGCTGACCACGAAGAAGAGCACGGCCTCGCGGTGCGTGCCGTTGGTCCGGAAGGACCACTGCCGGTTGAGCACGTAGGAGACCAGGGTCGCGACCACGGTCGCGACGGTGAGCGAGGCCACCGGTTTGGCGTGCAGCACCGTGAGCTTCAGCCCGAAGTTGACGGCCATGGTGAGCACGAAGCAGGTGCCGCCCACCAGCAGGAACTTCACCAACTTGCGGTGCTGCACCAGGAACGGGCGCAGTCGGGCCGGTACCAGGGCCAGGGCCCGCTGAGTAGGTGACGGCATTTCGGCAGTGTCGCACGCCGGGGTTTCCCGCCGGTACCCGCAGGACCCGCCCGGGGCATTACTGCCGGGTTCCCCTTGCGCGCACCGGGCGGGCCCGCTACCGGCGCCACCCGGCGGCGATCCGGAGCACGCCGGTGGTCGTCCCCTGGAGCACCACCCCGCCGGGCGCGATGCTGCCGACCATCTGCAGGGTGTCGAAGACGAAGCCCGCGCCGACGTACTCGGTGCGCACCACGGCGCCGGTCTCCGGGTCCACCTCGGCGTAGTAGTAGGGGTCCAGGATCGAGGTGGCGTCGGTGCCGGGGATCACGGGGTTCCGCAGGAAGGTGTGGATCAGGCCGTCGGCGGTGGAGAGCCGGGGGACCGCGGCCGAGCGGACCTCGGTGTCCCACTTCAGGTCGCAGCCCGAGCCGTCGGCCCGGGCGTCCACCCGGCTCAGGCCGCCCTCGAAGTCGGCGGAGGCCGGCACGCTGTCCCCCGCGCCGTCCGGCAGCCTGGGGTACGGGTAGCCGTAGGTGCCGGCGACGAACACCGAGTTCCCGGCGGCGATCGGGGAGTTCTCACTGCCGCTGCCACCCGCCCTGAGCACCGGCACCGAGCAGACCTGCTCGCCGGTGGCGGCCCGGTAGACCAGCAGGTTCTCGGTGGGTGCGGCGTTGTCCACGACGGTCAGGTAGTCGCCGCCGGTCCGTGGTCCGAAGAAGGTCGGGGTGGAGCCGGTGCCCCAGCTGAGCTGTCCCGGCTTGCGGCCCGGCCCGCGGTCGTACGTCCGGCGCCAGGCGATCTCGGGGGTGCCGTCGGCTCCCGCGGTGAGCAGGTAGGTGGCGTGGGTCGTGGAGACGGCGGTGCCCACGGGGGCGGTGGAGATGCTGTTCGCGACCTTCTCCCCGGCCGGGAGGGCCAGGGTGCGGACGGTGCCGGTGCGGTCGTCGGCGGTGCCGACCACCCCGCCCGCGGTGGCGAACCAGACCCGGCCCCGCCAGTCCGGGGAGACCCCGGTGACCGAGTCACCGGCCGGGACGGCGCCGGCGAGCGGGAGCGAGCTGTCCACGTACAGCTGCCAACCACCGGAGGCGGTGCGGCGGTGGGCGATCCGCAGCAGGGTGCGGTTGCCGTCCACCGCGACCAGGCGGTCCCGGTTGTCGAGGTAGGCGTAGACCCCGCCGAGCAACGAGCCCTTGGTGAGCGGCAGTTCGGCCAGCGAGTCGCCGCTCGCCGGGTCGAGCAGGTGCACGGTCGGGGTCTGGCCGAAGATCGTGGTGCACAGGGCGACCGGGTGGCCGTCCGCACCGACCAGCACCGTCGGGCAGGCCGAGGCGAGTGCCGTCCGGTGCGAGCCGAGCGGACCGGACGGTGGCCCCGGCAGCGGGGTGGCGTCGGAGGACCCGGTGTCGCCGTGCATGGTGGCGGTGCCGTCCGGGCCCGCGTACGAGGTGGCGGCCTGCGCCGGTGGGGTGCAGGCGATCAGGGCGGCTGCGGCGAGTACGGCAGCGCGGGAGGGCAGCGCGAAGCGCATGGAGGATTCCCGTCCGTCGAAGGAGTGGAGGGCCTGCGGGACCGCACAGCGGTGCACTCCGCCCGGCGACGGGACGAGAAGGGGCCCGGCCGACGGCCGGGCGGGCGCACCGCGCTTCTCAGCGGGTGCGGTGACAGATCGCGGAACACGCGTACGCCAGGTCGACGTCGAGTCGACGGCTCAGGTGCGCGTGACGATGCATGCCCGCCATCCTGACGGGCTGACAGCTTGTCTCACAAGACCGTCTCACCCTGCGGTCACCCGGGCCTGACGAGCCGACACGGTCCGCCGGACGCCGCGTCAGGACCGGGCCGCCGGGGGCGCGGGGAACCGGGCGAGTCGACCTCCCGTTCCCGCGCCCCCGGACACCGGGCGGCCGGCCCGCGTTCTCCGGCCCGCGCCCCGTGGCTATGCGGCGGCGACCAGGACCTCCGCCGGCTCCAGGGCCAGCCTCAGGACCTCGCGGACATCGGCCACCGGGTGGACGGTGAGCCGCTCCAGCACCTCGGCGGGGACGTCGTCCAGGTCGGGCTCGTTCCGCTTGGGGATGATCACGGTGGTGATCCCGGCCCGGTCGGCGGCGAGCAGCTTCTGCTTCACCCCGCCGATCGGCAGCACCCGGCCGGTCAGCGAGACCTCGCCCGTCATCGCCACGTCGGTGCGGACCTTGCGGCCGGAGAGCAGCGAGGCCAGTGCCGTGGTCATGGTGATACCGGCGCTCGGCCCGTCCTTGGGGACGGCACCGGCCGGAACGTGCAGGTGCACACCCCGGTCGCGCAGGTCGGTGACCGGCAGCTCCAGCTCGGCGCCGCGCGAGCGCAGGAAGGAGAGCGCGATGTGCGCGGACTCCTTCATCACGTCGCCCAGCTGGCCGGTCAGGGTGAGACCGGTGCCACCGGTCTCGGCGTCCGCCAGCGACGCCTCGATGTAGAGGACGTCACCGCCGGCTCCCGTCACCGCGAGACCGGTGGCCACCCCGGGGACGCCGGTGCGCCGCTCGGCGGGCTCCTGGGCGGACTCGGGGGTGTGGTGCGGCCGCCCGATCAGTGCCCGCAGGTCGCCGGCGCCGATCGCGACGGGCAGCTCGCGCTCCCCCAGCTCGCTCTGCGCGGCGACCTTCCGCAGGATGCGGGCGATCGAGCGCTCCAGGTTCCGTACGCCGGCCTCGCGGGTGTACTCGCCCGCGAGGCGGCGCAGCGCGGCCTCGTCCACCGAGACCTCCTCGCCCGTCAGGCCGGCCTTCTCCCGCTGCCGGGGCAGCAGGTGGTCGCGGGCGATGACGACCTTCTCGTCCTCGGTGTAGCCGTCCAGGCGGACCAGCTCCATCCGGTCGAGCAGCGGCTCGGGGATGGCCTCCAGGACGTTGGCGGTGGCGAGGAAGACCACGTCGGAGAGGTCCAGCTCGACCTCCAGGTAGTGGTCGCGGAACGTGTGGTTCTGCGCCGGGTCGAGGACTTCGAGCAGAGCGGCCGCCGGGTCGCCCCGGTAGTCGGAGCCGACCTTGTCGATCTCGTCCAGCAGGACCACCGGGTTCATCGACCCGGCCTCCTTGATGGCGCGCACGACACGGCCGGGGAGCGCGCCGACGTACGTGCGCCGGTGGCCGCGGATCTCCGCCTCGTCCCGGACGCCGCCGAGCGCCACCCGGACGAACTTCCGGCCCATCGCACGGGCGACCGACTCCCCCAGTGAGGTCTTTCCCACACCGGGCGGCCCGACCAGCGCGAGCACCGCTCCCCCGCGCCTGCCGCCGATCAGGCCGAGCCCCTGGTCGGCCCGGCGCTTGCGCACCGCCAGGTACTCGACGATCCGGTCCTTCACGTCGGCCAGGCCGGCGTGGTCGGCGTCCAGCACCGCGCGGGCGCCGGCGATGTCGTAGGCGTCCTCGCTGCGCTCGTTCCAGGGCAGTTCGAGGACGGTGTCCAGCCAGGTGCGGATCCAGGAGCCCTCGGGCGACTGGTCGCTCGCCCGCTCCAGCTTGTCGACCTCCTTGAGGGCGGCCTCGCGGACCTTGTCCGGCAGCTCGGCGGCCTCGACCCGGGCCCGGTAGTCGCCCTCCTCGTCGGCCGGGTCGCCGTTCAGCTCGGCGAGCTCCTTGCGGACCGCCTCCAGCTGGCGGCGGAGCAGGAACTCCTTCTGCTGCTTGGCCACGCCCTCCTCGACGTCCTTGCGGATGGTGTCGTTGACCTCCTCCTCCGCGAGGTGGTCGCGCAGCAGGGTCAGCGCGTACTCCAGCCGGGCCGACCGGTCGGCCTCCAGCAGCACCTTCAGCTTCTGCTCGGCGGTGGCGAAGGGCGCGTACCCGATGTTGTCGGCGAGCTCGCCGACGCCCTCGATCTGGGCCACCCGGTCGACGATCTGCCAGGCGCCGCGCTTGCGCAGCCACTGGGTGGAGAGCGCCTTGTACTCCTTGACCAGCTCGGCGGCCCGGCCGGCCACCGGCAGCCCCGGGTCGGACTCGCGGAACGGGCTGGTCTCCACCCAGAGCGCGGCGCCGGGCCCGGTCGTACCGGCGCCGATCCGCACCCGGCGGACGGCGCGGACCAGTGCCGCCGGGTCGCCGTCGGCCAGCCGGCCGACCTGTTCGACGGTGGCCAGGGTGCCCACCGCCGCGTACGAGCCGTCCAACCGGGGCACCAGCAGGACCTGCGGCTTCGCCCCACCGGCGGCAGCGGCCCGGGCCGCCTCGACGGCGGCGCGCACCTCGGTGTCGGACAGGTCCAGCGGGACCACCATGCCCGGGAGCACCACTTCGTCGTCGAGCGGCAGTACGGGCAGGGTGAGCGAAGCGGACGTCGATGCCATGATCTCTCCCCAGTCAGCGAAGTTGAGCTGACCTGACTAAGGATTGGCGGGGGTCGGTTGTTCCCGGCCCGATGTTCGCCCTGAGCGATCACGCCCCGGCGGCCGTGGACCGGTGCCGGCGGACCCCGGGGGCCCGGATCCGGCCGATGCGAGGCGCACGGGCATGAGCTGCGGCACGACCGCGGGGAACGGCACGCGGGAGACGGGGCACCATCCACGGGAACCGTTCAACGACCGGGCGGGCGCCCGAAATCCCGCCGCGGCGGATTCACGCCGCCGAGAGGGTGGTCCGGCGCGGCGGGCTCACGCCTGCGAGGCGGCGATCCGGCCTGGCAGGAGGCGGCGGAGGCGGAGCGGGCGGCCACGGCCGCGACCGCGGCGGAGCCAGCGCCAGAGCGAGATGCCGACCAGCAGGGCCGCCGGGTGGCCGACGCCGGTGACCAGGTCCTGGTCGGTGAGGATCTGATGCCCGATCATGCCGCCCGCGCCGGCCAGCGCGAGGATCCGGCCGGTCGGCCGCAGCAGCCCGGCGAGCGCGCCGAGACTGGCCAGCACGCCGTAGCTGACACCGATGTCGAGGCTGTCCAGTGCCGCGGGGCCGAGCCGTCCGGTGGCCACGCCGAGCGCGACGACCAGCTGCGAGAGCAGGGTGGCCAGGACGTGACCGGCCCCGAAGGCCACCGCCGCCCGCAGCCCGCCGACCCGCCGCTCCAGCGGCGCCACGGTGAAGGCGAAGGCCCACAGGTACGGCATCCAGACCGGCCCGGCCACCCAGAGGCCGCTGAGCAGCAGGGCGACGACCGGCCGGTGCAGCAGGTTGTGGCCGTCGGTGCTGGAGATCTCCTGGAGCCTGCGCACCAGGGCGGGGTCGCCGAAGCGGGAGAACAGGGTGGTGCCGAGCAGCACCACCAGATAGCTGAGCGCGAAGGGGTTGCGGCGCGGGGTGGGCACCAGTCGCCGCACCTTGTCCAGCAGTCCCGTCAACGCCAGCAGGCCGGATCCCCGCCCGTGGGCGGCACCGGTCGTACCGTGTCCCAGCTCCGGCATTCCGCCTCCGCTCCAGGTCGTGAGTGGCGTGGGTGGCGTTGTCGTGCCCACGGTACGTCGAGCTCCTGAGAGCCCGCTGAGAGGGACCTGTGAAGATCGCGCCAAAACCGGGCCCGACACCTTCCCCACCTTGGTCCGTACCAGCCCTTTGTTTACGGACGAGTAGTCACTTCGCAGTGAAGTGTGTCATCCGTTCGACGGCATACGCACCGTTACGGGCGATATTTTTGCCGGGTAAGGTATCGCCCCGTACCCCGTCCCGGGCAGGTCTCCGGCCCCGGCCAACAGGCCGGTTGTACCGGTTCACCTGCCGGGATGCTCGCAGTGTCCGTACGCTGCGATGAGAGCGGAAGGCGCGCAGACCCACACCTGCGAGCCTTTCCTTCCGATGCCGACGGCGGACGGCATTTCGGGTGGACCGCGGGCCGGAACACGGCCCATGACGGAACAAGACGACTACGAGCGGAGCCCACTGTCCCCACAGGCAGTCGGCCCGCAGCCCTGGGGGCGGTGGCGTGACCGTGACAGAAATTCAGCAGGAGAGCACCGGCACTGGCAGTCCGGTGACCACACAGCGACGTGTGCTGGTCGTCGAGGACGAGCCGACGATCGCCGAGTCGATCGCGGCCCGGCTCGGCGCGGAGGGCTTCAAGGTCGCCGTGGCCCACGACGGCCCCGGCGCGGTGGACGGCTTCCACACCTGGCAGCCGGACCTGGTGGTCCTCGACGTGATGCTGCCCGGCTTCGACGGACTCGAGGTGTGCCGCCGGATCCAGGCGCAGCGCCCGGTTCCGGTCCTGATGCTGACCGCCCGCGACGACGAGACGGACCTGCTGGTCGGCCTCGGGGTCGGCGCGGACGACTACATGACAAAGCCGTTCTCGATGCGCGAGCTGGCGGCCCGGGTCAACGTGCTGCTGCGCCGCGTGGAGCGGGCCCAGCAGGCGGCCAGGACGCCCGCGCTCGGCTCCCTGCGCTTCGGCGAGCTGGAGATCGACCACGTCCAGCGCCGGGTCCGGCTCGGCGCCGGCGACGTCCACCTGACGCCGACCGAGTTCGACCTGCTGGCCTGCCTCGCCGCCCAGCCGCGCGCCGTGCTCACCCGCGAGCAGCTGCTGGCCGAGGTCTGGGACTGGACGGACGCCTCCGGCACCCGCACCGTCGACAGCCACGTCAAGGCACTACGCCGCAAGATCGGCGCCAGTTGGATCCGTACGGTGCACGGAGTCGGGTACGCCCTGGAGGCACCGCTCTCCTAGCCGTACCGGTGCTTGGGCCACCGGGGGGCCCAGGTCCGGCAGGCAGGGGGACGACGCAGGGACGACATGACCTTTCCACAGCAACGCAACGGGGTGAACCCGCAGCGGGCCGCCGAGGCGAGCGCCGCCGCACAGGGGCGCCGCGGCCTGGCCGCGCGCGCCGCGAGCCGCATCTGGGCCGACATCCGGCCCCTGGACCCGGTCCGCTCGATCAAGGGCAAGCTGGCCCTGCTGGTGAGCGTTTCGGTGTTCCTGGCCACCGGCATGGCGGTGGTCGCGATCCGGTCCGAGACCCAGATCCGGATCATCATGATCTTCTCGATGATCGCCTCGCTGCTCTTCATGCAGTTCCTGGCGCACGGGCTGACCGCGCCGCTGCGCGCCATGACCGCCGCCGCCCGGGCCATGGCGAGCGGCGACTACAGCGCCCGGGTGGAGGTCTCCTCCCGGGACGAGGTCGGCGAGCTGGCCGACACCTTCAACCGGATGGCCGCCGATCTGGAGGCCGCCGACCGGCACCGCCGCGAGCTGGTCGCCAACGTCTCGCACGAGCTGCGCACACCGATCGCCGCCCTGCGCGCCGTCCTGGAGAACGTGGTGGACGGTGTCGTCCAGCCCAATCCGAAGACGCTGGGCGCCGCGCTGGAGCAGACCGAGCGGCTCGGCCGCCTGGTCACCCACCTGCTGGACCTCTCCAAGCTGGACGACGGCGTGGTCCCGCTGGACGCCCGCCCGTTCGAGGTCCGGCCCTTCCTGGACGGAGTGCTGCGCGGCGTCACGGTGGACGGCGCCACGGCCGGCGGCGCCTACGCCAGGCGCGACGACGTGAAGCTGCGCCTGGACGTCAGCCCGGCGGCGCTGACCGGCGTCGCCGACACCGAGCGGCTGCACCAGGTGGTCGCCAACCTGGTGGACAACGCCTGCAAGCACTCCCCCACCGGGGGCACCGTGACGGTCCGGGCGAGAGTGGGGGACCACCCCGGCGCACTGCTGCTGGAGGTCGAGGACCAGGGTCCCGGCATCCCGGTCCAGGACCGCAGCCACGTGTTCGAGCGCTTCGGCCGCAGCGGCACGGCGACCGCCCAGGGGCCCGGCAGCGACGGCGGCACCGGCCTCGGTCTGGCCATCGCCCGCTGGGCGGTCGACCTGCACGGCGGCCGGATCAGGGTGGCCGAGACCGCCGAGGGCTGCCGGATCGAGGTCGCCCTGCCGGGGACGGGAGCGGCCGAGGAGGCCGAGGAGGCCGGCGCCCCCGGCGCGGAGGCCGCCGACCGGCGGTAGCGCGCGGACCCGGCGCCGGGTCGGGAGCCGGGTCCGGCGGACGTCGCTCCGCCCGGCCCCGGTTGCCCCGATCTGTCACAGAACTGGAACACAAGGCATCCGGTCATGTGTCAGGTCACTCTTCACTGGGTAGCGACCTGCAGTATTGTCCAAGTTTGTAGGGATTTCGACCGAACGAGTGGGCGCCTGCCTACCCGTTGGTCGACTGTTCTAACGCACGTTTTCAGCCAAATTGCAGGTCAGTACTGTGATCTGGACGACGCCTACCGGCTGGGGACTGCGCGATCACTGTTCGGAGGCGTAGCCTTAATCCCCGCTGTCCACCATCCCAAAAGGAAGCGGAAGAGGGCGGTTGCCCCGTGTCGCCACACCCTGAAACCCCCGTCAGCTCGGCAAGCTCCACTGGCTTCGGCCCCAACGAGTGGCTCGTCGACGAGATCTACCAGCAGTACCTCCAGGATCCCAACTCGGTCGACCGAGCCTGGTGGGACTTTTTCGCCGACTACAAGCCCGGTACCGAGGTGACTCCAGTGACCCAGGCCGCAACCCAGGCCGGCCCCACGCCGACCACCGTTGCTGCTCCTGCCGCCCCCGCTGCTGCTCCGGCGGCGCCCGCCCCCGCTGCACCGGCCGCTCCGGCCCCGGTCCAGCCGGCGCCCGCGCCGCTCGCCGCAGCCCCTGCCGCGCCGCCCGCGCCGAAGGCCGCCGCCCCGGCCGCGCCCGCGCCGGCCGCGGAGGGCCCCGAGCTGGTCGTGCTGCGCGGCCCGGCCAAGGCGGTCGCCACCAACATGGACGCCTCGCTGGAGGTGCCGACCGCGACGTCGGTCCGCGCCGTGCCGGCCAAGCTGCTGATCGACAACCGCATTGTCATCAACAACCACCTGCAGCGCGCCCGTGGTGGCAAGGTCTCCTTCACCCACCTGATCGGCTACGCCCTCGTCCAGGCCATCAAGGCCAGCCCGGGGATGAACCACAGCTACCAGGTCAAGGACGGCAAGTCCTACCTGGTGAAGCCCGAGCACGTGAACCTCGGCCTGGCCATCGACCTGGTCAAGCCGAACGGCGACCGCCAGCTCGTCGTCGCGGCCATCAAGAAGGCCGAGACCCTCGACTTCTTCGGTTTCTGGCAGGCCTACGAGGACATCGTCCGCCGCGCCCGCGCCAACAAGCTGACGATGGACGACTTCACCGGCGTCACCGTCTCGCTGACCAACCCCGGCGGCATCGGCACCGTGCACTCCGTGCCGCGCCTGATGCAGAACCAGGGCACCATCGTCGGCGTCGGCGCCATGGAGTACCCGGCCGAGTTCCAGGGCTCCTCCCCGGACACCCTGGCCAAGCTGGGCATCTCCAAGATCATGACGCTCACCTCGACCTACGACCACCGGGTCATCCAGGGTGCGGCGTCCGGCGAGTTCCTGCGCACCATCCACCAGCTGCTGCTGGGCGAGCACGGGTTCTACGACGAGGTCTTCGAGTCGCTGCGGATCCCGTACGAGCCGGTCCGCTGGGCGACCGACGTCGCCACCACCCACGACGACGAGGTCAACAAGACCGCCCGCGTCATGGAGCTGATCCACTCCTACCGGGTCCGCGGCCACCTGATGGCTGACACCGACCCGCTGGAGTACAAGCAGCGCAAGCACCCCGACCTGGACGTGGTCTCGCACGGCCTCACCCTGTGGGACCTGGAGCGCGAGTTCGCGGTCGGCGGCTTCGGCGGCCAGAAGATGATGAAGCTCCGCGACATCCTCGGCCTGCTGCGCAACACCTACTGCCGCACCGTCGGCGTCGAGTACATGCACATCCAGGACCCGAAGCAGCGCAAGTGGCTGCAGGAGCGCCTGGAGAAGCCGTACACCAAGCCCGAGCGCGAGGAGCAGCTGCGCATCCTGCGCCGGCTGAACTCCGCCGAGGCCTTCGAGACCTTCCTGCAGACCAAGTACGTCGGGCAGAAGCGTTTCTCGCTGGAGGGCGGCGAGTCGCTCATCCCGCTGCTGGACGCGACCATCGACGCCGCGGCCGAGCACCGCCTCGACGAGGCCGTCATCGGCATGGCCCACCGCGGCCGCCTGAACGTGCTGGCCAACATCGTCGGCAAGCCGTACGGCAAGATCTTCGGCGAGTTCGAGGGCAACCTGGACCCGAAGTCGATGCACGGCTCCGGCGACGTCAAGTACCACCTGGGCTCCGAGGGCACCTTCACCGGCCTGGACGGCGAGACCATCAAGGTCTCGCTCGCCGCGAACCCCTCCCACCTGGAGGCCGTGGACCCGGTCGTCGAGGGCATCGCCCGCGCCAAGCAGGACATCCTGGACCAGGGCGGCACGTCCTTCCCGGTGCTGCCGATCCAGATCCACGGTGACGCGGCCTTCGCCGGCCAGGGCGTCGTCGCGGAGACCCTGAACATGTCGCAGCTGCGCGGCTACCGCACCGGCGGCACCGTGCACGTCGTGGTGAACAACCAGGTCGGCTTCACCGCCGCCCCGGCCAGCAGCCGCTCCTCGATGTACTGCACCGACGTGGCCCGCATGATCGAGGCCCCGATCTTCCACGTGAACGGCGACGACCCGGAGGCCGTGGTCCGCGTCGCGCGGCTCGCCTTCGAGTTCCGCCAGACGTTCCACAAGGACGTCGTGATCGACCTCATCTGCTACCGCCGCCGCGGTCACAACGAGGCCGACAACCCGTCGTTCACCCAGCCGCTGATGTACGACCTGATCGACAAGAAGCGCTCGGTGCGCAAGCTGTACACCGAGGGCCTGATCGGTCGCGGCGACATCACCATGGAAGAGGCGGAGCAGGCGCTCCAGGACTTCCAGGGCCAGCTGGAGAAGGTCTTCTCCGAGGTCCGCGCGGCCGCCACCGCCCCGGCCCCCGCCGCCAACGGCAAGCCGGTCGCCGACTTCCCGGTCAGCATCCAGACCGGCATCTCCGAGGAGATGGTGAAGCGGATCGCCGCCTCGCAGGTCAACCTGCCGGACTGGCTGACCGTCCACCCGCGCCTGCTGCCGCAGCTGCAGCGCCGCGCCGCCTCGGTCGAGGACAACACCATCGACTGGGCGATGGGCGAGACCCTGGCCATCGGCTCGCTGCTGATGGAGGGTCACCCGGTCCGCCTGGCCGGCCAGGACAGCCGTCGCGGCACCTTCGGCCAGCGCCACGCGGTCCTGATCGACCGGGTCAGCGGCGAGGACTACACCCCGCTGCTGTACCTGACGGAGGACCAGGCCCGCTACACCGTCTACGACAGCCTGCTGTCGGAGTACGCGGCGATGGGCTTCGAGTACGGCTACTCGCTGACCCGCCCGAACGCGCTGGTCATGTGGGAGGCGCAGTTCGGCGACTTCGTCAACGGCGCGCAGACCGTGGTGGACGAGTACATCGCCTCCGCCGAGCAGAAGTGGGGCCAGCACTCCGGCGTCACCCTGCTGCTGCCGCACGGCTACGAGGGCCAGGGCCCGGACCACTCGTCCTCCCGCCCGGAGCGCTTCCTCCAGCTGTGCGCGCAGAACAACATGACGGTGGCCATGCCGACCCTGCCGTCGAACTACTTCCACCTGCTGCGCTGGCAGGCGCACAACCCGCACCACAAGCCGCTGGTCGTCTTCACCCCGAAGTCGATGCTGCGCCTGAAGGCCGCGGCGTCGTCCACCTCGGAGTTCCTCTCCGGTTCGTTCCGCCCGGTCATCGGCGACTCCACGGTGGACCCGGCGAACGTGCGCAAGGTCGTCATCACGGCCGGCAAGTTCTACTACGACCTGGAGGCCGCCCGCGCCGAGCGTGGTGTCACCGACACCGCGATCGTCCGGGTCGAGCGGCTCTACCCGCTGCCGGTCGCCGAGCTCCAGGAGGAGCTGGGCCGCTACGGCGAGAACGTCCAGTTCATCTGGGCGCAGGAGGAGCCGGCCAACCAGGGTGCCTGGCCGTTCATCGCGATGAACCTGGTCGACCACCTGCAGGTCGTCATCGGCCGCAGCGCCAACGGTGGTGCGCGCCTGCGCCGCGTCGCCCGCACGGCCTCCTCGGCCCCCGCGGTCGGCTCGGCCAAGCGCCACGCCGCCGAGCAGCAGGCCCTGCTCGACGAGGTCTTCAGCCTCTGAGACGGCTGAGGGTCCCGAAGCACTGACGGCCCGGTCCCCGCTCCGGCGGGGACCGGGCCCGCGGCTATTCTGACCAGGTCAATCCCCATCGGAGCGGAGCGCAGAACCGTGTACTTCACCGACCGAGGCATCGAGGAACTGGAGAGCCGGCGCGGCGACGAGGAGGTCACCTTCGAGTGGCTGGCCGAGCGGCTGCGGGAGTTCGTCGACCTCAACCCCGACTTCGAGATCCCGGTCGAGCGGCTGGCCACCTGGCTGGCCCGGCTGGACGACGAGGACGAGGACTGAAACGCGCGCCGAGGGCCCGGGAGGCAGCTGCCTCCCGGGCCCTCGGCATGTCCGCCACCGGGCGACCGCCGGGGCCCGCACCGACGACCGGGAGCCGGGCCGGGCGGCCGGGTACGGGAGCGCCCCTACGGGAGAGACCAGGGTCGAGGGGTCCTTGACTTGCCCAGTACGCGATATATCGTGTTACTCAGGCAGACGCGATACATCGCGAACCACAACGGGAGGCGACAGCATCATGAGCCAGTGGACGGTCAGTGAGCCGCAGCGGATCGGTTTCGACGGGCAGCAGGTCGACACCCTGCACGTGCGCACCATCGGCGGCGCGGTCAACGTCGTCGCCACCGAGGGCCCGGCCCGCCTGGAGGTCACCGAGCTGGAGGGCGAGCCGCTGCTCGTCACCCTGGAGGACGGCGTCCTCACCGTGACGTACAAGGACCTCAGCTGGGGCGAGTTCGGCGAGGCCGTGAAGTCGGTGCAGTCGGTGAAGTACTTCTTCGCCTCGCTCCGCCGCAAGCGCCGGGCCGTGGTCTCGCTGGCCGTGCCGGCCGGCGCCGAGGCGAAGGTCGGCACGGTCTCGGCCGACGCCACGGTCTCCGGGCTCACCGGCCGGGTCTCGGTGAACGGCGCCAGCGGGGAGACCACCCTGGTGGGCCTCACCGGCCGGACCGACGCCAACACCGTCTCGGGCAACGTGGACGCCCAGTCGGTGGCCGGCGAGCTGCGGGTCAACACCGTCTCCGGCCAGGTCACCCTGGTCGCCGGGGCGGCCGAGAAGGTCCAGGCCAACTCCG
The DNA here is from genome assembly GCF_042264695.1 of Kitasatospora sp. NPDC056138. Taxonomy (NCBI): domain Bacteria; kingdom Bacillati; phylum Actinomycetota; class Actinomycetes; order Kitasatosporales; family Streptomycetaceae; genus Kitasatospora; species Kitasatospora sp. NPDC056138. The sequence goes on along the minus strand of NZ_JBHJVK010000003.1, from coordinate 76,336 downwards.
TCAGCGGCGACGTCACCCTGGACCTGGACGTCGAGACCGCCGCCGACATCCGCGTCACCACGGTGAGCGGCGCGGTCGGCGTCCGGCTGCCCTCGCTCGCCGACACCCGGGTCGAGGCCGGTACCACCAGCGGCGACCTCACCAGCACCTTCGACGAACTCAAGCTCGGCGGCACCTGGGGCGCCAAGAAGCTCTCCGGCCAGCTCGGCAGCGGCAACGGCAAGCTCCAGGTCACCACCGTCTCCGGTGCGGTGACGGTGCTCCGCCGCCCGGACGCCGAGGACCGCCCCAACCTGGTGAAGGAACTCCCCTCCGCCGGTACTCAGGAGGCATGACATGACCCCCGTCTTCGGCCACGGCCGGCTCCGGCTCTACCTGCTCAAGCTCCTGGACGAGGCCCCCCGGCACGGCTACGAGGTGATCCGCCTCCTGGAGGAACGGTTCCAGGGCCTGTACGCGCCCTCGGCCGGCACCGTGTACCCGCGGCTGGCGAAGCTGGAGAAGGAGGGCCTGGTCAGCCACACCACCGAGGGCGGCCGCAAGGTCTTCCGCCTCACCGACGCCGGGCGCACCGAACTGACCCTGCGCCAGGACGAGCTGGCCGAGCTGGAGGTGGAGATCCGCGAGTCGGTGGCCCAGCTGGCCGGGGCGATCCGCGAGGACGTCCGGGACAGCGCCAAGGACCTGCGCGAGGAGCTCTGGGGCGCGGCCAGGAAGGCTCCCAGGCCGCAGGCCGAGGACGGGGCCGGAGCCGGGGCCGGGAGCCCGTGGGACGGCCCGTGGGGCGACAAGGAGTCCTGGCAGCGGGCCAAGGAGGAGTTCGCCCAGTTCAAGGCCCAGGCCAAGGAGCAGGCGAAGCGGGCCAAGGAGCAGGAGCAGGCCGCCAAGGCGAAGGCCAGGGCGGCCGAGGAGGAGGCCCGCAGGCTGCGCGAGCAGTCCAGGGCCGCCAGGTCCGCCGCACAGCAGGAGGCGCTGCGGATCAAGCGCCGGGTGGAGCAGCAGGTCCGTGACGCGGCGGCCCGCGGGGACTGGTCCTCCGGGCTGGCCGAAGGGCTCTCCGAGCTGACCAGGAGCCTGGCCGGGCTGGCCGACGCCGCCAAGTGGGGCCACCCCGCGGCGCCGGAGGAGGAGGTCCGGGTCACCCGGATCGACCTGGACGAGGAGGACCTGGCCGGCGGGGCCGAGCAGCTGCCGGCGGACCTCCCGCCGTGGACGGAGACCGATCCTTCGGCCGACCCCGCCCGGGAGTTGGAGCGCCTGCTGGACCGCTTCCGCGACCAGGTCAGGGACGCCGCCCGGGACACCGGGGTGACGGCCGCCCAACTCGCCGAATCGCGTGGCGCCCTGGCCGCGGCCGCGGCGCGCCTGCGGCGGCTCCTGGGCTGACGGGTGGGCCACCGGCCGCGCGGGGAGCCGCCCGGCCGGTGGAGAGTCACCCGTTGCCCTGTCGCCCCGGGGTCACGGGATCACGGGGTCACGGGGTCAGGACGAGCTTGCCGAAGACATCGCCCTTGGCGAGGCGGGCGAAGGCGTCGCGGGCCTCGGTGAGCGGCAGCACACTGTCGATCACCGGCCGGATCCCGGTGTTGACGCAGAGGGAGAGCAGACCGGCGAGCTCCTCCTTGGTGCCCATCGTCGAGCCGGCGACGTTGAGTTCGAGGAAGAAGATCCGGTGCAGCTCGGTCGTGGGCGGGTGGTAGCCGGAGGTGGCACCCGAGATGACGATGGTGCCGCCGGGCCTGACGGCCTTGACCGAGTGCGCCCAGGTGGCGGCGCCGACGGTCTCCATCACCGCGTCCACCCGCTCGGGCAGCCGGGCGCCGCTCTCGAACGCGGCGTCCGCCCCGAGTTCGACCGCTCGGGCCCGCTTGGCCTCGTCCCGTCCGGTCACCCAGACCCGGAGTCCCGCCGCCTTGGCCAGCACCACCAGCGCGGTGGAGACCCCACCCCCGGCCCCCTGGACCAGGACGGTGTCACCGGGCTTGACGCCCGCCTTGGTGAAGAGCATCCGGTAGGCCGTCAGCCAGGCGGTGGGCAGGCAGGCGGCCTGCTCGAAGGAGAGTCCGGCGGGCTTGGGCAGCAGGTTCCAGGTCGGTACCGCGACGCGCTCGGCGAAGGTGCCCTGGTAGCGCTCGGTCAGCAGGGAGCGCGGTTCGTCGGGGCCGACCCCGTGGCCGCTCTGGCCGATCACCGAGTGGATGACGACCTCGTTGCCGTGCTCGTCCACCCCCGCGGCGTCGCAGCCCAGGATCATCGGCAGCCGCTCGGCGGGCAGTCCCACCCCGCGCAGTGACCAGAGGTCGTGGTGGTTGAGGGTGGCGGCCCTGACCGTCACCACGCTCCAGCCCGGACGGGCCTGCGGTTCGGGGAGTTCCCCCAACTCCAGCGCGCTCAGCGGGTCGTCGGCGTCGATACGTGCGGCGTAGGCAGCGAACATGTCCCGGACGATAGCCGTGACGGCGGTGGCCCGGAACCACGCGGAGGTGTGACCTCCACCGCGTGTCCCGGGCCCACCGCGCCGCTGCCCGCGTACCGCGGGCCCGCCGGAGCCCTACCGCCGTGCGACGCCCTCCGCGCGGGCGGCCTCGGCCACGGCCTTGGTGACCGCCGGGGCGACCCGCTCGTCGAACGGCGAGGGGATGACCTTCTGCGGCGTCAGCTCGTCGGCGACGACGGCGGCCAGCGCCTTGGCGGCGGCCAGCTTCATGCCCTCGGTGATCCGGCCGGCCCGGACCTGGAGGGCACCGGCGAAGATGCCGGGGAAGGCCAGCACGTTGTTGATCTGGTTCGGGAAGTCGCTGCGGCCGGTGGCCACCACGGCCGCGTACCGGTGCGCGACCTCGGGGTGGATCTCCGGGTCGGGGTTGGCCATCGCGAAGACGAAGCAGCCCTCGGCCATGGTGGCGACGACGTCCTCGGGCACGGTACCGCCGGAGACGCCGATGAAGACGTCCGCACCCGCCAGCGCCTCGGCCAGCGAGCCCTTGAGCCCGGCCCTGTTGGTCCGCGCGGCGATCTCGGCCTTGACGTCCGTCAGGTCCTCCCGGCCCTCGTACACCACGCCGCGGCGGTCGCAGACCGCCACGTCGCCGATCCCGGCCGCGAGCAGCATCTTGGCGATGGCGATCCCGGCCGCACCGGCGCCGGAGATGACCGCCCGCAGGTCGCCGACCTCACGGTTGGTCACCTTGGCGGCGTTCCACAGGGCGGCGGTGGTGACGATCGCGGTGCCGTGCTGGTCGTCGTGGAAGATCGGGATGTCCAGGGCGTCCTGGAGCCGTCGTTCGATCTCGAAGCAGCGCGGGGCGGAGATGTCCTCCAGGTTGACGCCGCCGAAGGACGGGGCGAGCCGGACCACCGTCTCGACGATTTCGTCAACTTCGGTGCAGGCCAGCGCGATCGGAACCGCGTCCACGCCGCCGAACTGCTTGAAGAGGATCGCCTTGCCCTCCATCACCGGCAGCGACGCCTCGGGGCCGATGTCGCCGAGGCCCAGCACGGCGGTGCCGTCGGTGACGACCGCGACCACGTTGGACTTCCAGGTGTAGTCGTTGACCAGCTCGGGCTGCTCGGCGATGGCCGTGCAGACCCGGGCCACACCCGGTGTGTAGGCGAGGGACAGGTCGTCCGCGTCGCGCACCGGCACCGTGGCGCGCACCTCCATCTTGCCGCCGCGGTGCAGGGCGAAGACCGCGTCGACGGGGTCCTCGGTGTCCTGGGTGTTCGGGTGGATGATCTCCGCTGCCACGATGACCTCTTCGTCATGATCGGCGAGAGCGCGCGGCCGACGGTCAGTCGACCCGGACCGCCTCCCGGAGGGAGAAGCGGAAACCGGGTACGCCTGGGCGTACCCGGAACCGGGTCGGGGGCGCAGCCGTCGGGCGCGCCCTCGGGTGAGGGTTGGGTTTTCTGCGCTGTGCTTCCGCTCTGCCAGAGCGTCATCCGGCCGTGGCCGGACGTCGAGCCTAGGTCGGACCGAGGCACCGCACCTATGCCTTTTTGTCCTCTTCACGCACTGGTCATCGCTGAATCACCTCTTGACGACCGGCGGTTTCGGAAGAACCGGCCGGCCGGTGGCGACAACGGCGACCGGGCACGCGCACTCGCAGGGGTGAACCCAGACACGGAGGGGAGCCGGCGCTGCGGATCCAGAGTCGGAGTCTTCGACTTCCGGTCCTGCGCACCCCGGGTCCTCCCCCGCCCTATCGACAGAGGGGGCCCGGCGGTCTGAGTCCTGTTCGGGGGTCACCCGATACCAGATTCTGACACACCCGCCGATCGGCCCGGCAGGGCGGGATGGGAGGATCCCACTTCCGGCCACCGGTCATCCCGGGGCCGTGGCCCGGCGGGGCACGGCACCCGGTCCATCCGCACATCCGCACGAGCCCGGTGGCACAGCATCCCTCGCCCAACCGGAGGAGCCCTCCATGCACGCCACGACGCCACTGACCACGAGCCGCGCCGGACGGGCCGGGGTGGCCCTGGCCGCCGGGACGCTGCTGCTCACGGCCTGCAGCAGTGGTTCGGCGCCCAAGAACCCGGACAGCGAGGACCTGCACGGCAAGCTGCCCGCGGCCGTCAGGTCCGCCGGCGTGCTGAAGATAGGTTCGGACCTCAACTACGCGCCGGTGGAGTTCAAGGGCCAGAACGGCGAGGCGACCGGGCTCGACCCGGACATCGCCGAGGCGATCGGCAAGGAGCTCGGCCTGAAGGTCGAGTTCGTGGACACCTCGTTCGACAAGCTGTTCTCGGCGCTGCAGGCCAAGGACATCGATGTGGCGATGTCCGCGCTGAGCGACAACCGCCAGCGCCGGGACGGCACCGATGACAGCGGCAAGCAGGTCGATACCGGCGTGGACTTCGTCGACTACTTCATCGCCGGCAGCTCGATCCTCGTCCAGAAGGACAACCCGAAGAACATCAAGAGCCTGGACGACCTGTGCGGCCACACCGTCGCACTCCAGCGCGGCACCACCCAGGCCGAGATCGCCGACCGGCAGACCGGCTCCTGCACCAAGCTGAAGAAGCCGCTGACCGTGCACCTGCTGGACACCGACGAGCAGGCCCTGGCCGAGCTCGCCTCGGGCAAGGCGACCGCCGACCTGAACGACTTCCCGGTCGCCGCGCACGTCGCCACGACCAACCCGGACAAGTACCAGGTCTCCAGCGCGCAGCTCCAGCCCGGCCCGTACGGCATCGCGCTGCGGAAGTCCGACACCGATCTGCGCGACCTGGTGGCCAAGGCGCTGGACCGGGTGATCCGCAGCGGCGCGTACGACAAGATTCTCGCCAAGTGGAACGTCTCGGCGGGAGCAGCCCAGAACGCGGTGATCAATGGTGGGTTCTGACGCCTGATCAGGGAGGGGTCGGGGCGCCACAGTTGGCGCCGCGTGGTTCCGTGCGTTCACGCACAGGGTGACAGGACCGTGGGATTCGTCCGAATAACGGACATGTCGAGTCCCCGTTATCCGATTTTGATCTGAATAAGGGCCCGCTCATCGACACCGGGTGGCAGGATTCCCCCCAACTCGGATCGAAACTGCCCCTTCGGCCCCCGGCCGTGCGGGGTGCTCCGGCCGCCGGCCGGAGGTGTGCACTCCGTTCGAGCCCGTTCGATCACGTCGTCCATCTCGGCGGAGGGTGGCGACCGAAGGACCCCGGCAGGACCTCCACCCGACCTCTCCCACAGGAGGAGATTCCCCCTCATGATCGTCCGCACCCCGCACTCCCGCCTCCTGGCGGCCGGCGCCGTCCTCGCCACCGCCACCCTCGCGCTCACCGCCTGCGGCAGCAGCGGCTCCTCCTCCGGCGGTTCGGCCGGCGCCAACCCGAGCGCCTCGGTCAAGGCCGTCACCGCCGACCCGGCGCTGGCCGCGTTAGTCCCCGCCGACGTCAAGGCGAGCGGCAAGCTGGTGGTCGGCGCCGACGCTTCGTACGCACCGGACGAGTTCAAGGACGACAAGGGCGACATCGTCGGCATGGACGTCGATCTGGCCAATGCCATCGCGCAGAAGCTGGGTCTGACCGCCGAGGTCCAGAACTCCGGCTTCACCGCGATCATCCCCGGTATCGATGCGAAGAAGTTCCAACTCGGAATGAGCTCCTTCACCGACACGAAGGAGCGTGAGCAGACCGTCGACATGGTCACCTACTTCAACTCGGGCATCGCGTTCGCGGTCAGGAAGGGCAACCCGGACAAGATCTCCGCCGACGACCTCTGCGGCAAGAAGATCGCCGTCCAGACCGGCACCACCGAGGTCGACGACATCAAGGACAACATCAACCCGGCCTGCACCAAGGCCGGGAAGCCGACCGTTCCGAACGACGGCGACAAGTTCGACCTGCAGACCGACGTCACCACCGCCCTGGTGTCCGGCCGCGACCAGGTCATGAGCGCCGACTCGCAGGTCATCGACTACGCCGTCAAGCAGACCAACGGCCAGCTGGAGAAGCTGGGCGAGACCCGGGACAGCGCCCCGTACGGCATCGCGCTGGCCAAGGGCTCCCCGCTGACCAAGGCGGTCCAGGGCGCCGTCCAGTCGCTGATGGACGACGGCACCTACAAGCAGATCCTGCAGAAGTGGGGCGTCGACGCCGGGGCCGTCTCCAAGGCCGAGATCAACGCCGCCAAGAGCTGACCCCCCGCCGGAACGCACCCCCCGAGGCCACCAACGTGAACTCTCCCGACCAGGGGGAGGTGACACCGGGACCGCCGGCCACCATCAAGGCCGTCCCGGTTCGCCACCCCGGACGCTGGGCCGGAGCCGTCGTCATCGCCGTGCTGGCGGCGATGCTGCTCCACGCCCTGATCTTCAACCCCGCCTTCCAGTGGGACGTCGTGGGCAGGTACCTGTTCGACTCGAGCATCCTGCGCGGCCTCGGGGTCACCCTGGAGCTGACCGCGCTGTCCATGGTCATGGGCGTGCTCGGCGGGATCATCCTCGCGGTGATGCGCCTGTCCCCGAACCCGCTGCTGTCGGCCACCGCCTGGTTCTACATCTGGGTCTTCCGCGGCACCCCCGTCCTGGTGCAGCTGGTCTTCTGGAACTTCCTCGGCGCACTGTGGCCGAAGCTGTCGCTCGGCGTCCCGTTCGGCCCCTCTTTCTGGTCGGAGTCGACCAACTCGCTGATCCCGGTGTTCACCGCGGCCCTGCTGGGCCTGGGCCTCAACGAGGCCGCCTACATGGCGGAGATCGTCCGCGGCGGCATCCAGTCGGTGGACGAGGGCCAGGGCGAGGCCGCGCACGCGCTCGGCATGAGCCGGTTCAGGACCATGCGCCGGATCGTCCTCCCGCAGGCCATGCGGGTGATCATCCCGCCGACCGGCAACGAGACCATCTCGATGCTCAAGACCACCTCGCTGGTCAGCGTGATCGCCCTGGAGGAGCTCTTCCGGGCCGGTCAGAACATCTACTCGCGCAACTTCCAGACCATCCCGCTGCTGATCACCGTCAGCCTCTGGTACCTCTTCCTGACCTCGGTGCTGACCGTCGGGCAGTACTACATCGAGCGGTACTACGGACGCGGGACGACCCGGAGCCTTCCGCCCACGCCGCTGGCGCGGCTGCGCGGCCTGTTCGCCGGGAAGCCGGTGCCGGGCGGCGGGTCCGACGTCGTCCCCGGTCTCGAGGGAGGTGGTCACGCATGACCGACCTGGCGAAGCCGCGGGCCTCGGGTGAGCCGATGGTCAGGGCCGAGGGCGTGCGCAAGTCCTACGGGACGGTCGAGGTGCTCAAGGGCATCGACCTGGAGGTCAGGCATGGCGAGGTGTTCTGCCTGATCGGGCCCTCCGGCTCCGGCAAGTCGACCTTCCTGCGGTGCATCAACCACCTGGAGAAGATCAACGGCGGCCTGCTGTCCGTGGACGGCGAGCTGGTCGGCTACGCGATGAGGGGCGGCAAGCTCCACGAGCTCAGGGACCGCGAGGTCGCCCTCAAGCGCCGCGACATCGGCATGGTCTTCCAGCGCTTCAACCTCTTCCCGCACATGACCGCGCTCGAGAACGTGATCGAGGCGCCGGTGCAGGTCAAGAAGGAGAGCCGGGCCGCCGCCAAGGAGCGCGCGATGGCCCTGCTGGAGCGCGTCGGCCTGGCCGACAAGGCCGGGAACTACCCGACCCAGCTCTCCGGCGGCCAGCAGCAGCGCGTGGCGATCGCCCGTGCGCTGGCCATGAAGCCCAAGCTGATGCTCTTCGACGAGCCCACCTCCGCGCTCGACCCCGAGCTGGTCGGCGACGTCCTGGACGTCATGCGCGGCCTCGCCGAGGAGGGCATGACGATGATCGTCGTCACCCACGAGATGGGCTTCGCCCGCGAGGTCGGCGACGCGCTGGTCTTCATGGACGGCGGCGTCGTGGTCGAGTCGGGCCACCCCCGCGACGTCCTCACCGACCCCCGGCACGAACGCACCAGGGCCTTCCTCTCCAAGGTGCTCTGACCCCACCACCCGGCGCCCGGCAGGACCCGTTCCCGCCGGGCGCCGACGCGTTGCCCCGGCAGGTAATACCCTGGACCCAGCTCGCCCGTTACCGGCCCTTGGAAGGACCACCGTGGAGCTCGCCTCGTACGCCGACTACGCCGTCCGGCTGGTGAACAGCGAGGAGCCCGACCGCGGCACCGACACGCTCACCTCGGTGGACGCCGTCCGGGCCCTGTTCGGCACGCCCTCACGGGCCGCCTCGCTCTCGGACGAGAGCGACCTGCCCCGGCTTCGGGGCGTCCGGGTCAGGCTGCGCGGGGTCTTCGAGTCGGCGGCCGAGGGCGACCAGGTCAGGGCGGTCGACCTGCTGAACAGCCTGATGGTGGAGTACCCGGTCAGCCCACTGGTCTCCGGGCACGACGACCTGAACGAGGCCGGGCAGCCCCGCTGGCACCTGCACCTCGCCGACAACGCGCCGACCGCCGCCGCCAACTTCACCGCCGTCGCCTGCATGGGCCTGGCCATCCACCTCACCGAGCTGGGGGTCGACCGGCTCGGCATCTGCCAGGCCACGCCCTGCCGCAACGCCTACCTGGACACCTCCACCAACCGCTCACGCCGCTACTGCTCGGACCGCTGCGCCACCCGCGCCAACGTCGCCGCGTACCGGGCCCGCAAGCGCGAGGAGGCCCAGCGGGCCGCACAGACGCTCACCGTTCGGGGCTGACCGGACGGCAGACCCCCAGCCGGGCCGCCAGCCGGCCGCAGCGGGCCAGCGAACCGTACGTCAGCGCCCGCTCCAGTGCGGCCGTCGGGGCCAGCCAGGCCGGGCGCGGACGCACCCTCAGCAGCACCCGCCCGAGCACCAGGTCGTCCGGCACCGCGCCGTACTCCCGGCTGTCCGTGAGCACCAGCGGATTGTCCGACAGCAGCCACCAGCCGCCGGGGCGCCGCCCGGCGGCGCGCTTCACCACCAACAGGTCCTGCCGCAACGGGTGCCGGAACAGCACCACCGCGCCGGGCCGGATCCGCGCGCCGTACCTGACCACCACCTGATCGCCCGCCAGCAGGGTGGGGCGCATCGACGGCCCTGCCACGTCGACCACCCCGAACGGCAGCAGCCCGCCGCCCGTCCGGCTCTCCCCGCCGTCCACCCGACCGCCCGTCATCCCTGCGCTCCCCGCTCTGTCGTGTCCCGGTGTGCCGGGTTCAGCATCCCCCGGCCCGCCCGGGTTCCGACGGCCGCCCGAAATCAACCGGTTGAGCCTCCTTCTTTTGCCCTAGGCCCCCGGCCCAACCGCGAAACCGGCCGTACGGAGAGGTAATCTCAGGCGCGGGAAGACGATCTAAGGAAGGACTCCCATGTTCTCTCGTCTGTTTGCTCCGCGAGCCACCGCGCACGCCCACTGCGACCTCCCCTGCGGCGTCTACGACCCGGCCCAGGCCCGCATCGAGGCCGAGTCCGTGAAGGCGACTCAGGAGAAGTACCAGGCCAACGAGGACGCGCAGTTCCGCACGCGCGCCCTGGTCATCAAGGAGGAGCGCGCCGAGCTGGTCAAGCACCACCTCTCGGTGCTGCACACCGACTACTTCAAGGCCCCGCACTTCGAGAAGTACCCGGAGCTGCACGACCTGTTCAACCGGGCCGGCAAGGCCGCCTCGGCCGCCAAGGCGTCCACCGACCCGGCCACCGGCCAGGCGCTGCTCGACCTGATCGCCGAGATCGACACGATCTTCTGGGAGACCAAGAAGGCCGCCTGATCACCACCGGCACCTCCGAGGGCCCGGCCGCTGCCACGCGCAGCGGTCGGGCCCTCGGGCTTCCGGGCGCCCCGCCGTACCGGACCGCGAGAACGGCCTCCCGGCAGCGGTGGGTCCGCGAGTACGCTCGCCGTATGATCCGCACCGCCGCAGTCACCGACGTCCCCGTCATCCACGCCATGATCCGCGAGCTGGCCGAGTACGAGAAGGCCCTGCACGAGGCCCGGGCCACCGAGGAGCAGCTGCGCGACGCACTGTTCGGCGAGCACCCGGCCGTCTTCGGCCTGGTCGCCGAGGACGACGCCAGCGGCGAGCCGGTCGGCTTCGCGCTGTGGTTCCGCAACTTCTCCACCTGGCGCGGCACCCACGGGATCTACCTGGAGGACCTGTACGTCCGCCCGACCGAGCGCGGCGGCGGCCACGGCAAGGCACTGCTGACCGAGCTGGCGCGGATCTGCGTCGAGCGCGGCTACTCCCGGCTGGAGTGGTCCGTCCTCGACTGGAACGAGCCCTCGATCGGGTTCTACAAGTCGCTGGGCGCCGTCCCGATGGACGAGTGGACGGTCTTCCGGCTGACCGACGACGCCCTCCGGGAACTGGGCGGCTGACCCGTGTCCGTCGCTCGTTCCCGTGACGGCTGGCCCGGATCGCGACATCGGGCCTCCTCTCGCGGTAACGTCTCGGGCGGATGCGCGGCGTTCCGGCCTCTCCCGGGTGGGTATGACCGGTACGTACCGCACCACCCCTCTGGACAGTTGGGGCGAAGCAGTTGAGCCATGCAACAGGAAGTGCCGCGGCCGCGGGGCCGCAAGCACCGCGCGTCACCCAGGAGGTGAGGGTGTCCCAGATCGACGGCGAGCCCGGAGTGAAGGACTTCGTGGAGGTCCGGCTGCCCGCAGCCGGGGCCTACCTCTCGGTGCTGCGAACGGCCACCGCCGGCCTCGCGGCCCGGCTGGACTTCACCCTGGACGAGATCGAGGATCTCCGGATCGCGGTGGACGAGGCCTGCGCCATCCTGCTTCAGCAGGCGGTGCCGGGCTCGATCCTCAGCTGCGAGTTCCGGTTGGTCGGGGACTCGCTCAGGGTCACCGTCGCCGCACCGACCACCGACGGCAAGGCCCCCGAGCGGGACACCTTCGCCTGGACGGTGCTCTCGGCGCTGGCCGGTGAGGTGGACTCCTCGGTCGGCCCGGACAACACGGTGTCGATCAGCCTGCACAAGAAGCGCGGCGGTGCGACCACCGCGGGGTGAGAGCCGGCCGTGAAGCCGTACGCGCGATCTGCCGCGCGTACGGCTCCCCCGTACCGCAGTGCGGTACAACCAATGTGAAGTGCTCCCCCGGAACGGAACGGGTGATCGCCGTGAGTGATCTGGACCGCACAGGTGTTGCCGGCAGCCCGGCCGCCACCGCCGACGTGGCCGTGCCGCCCCAGGCGAGCACCGCCGCCCCGTACCACTCCCGAAACGCCGCAGACGACGTGCACCCGAAGGACAGCCATCGGATGAGCCAGCCGACCGACCCGACGCCGGACCAGCAGCCGGACGCCCAGCAGCCGGGCCGCGCCCGGGACGAAGGTCCTGCGGCCGACGACGACCTGGTCGACGCGCTGACGGCCGAGGAGCTGAAGGCTGCCGCCGAGGCGGTCCGCAGTGCGGTGCCCGCGCAGGACCGGCACCGGTCCGGCGCGCCGGACCGGGAGGCCGCCCGGGCGCTCTTCGTCCGGCTGGCGGCGCTGCCCGAAGGGTCCCTGGAACGGGTCGAGCTGCGCAACCAGCTGGTCCGGATGCACATCCCGCTGGTCGAGCACCTGGCCCGGCGCTTCCGCAACCGCGGCGAGCCGCTGGACGACCTCACCCAGGTCGCCACCATCGGGCTGATCAAGTCGGTGGACCGCTTCGACCACGAGCGCGGGGTGGAGTTTTCCACCTACGCCACTCCGACCATCGTCGGCGAGATCAAGCGGCACTTCCGCGACAAGGGCTGGGCGGTGAGAGTGCCGCGCCGGCTCCAGGAGCTCCGGCTCTCGCTCACCACCGCGACCAGCGAGCTCTCCCAGCGGCACGGCCGCTCCCCCACGGTGCACGAGCTGGCGGAGCACCTCGGCATCTCCGAGGAGGACGTGCTGGAGGGCCTGGAGTCCGCCAACGCGTACTCCACGCTCTCGCTGGACGTCCCGGACAGCGACGACGAGTCGCCGGCCGTGGCGGACACCCTGGGGGCCACCGACGAGGCACTGGAGGGCGTCGAGTACCGCGAGTCGCTCAAGCCGCTGCTCGCCCAACTCCCGCCGCGCGAACAGAAGATCCTGGTCCTGCGGTTCTTCCGGAACATGACGCAGTCCCAGATCGCCGCCGAGGTGGGCATCTCGCAGATGCACGTGTCCCGGCTGCTGGCCCGCACGCTCGCGCAGCTGCGCGAGAAGCTGCTCGTCGAGGAGTGACGCGTACGGCCGGAGAGTCCAGCTCTCCGGCCGTAGGTGTGCGGCGCTGCCCGGCCGCCTCCGGGCGGCGCCTCGCCGGCGCTTCGCCTCAGTCGGCCTTCGGGCCGTAAAGGGCCTCGGTGGCACGGGGGTTGAGCAGGCTGGCGACACCGACCAGGCCGAGGGCGAGGACCACGACCGCCAGGGCGGGCATCACGCCGTCGCCCTGCCACATGTAGTACGCGACCGGCAGGCAGATCGTGTTGGTCAGCACGGCCGGGCTGCGGCCCCAGCGCTGCAGCCTGAGCAGGGCCCACGCGGCCGCCAGCGGCAGCAGACCCATCAGCAGCAGCACCACGCCGCCGAACTCGCTGCGACCGAGCGCCGCCGAGTCGCCGAGCAGTCCCGAGACCATGTCGTAGATGCCCCAGCCGGCCAGGACGGCCCCTTCGAGGGCGGTGATGACGGCGCCCCTGAGCAACGGGCCCGGCCTGCTCGGGGCCGGGCTGCTCGGAGTCTGCGCGGTAGTTTCTGCGGTCACTCCAGCAGGGTAACCGCCGCCTTCTCCGTACGGCCCCGTAGGCTGATCGACATGCGCGCTCTCCTGGTCGTGAACCCCAAGGCCACCACCACCAGTGGACGCACCCGCGATGTGCTCATCCACGCGCTGCGCAGCGATCTGAAGCTGGATGTCGCGGAGACCCGGTACCGGGGCCACGCCCGCGACCTGGCCCGACAGGCGGCCGTCGAGGACGGCGTGGACCTGGTGGTGGCACTCGGCGGCGACGGCACCGTCAACGAGGTGGTGAACGGGCTGCTCTCGCAGGGCCCGGCGGATCGGCTGCCGCGGCTCGCGGTGGTCCCCGGGGGCAGCACCAACGTCTTCGCCCGCGCGCTGGGCCTGCCGAACGACCCGGTGGAGGCGACCGGTGTCCTGCTGGACGCGGTGGAGCAGGGGCGGGAACGGGCGATCGGCCTGGGCAAGGCGATGACCGAGGGCCTGCCGGACCGCTGGTTCACCTTCACCGCGGGCCTCGGCTTCGACGCCGGCGTGGTGGGCCGGGTCGAGGAGCAGCGCAGGTCGGGTCGCCGGTCCACGCACGCGCTGTACGTCAACCAGGCGGTCAGGCACTACATCACGGAGCGTGAGCATCGTCGGAAAGGCCCGATCCACCTGGAGATCAATGGCCAGGAGTCGGTGCCGGGATTGGTGATGGCGATAGTCTCCAACACCTCGCCATGGACTTTTCTGGGTAATCGCCCGGTGGTCCCCTCGCCCTCCGCCTCCTTCGACACCGATCTCGACGTCTTCGGCATCACTCGAATGACGGCGTTCGGCACGGCTCGAACGGTCCGTCAGATTCTGCGTTCGCACAGTCCTGCTAACGGCTCCACGAGGCCGGTTGGCCCACAGGGAAAGCACGTCGTCTCCTATCACGACGTCAGGCACTTCACCTTGGTTTCACAGGAACCGGCCCCGTTTCAGGTCGACGGGGACCACCTTGGAGACAGGAGTCGCGTCAGTTTCACAGGCGTTCGGCGGGCACTGCGTGTGATTGTGTGACCAGAAGGGGGTTTCCCCCTTCTTCTCGAACGCACAAGCCCCCTTCACCCCATAGAAGTACGGGCTGTGAGCTAGGCGACACCGAAGAATCAAAAATTCCTACCCGAAGGGGGTTGTATCCCGGCCCGAGGTTTGCGAACCTCTACATGGCGATCGGGACACGTCGCAGCAGCCCCGCAGGACGGGCGCGGCAGGCGACGGCTCCCTTGATCCGCCCGAACCCCACCCCAGTACAGACCACCCAGGCCCGGGCGGGCCTTTGGTCCCTTTTACTGTTGCGGGATTCGTGAAAGCGTTCACATTCACAAGCCGCCATCGAGTGAGTCGGCCGGGCCACCCGCCCACCGACCGGAGGAGTTGGACATGGACTGGCGCCACCGCGCTGTCTGCCGCGAAGAGGACCCGGAGCTCTTCTTCCCGATCGGGAACACCGGTCCCGCTCTGCTGCAGATCGAGGAAGCCAAGGCCGTGTGCCGCCGCTGTCCCGTCATGGAGCAGTGCCTGCAGTGGGCGCTGGAGACCGGCCAGGACGCCGGCGTCTGGGGCGGAATGAGCGAGGACGAGCGTCGTGCGATGAAGCGCCGCGCCGCCCGCAACCGCGCCCGCACCGCCTGACACACACTCAGCTCGACCTGATCAACCCATGATCAAGGGCTCCGCCCCCGCGACCACGGTCGCGACAGCGGCCGAGCCTTCCGCAGGACGGGCCGCGCCTCGGCGAGGTCCGGACCACGCCGAGCGGCCAGGCCACTTGATACTGTTCACTTAGAGCAATACTGTGGACCTGTGGCGCTCACCGTGTGCAACACACGGGCCCGGCGTCGCACCACCAAAAGAGCCCCCGTTCCGGCCGACTCCCCCCGACGGCCGGAACGGGTTGAGAGGCCCTGTCGACCCACCCCCCCGGTCGACAGGGCCTCGTTTCCGTTTCCGGCACCCGGACCCGCCCGCCGGGCCCGCCCCGCTTCAGCGGATCGGGATCTCCAGGACCACCTTGGTGCCGCCACCAGGTGCGGCGACCATGTCGAAGGTGCCGCCCAGCTCGTTGGTGCAGAGCGTACGGACGATCTGCAGGCCGAGGTTGCCCGCCTGCTGCGGGTCGAAGCCCTCGGGCATGCCCGTGCCGTCGTCCTGCACGGTGATCAGCAGGTACTCGGCCGGCCTGGCGCCACTGGTCCAGCTGTCCGACCAGCCCTTGCCGCTCGCGGGGGCCCGGCCGCGCAGCGCGCCGACCTCCAGGTTCCCCTCGGACCTCGTACCAAAGGCGTGCTCCAGTGCGTTCTGCAGCAGTTCCGTGAGCACCATCGCCAGCGGGGTGGCGATCTCGGCGGGGAGGATGCCGAAGCTGCCGGTGCGCCTGGTCACCACGCGGCCGTCCTGGGACAGCTCCTTGACCATCGCCAGCACCCGGTCGGCGATCTCGTCGAAGGCCACCTTCTCGTCCAGCGCCTGTGAGAGCGTCTCGTGCACGATGGCGATCGAACCCACCCGGCGGACGGCCTCGTCCAGTGCGGCCCGCCCGGCCTCGGAGTCCATCCGGCGGGCCTGCAGGCGCAGCAGTGCGGCCACCGTCTGCAGGTTGTTCTTCACCCGGTGGTGGATCTCCCGGATGGTGGCGTCCTTGGTCATCAGCTCCCGGTCGCGGCGGCGCAGTTCGGTGACGTCCCGGCAGAGCACCAGCGAACCGGTGAGCGTGCCCTTCGGCTTGAGCGGGATGGCCCGCAGGGTGACCACTCCGCCCTGCACCTCGACCTCGGTCTGCCGCGGCGCCCAACCGCTGGCCAGCTTGACCAGTGCCTCGTGCACCGCGCTGCGCGACGGCGGGACCAACTCGGCGGTGGCACTTCCGAGATGGCTTCCCACCAGGTCGGCGGTGAGGCCGAGCCGGTGGTAGGCGGAGAGCGCGTTGGGACTGGCGTAGGTGACGATGCCCTCGGCGTCCAGCCGGATCAGGCCGTCGCCGACCCGGGGGGCGGCGTCCATGTCGGTCTGCTCGGCAGGGTAGGGAAACGTTCCTGCGGCGATCATCTGGGCCAGGTCGGAGGCGCTCTGCAGGTAGGTGAGCTCCAGCCGGCTGGGCGTGCGCACGGTCAGCAGGTTGGTGTTGCGGGCGATCACCCCGAGCACCCGGCCCTCGCGCCGGACCGGGATCGACTCCACGCGCACCGGGACCTCCTCGCGCCACTCCGGGTCGCCCTCGCGGACGATCCGGCCCTCGTCGAAGGCCGCGTCCAGCAGCGGACGGCGGCCGCGCGGGACCAGGTGACCGACCATGTCGTCCTGGTACGAGGTCGGCCCGGTGTTGGGGCGCATCTGGGCGACCGAGACGTACCGGATGCCGTCCCAGGTGGGGATCCAGAGCACCAGGTCGGCGAAGGAGAGGTCGGAGAGCAGCTGCCACTCCGAGACCAGCATGTGGAGCCACTCCACATCGGCACCGGTCAGCGTGGTGTGGCGGCGGACGAGTTCGTTCAGCGAGGGCACACGGCGAGCGTAACCGGAGGGGGGCCCGCCGGCCCCGGCGGCCGCCCGTCCGGATGGCCGGTGCCGAGACCTCCGGGCAAGTTGTCCAGACCAATTTTCGGACCACCCTGGACAACCGAATTGGTCTAGTCCACAATGAAAGAGCACCAAGGAGCCGCCCCCCGCGCAACTGCCCTGACCGCGCGAGGCAGCTCCTCGGTCGGTCGCCGCTCGTCCGAAGGCCCCGCACAGCCATCGGTCGGTGGAGGCGCCCGACGACAGCTCCGGGCTGCGGTGCCGCACGGGTTGAGGGTCCTGTGTCGGCGCCGTGGCCCGTAGTGCTTTTCCCTCCGCCGCGCCCGGCCGGGCAGCGCCTCGCACCCGGAACCCGTGACCGGCCGGCGCCCGCGCCTTCCGCCTTCCGCCTTCCGCCTTCCGTTGCTGCGGCTTCCCGCGGTGCGGCTCGGCGCAGCCCCGGACAGCGCACGCCTGCCCTGCGCGATCCCCCCGGCGGCCGCCCTCCGATGCGCGCCGCCCTCCGATGGACGCAAGCCCTCCGGGCTCGCGCCACTCCCCGGGCGCGACGAACGACGAAGCCCCCGACCTCGCCTGCGAGGCCGGGGGCTCTCCGCTGTGCGCGTCAGTGGGTCTCGGTGACCTTGGCGAGGGCGCGGGGGGCGTCCGGGTCCTGGCCGCGGGCGATGGTGACCTCGTAGGCGAGCTGCTGGAGCGGGAGGATCTCCAGGATCGGCTGGACCTCCTCGGGGACCCCGGCGGGCAGCACGAAGCCCGCGGAGGCGGCGTCCACCTGGTCCTGCTGGCCGAAGACGACCAGGTCGGCGCCCCGGCCGCGCAGGCGGTCCAGCACCGGCTGCAGGGCCTCGCCGCCCTTGCCGTCCGGGACGACCGCTATCACCGGGGAGACGTTGTCCACCATGGCCAGCGGGCCGTGCAGCAGGTCGGCGCCGGAGAACGGGGAGGCCGGGATGTAGGTGGTCTCCATCAGCTTCAGCGCCGCCTCGCGGGCGGTCGGGTAGCCGTAGCCGCGCGAGGTGATGACCAGGCGCTGGGCGAAGCGGTAGCGCTCGGCCAGCGTCCTGACCTCGCCCTGGCGGGCCAGGATCCGGGCCGCCAGCTCGGGCAGCACCTTGGCGGCCGAGCCGTCGCCCCCGCGCAGGCCCTCCACCAGCAGGTACAGCGCGAGCAGTTCGGCGGTGTAGGTCTTGGTGGCCGGCAGCGCCTTCTCCGGACCCGCCAGCACGTCGATGTGGAACTCGGAGACCTCGGCCAGCGGAGAGCCGGCGTTGTTGGTGACCGCCAGCGTGATCGCCCCGGCTTCGCGGGCGGCCTTGGTGGAAGCCACCAGGTCCGGCGAACCGCCGGACTGGCTGACGGTGATGACCAGCACGTCGGTGAGGTCCGGCTTGGCGCCGTACGCCGTCGTGGTGGACATCGAGGTGAGGCCGGCCGGCTTGCCCAGCAGCACCTCGATCAGGTACTTCGCGTACAGCGCCGCGTTGTCGGACGTGCCGCGCGCGGTCAGCAGGACGAAGCGCGGGGCGCGGGCGGCGATCTGGGCCGCGATCTCGCGGATCTTGGGGGCGCCTTCGTCGAGGATGCGCTGCAGGACGGCCGGCTGCTCGGCCATCTCCGCCGCCATGATCCGGCCGGGGACGGAAGTGGTCTGCGGGTCGGACATCTGGATGTGCCTCCGATGAGATGGTTGAACCCCCGTCGGACGGATGCCTGACGGGGACCTCTTACGGCGGCGAGTCCGCACACTCGCTGCGAATGATTCCTCCGACGATCCTACGGGGGCCGGAGGGCCGGAGCACACCCGGTGCACCCTCCGGAACCGGGGACGGCGCACCGGGAGCGGCTCAGGAGGGGGTGTTGATCAGCTTGTCGATCGCCGCGTCCGCGTCCTTGGTCGCGGCGTCCACCGACTTGCCCCCCAGGATGCCGTCGAGCATGTCGACCAGCACGTTCTGCTTCTCGACCGCGCTCCAGCCGGGGGCCAGCGGGGTGAACCAGGCGTCCGGCACCGCGTTGGCGGCGGCGGCCGTGGTGGCCTTGGTCTTCAGCGGCTCCAACTGCGTCAGGTTGTTCGGCAGGGTGTCCTTGTCCGCGAGCACCTGCTCGGACTTGCCACTGGTGAACATCCGGATCCAGTCCTTGGCCAGCTCGGCCGAGGGCGACTTGGCGGTCACCGCGAGGTCCGAGCCGCCGATGAAGGAGGGCAGCGGCTTGCCGTTCGGGCCGGGCATGACGGCCTGCCGGAGGCTGTCGGCGAGCTTCGGGTCGCCGGTGAGCGGGGCGGTGGCGCCGGCCACCTCCCAGCCGTTGCCGTACAGCACGGCCGCCTTCTGCCCGGCCAGGACGCCGCTCTGGCCGGCCTCGTCGACGGTGAGGTCGCCGTGGTTGTACGTCCTCACCAGGTCGACGAAGTGCTGGATGCCCTGCTGCGACTTGGCGTCGTGCAGCGTGCCGTGCCAGTTGCCGGAGCTGTCGAAGCGGGCGATGGCACCGCCGTACGCCGCGACGTAGGACATCGCCGCGTACCAGTACGGGCCCGGCAGGTAGAGCGCGGAGAAGGTCCGGTCGCCCCGGTGCTTCGCCTGGACCTTGTCGAGCGCGGTGCGCAGGTCGTCCTCGGTCTTCGGGAACTCGGCGCTGCCGGTGGCGTCCTGGAACATCGCCGAGTTGTAGATGCCGACCCGGGCGCCCGCGTAGTACGGGACGCAGAACAGCTTGTCCTGGTAGGTGCAGGTGTTGACCAGCCCGCGGATCCAGGTGTCGGAGTTCTCGAAGGTCGACTTGTCCACCGGGGCGAGCGAGCCGTTGAGGATGTACTTCATGGTCTCGGTGTTGCCGAGCTCGACCACGTCGGGGGCGTCGCCGCCCTTGAGCGCGGCGTCGAGGTTGCCGACCTTGTCCTTCCAGGTCTGGTACCTCAGCTTCAGCTGGACCTTCGGGTACTTGGCGGCGAACCGGTCGTTGACGCTCTTGACCAGCTCGGGCCAGTTGTTCTGGGCCTCCGGCATGAGCCAGACGGAGACCGTGCCGGTGGCGTCCCCGGGGTCGGCGACGGCCGGACCGGCCTTCGCCGACCCGCCGGAGCCGCAGCCCGCGACCGAGGCCAGCAGGGCCGTGACACCGATCGCAGCCAGCAGCTGACGCTTCACGCAATCCTCCCGAGGAGCAGGTAGGTCTGCGCAGTGGTACAGACCAGCTGGCTGGATACTGGCCTAGACCACATCGAGCGTCAACGCATTCGTGCACGTGAAGTGGCTTATGTTGCAGACCTGTTGTGAGGTGTGCGCAGGCTGTGCCCAGTGCGTCACTTAGGGTCCCGTTAAGGTCCCCTTAAGGCTCCCTTGAGGGAGCACGGTCATCACCGGACCGGAAGAGCCCGGGGCCCGCCGGAGTGAAGTCTCCAGCGGGCCCCGGGCCGTAACAGCGGGTCAGACGGACTGTCCGGTCAGCACCTCGACGGCGGCCAGTCCGCAGACCCGGGCCGCCCCGTGGGTGGCGACGTGCAGCGCACCGACCGGTACGGCCTGCGGCACGCCCATCTCGACCACCAGCGCGTCCGGACGGGCGGACACCAGCCGGTCCAGGGCGGCGGACATCCACGGGTGCCGGTGCGCGTCGCGGACCACCAGGACGAGGCGGCGGTCGGCTGCCCCGGCGAGCACCCTGGCCGCCACCTCGTCCAGCTCCACGTCCGGGCCGAACCTGGCCGTCCTGGTCCCCGGGAAGCGGGCCGCCAGCATGCCGGCCACGCCCCACGGGGTCTCGTCGCCGACCGCGATGTTCGCCTGCGGGGAGAACGAGGCCACGTACGGGCGCTCGGTCACCGCGGCGGCGGCCGCGCCCGGCGCCCTGACCACCCGCAGGGCCCGGCGGGCGGCCCGCAGGCCGATCGCCAGGTCCGGCTCGGCCAGCTCGCCCTGGGCCTCGATCCTGGCCCAGCTGCCCAGGCCGCGGACCCGCTGGGCCGCGTCGGCCAGGCGCTCCTCGGTGAGGCGTCCGGCGCGGACCGCCTCCACGATGGCGTCGCGCAGGTGCAGCACCGTCTCCTCGTCGGACAGCCCGCCGCCGACGCAGATCGCGTCGGCACCGGCGATCAGGGCCAGGACGGTGCCCTCGCCGGTGCCGTAGGTGTCGGCGATGGCACCCATCTCGATGCCGTCGGTGACGATCAGGCCCTCGTAGCCGAGGCCGCCGTCGGCGGGCCGCGCCCGCAGCAGGTCGCTGAGCACCGCCCGGCTGAGGGTGGCGGGCAGCGTCGGGTCCAGAGCCGGGATCATGATGTGAGCGGTCATCACGGCCTTGGCGCCGGCCGCGATCGCGGCCTTGAACGGGACCAGGTCGCGCGAGCGCAGCAGGTCCACGTCCACGTCCACCACCGGCAGGCCGAGGTGGGAGTCGACGGCGGTGTCGCCGTGACCGGGGAAGTGCTTGGCGCAGGCGGCCACGCCGACCGACTGCAGGCCCTCCACCCAGGCGGCGGTGTGCCGCGCGCACAGCCCGGGGTCAGCGCCGAACGAGCGGACCCCGATCACCGGGTTGCGCGGGTTGGAGTTGACGTCGGCCGACGGCGCCCAGTTGTAGTTGACGCCGCAGGCGGCCAGCGCCCGGCCCAGCTCGCGGGCGACGTCCCGGGTCAGCGCCGGGTCGTCGATCGCACCGAGGGCCAGGTTCCCCGGCCAGGAGGAGCCGGAACCGGCCTCCAGCCGGGTGACGTCGCCACCCTCCTCGTCGATGGCGACCAGCACGTCCGGGTTCTCGGTGCGCAGCGCGGAGGTCAGCGCGGCCAGCTGGTCCGGGTCGGTGACGTTCCGGCCGAACAGCGCGACCGAGCCGAGGCCGGCCGCCAGGTGACGGCGCAGCCAGTCGGGCGGGGCGGTCCCGACGAAGCCGGGCTGGAGGACCGTCAGGGCGTCGCGGTGCAGCTGGTCGCTGTCCGCGACGGCGGGGACGAGGATGCTCACGGTCACCCCTTCACGGCGCCGGCGGTCATCCCGCCCACGGCCTTGCGCTGCAGGAACAGGAAGACGATCAGGACCGGTACGGCGAACAGCGTCGACGCGGCCATCGTGGCACCCCAGTCGTTCCCGAAGGTGCTCTGGAAGGAGGTCAGCCACAGCGGCAGGGTCTGCGCGGTGCCCTCACCGGTCTGCTTGTTCAGGATCAGCACCAGCGGGTACTCGTTCCACGCGGTGATGAACCCGAACAGCGAGGTGGACATCAGGCCCGGAGCGAGCAGCGGGAAGACCACCTTGACGAAGGCCTGGGTACGGGTGCAGCCGTCCACCATCGCCGACTCCTCCAGCTCCTTGGGCACGGCGGCGATGAACCCGCGCAGCGTCCAGATCGTGAAGGGCAGCACCATCATCATGTAGAAGATGGTGAGCGGGAGAAGGCTGTTCAGCATCTCGCCGTCGCGGGTGATCATGTAGATCGAGATCGTCATGACCTCCCAGGGCGCCATCTGGGCCGCCATGACGATCAGGACGAAGACCTTGCGCCCGCGGAACTTCATCCGGGCGACGGCGAACGAGGCCAGGGTGGCGATCACCAGCGAGGCGAGCACCGCGCCGACGGTGACGGTGAAGCTGTTGCCGACCATCGTCCAGAACTGGTCCGCGTGCACCGCCCGGTCGAAGTGGTCGAGGGTGCCGTCCAGCGGCAGGAAGACCGGCGTTCTGCTGATGACGTCCCGGTCCGGCTTGAACGCCGTCGAGACCATCCAGTAGACCGGGAAGAGGAAGAAGAGGGCCAGGACGGCGGCGATGACGTTGGGCCAGGTGCGTCCGATGAGCGAGCGCCTCACAGCTCGTCCTCCTGCTTCAGAATGATCCGGAAGTAGTACGCCATCAGCACGCCCAGCATCACGATGGTGAGCACGGCGATGGCGGCACCCGTCCCGTAGTGCTGGTTGCCGAAGCCCTCGACGAAGGCGTACACGGGGAGCGTCTCGGTCAGCCGCTGGGGGCCGCCGAAGTTCATCGCGTAGACCTGGGTGAAGCACTTGAAGACCCAGATGACCTCGAGGAAGGTCGTGGCGAGGAAGAACGGGCGCAGGCTGGGGAAGACCACGGCGGTGAAGATCTTGAACGCCCCGGCGCCGTCCATCCGGGCGGCCTCGTAGAGCTCGGCCGGGATGGTGGTCAGGCCCGCGTACATGTTGAAGGCGACGAAGGGGATCGAGCCCCAGACGATCAGCAGGACGATCACGAAGAAGGTCGAGAGCTGGCTGCCGAACCAGTTGTAGTCGGCCATGCCGTGCCAGCCCAGCCCGTCCAGGAACCAGTTGACCACGCCGTACTGCTGGTCGAAGAGCCAGGTGTAGACCGTGGTGCTGGCCACGATGGGCATCGCCCAGGCCAGGATCAGGCCGAAGGACAGGAAGAGCCGCATGCCCTTGCCGAGCCGGTTCAGCAGCAGGCCGACCAAGGTGCCGCCCGCCATGATCAGGACGACGTTGAGCAGGGTGAAGGCGACCGATCGTCCCGCGGTGTGCCAGAACTCCGAGCTGCCCAGCTGCGCCGTGTAGTTGTCGAACCCGTTCCACTCGGTCAGGTGCTGGATCAGCTGACGCCGGTTCAGGTTCTGGAAGGAGATCAGCGCCGTCTTGACCAGCGGCCAGCCGAGCAGCGCCGCGGTCGCCAGGGTGGCGGGCAGGATCAGGAGGTAGGGCGTACTCCGGGAGAGCAGGCTCGCACCGCCGGCGGGTCTCACGTTCTTCGGGGTGCCGTCCGCGGTCGCGGCGGTCGGCCCGGTGTCGGCCCCGGCGTTCTTCGCTTCCCCCGGGGACCGCGTCTGCACCCGCTCGGAATGCACAGCCATCGTTCTCTCTTCCTCGCACCCGGCCAAGACAGGACGGCGGCGCCGCCCGCCGGCCCCTGGGGGAGACCGGAGTGCGGCGCCGCTCGGCACTACTGCTTCTGCGCGAGACGCTTGCTGATCTCGTCGTCGTACTTCTTGGCCAGGCTGTCGTAGTCGCCGCCCTGCAGGGCCGCAGCCAGGAAGTCCTTGATCGGGTTCGGGTTGTTCTCGACGTTGGCCCAGGACGCCACGTTCGGGGTGACGGCGCCGTTGGCGGAGGCCGGCAGCGCGGCCTTGGCGAAGTCCCCGGTGACCTGGCTGTTCAGCGAGGTCTTGTTCGGGATCAGGCCGGAGGCGGCCAGCTGGCCCTCGAACTTGTCCGACAGGGCGATCTTCAGG
This sequence comes from Kitasatospora sp. NPDC056138, assembly GCF_042264695.1. Taxonomy (NCBI): domain Bacteria; kingdom Bacillati; phylum Actinomycetota; class Actinomycetes; order Kitasatosporales; family Streptomycetaceae; genus Kitasatospora; species Kitasatospora sp. NPDC056138. The sequence goes on along the minus strand of NZ_JBHJVK010000003.1, from coordinate 52,476 downwards.
AAGCCCTTGGCCAGGTCCTGGTTCTTGCCGGCCTCCGCGACGGCGAGGTTCGAGCCGCCGAGGAAGACGCTGGACGGCTTGTCGGCGGTCTTGCCCGGGAGCGGGAAGAAGCCCACCTTGTCGGCCGGCATGTCCTTGGGGGCCGGAGCCTCCCAGCCGAGGCCGATCATCGCGCCGATGTCGCCCTTGGGGAACAGCGTCGACTGCTGCGGGGTGGCCTCGTCCTTGTCCTTCGGGGCGTTGGAGTAGCTCTGCAGCTTCTGGAACGTCGCGAAGGCGGCCTTGGCCTCGGGGGACGACAGGTTGCCGACCCACTTGTCGCCGTCCTGCTTGGCGATCTTGCCGCCCGCGTCGGTGACCAGGCCGAAGTAGGTGTACCACTCCTGACCGGGCAGGTAGATCGCGTTGTTGACGCCCGGGGTGCCCTTCAGCTTCTCCAGGTCGGCGTAGAACTCGTCCAGGGTCTTCGGCGGGGCGGCGATGCCGGCCTTGGTCCAGAGCTCCTTGTTGTAGATCACCACGCGGTTGGTGAAGTACCACGGCGCGGCGAACTGCTTGCCGTCCAGGACCGCGGACTCGTTCAGGTTGGGGGCCCAGTCGTTGCCGCCCAGGTCCGCCTTGGCACCGGTGAGGTCGGCCAGGCCGCCGGTGGCCGCGTAGCCCGCGGTCTGGGTGTTGCCGATCTCCAGGACGTCGACCGAACCCTCGGACAGCGCAGTGGTGACCTTCTGCCCGATGCCGTCCCACTTCTGGATCTGGATGTTCAGCTTCGCCCCGGGGAACTGCTTCTCGAACTCGGCCTTGACGCCGTCCTGCCACGCCTGCGGGGCCGAGCCGTCCATGAACCAGGCGTTGAGGGTCTTGCCGTTGTAGTCCTTCGCGCCGCCCGACGACGCACCGTCGTCCTTCTTGGCGTCCGAACCACATGCCGCGAGACCGACGACCATAGCTGCGACGCCGACCGCCGCGATGAGCTGACGCTTCATTACGCCATCCTCCTGAGGGATGCCCGGGGTGCCCCCACGGGGGGACGACATACCGGCACGGAACGGCAGGAACTGGTGTCGCAAACCCATGGGAAGGGGTGGGGAATTCTCTGAGCGGTCTGCAGTGGTGTAGACCAGCTGCCTGGAGCTTGGCCTAGACCAATGGGCGTGTCAACGGTGGCCGGAGCAATTGGGACCACCCGTTATCAAGCCGACACCGCAGATCGTTCATCGTGTGATGAGCTCCCCGTCGACAGGACATACGTGCAACGATGTGTGCCGTTAACGAGGCAGCAGGGTCAAGGACGACCCCGCAACTAGCAGGAGATACGGCCCATGACCAGCGACGGGGGCAGCACTGCCCAGGTGAACAACCCCCAGGCGAAGAGCCTGCCGACGCAGACAGCGGCCGACCCGACCGCCCGCGTCCCCAAGTACTACGGCCTGAAGCGCCACCTGCTGCAGCTGACCGAGACCCAGCCGGCCGGCACCCCGGTCCCGCCCGAGCGGGCGCTCGCCGCCCAGTTCGACACCTCCCGCACCACCGTGCGCCAGGCCCTCCAGGAGTTGGTGGTCGAAGGGCGCCTGGAACGCATCCAGGGCAAGGGCACCTTCGTCGCCAAGCCCAAGGTCGCCCAGGCGCTCCAGCTCACCTCCTACACCGAGGACATGCGGGCCCAGGGCCTGGAGCCGACCTCCCGGCTGATCGAGCTCGGCTACATCAGTGCGGACGAGCACCTCGCGCCGCTGCTCGACATCAAGCCCGGCAGCCGGGTGCTGCGGATCGAGCGCCTGCGCCTGGCCAACGGCGACCCGATGGCGATCGAGGTCGCCCACCTCTCCGCCAAGCGCTTCCCCGCCCTGCGGCGCAACCTGGCCAAGCACAACTCCCTCTACACCGCGCTGCGCGAGGTGTACGGGGTCACGGTGGCCGAGGCCGAGGAGACTATCGAGACCACCCTCGCCAACCCGCGCGAGGCCGGACTGCTCGGCTCCGACCTCGGACTGCCGATGCTCCAGCTCTCCCGGCACTCCTTCGACGCCGAGGGCGCCCCGGTCGAGTGGGTCCGCTCCATCTACCGCGGCGACCGCTACAAGTTCATCACCCGCCTCAAGCGCCCGGAGTGACGGCGGGGCGGGACACGCCCGAGCGGTTCGGCGGCCGGACCTGACGAGGTTCGGCACGGGCCCGTCCGGTATCCGGAATCTTCGGTCCTGGGTAGTGACACAGGTCACTCCAGGCCCTAGATTTCGCAGCCGTACTGACTGCCGATCACCGCAGGTGCTGCTCGGCGGGCGCACGGCCCCGTGCGTCGCGGCGCCGACGAGGTGAGCCCTCATCAGCCGGAGCACACATGTCGTCGTCCGAAGCCTCGAAGCCCGATACCGGCGCGCCCCCCGGCGCGATCCCGGCCGTGACCCCGGAGCGGGTGCTGGCCGGCATCTGCCTGCTCGTCCCGATCGTCGCGGTGCTCTGGGTGTCCTCGTACACCAAGGTGACCCCGGAGCTCGGCGGGACCCCGTTCTTCTACTGGTACCAGCTGCTCTGGGTGCCGGTCTCGGCGGTCTTCACGGTCGGCGCCTACCTGCTGCTCCAGCGTGACGAGAAGGCCCGCAGGGCGGCCGCCGAGGGTGGTGGGCCGGCGTGAACCACGGCGTGAACGTCACCGCACTGACGGTCTTCCTGCTGTTCTTCGCCCTGGTCACCGCGATGGGCTTCCTGGCCTCGCGCTGGCGACGGGCGGACGACGCCCAGCACCTGGACGAGTGGGGCCTGGGTGGCCGCAGCTTCGGCACCTGGGTGACCTGGTTCCTGCTCGGCGGCGACCTCTACACCGCGTACACCTTCGTCGCCGTCCCCGCGCTGATCTACGGCGCCGGCGCGGCGGGCTTCTTCGCGGTGCCGTACACGATCATCGCGTACCCGCTGGTCTTCCTCTTCCTGCCCCGGCTCTGGTCGGTCTCCCGGGTGCACGGCTACGTCACCCCGGCGGACTTCGTCCGCGGCCGGTACGGTTCCAAGGGGCTCTCGCTCGCGGTCGCGCTGACCGGCATCCTGGCCACCATGCCGTACATCGCGCTCCAGCTGGTCGGCATCCAGGCGGTGCTGGACGTGCTGGGCGTGGGCGGCGGGGCGAACAGCAACTGGTTCGTCAAGGACCTGCCGCTCTTCCTGGCCTTCGCGGTGCTCGCCGCGTACACCTACTCCTCGGGTCTGCGGGCCCCGGCCCTGATCGCGTTCGTCAAGGACACGCTCGTCTACATCGTGATCATCGTCGCGGTGATCTACATCCCGATGCGGCTCGGCGGCTACGGGCACATCTTCGACTCGGCCGCGCAGAAGTTCTCCGCGGTCAATCCGGCCACCGGCAAACCGGTCGGCTCGCTGGTCACCGGCGAGAGCGCGCAGTGGACGTACGCCACGCTGGCGCTCGGCTCGGCGATGGCCCTGTTCATGTACCCGCACTCGGTGACGGGGGTGCTGGCCTCCAAGTCCCGCAACACCGTGCGCCGCAACATGGCGATCATGCCGGCGTACTCGCTGATGCTCGGCCTGCTGGCCCTGCTCGGCTTCATGGCCGTCGCGGCGGGCGTCGGCAAGGGCGTCAAGGGCTACAACGCGCAGCTGGCGGTGCCGCAGCTGTTCGCGGACATGTTCCCGGACTGGTTCACCGGTGTCGCCTTCGCGGCGATCGGCATCGGCGCGCTGGTCCCGGCAGCGATCATGTCGATCGCGGCGGCCAACCTGTTCACCCGCAACGTCTACAAGGAGTTCCTCAAGCCGGACGCCACGGCCGCCCAGGAGACCCAGGTCGCCAAGGTCGCCTCGCTGCTGGTGAAGGTCGGCGCGCTGGCCTTCGTGCTGCTGATGGACAAGCAGTTCGCGATCAACCTCCAGCTGCTCGGCGGCCTGTGGATCCTGCAGACCTTCGTGTCGATCGTCGGCGGACTCTTCACCCGCTGGTTCCACCGCTGGGCGCTGCTGGCCGGCTGGGCGGCCGGCATGGTGTACGGCACCTGGAAGGCGTACGGGGTCTCCTCCCCCGCCACCAAGCACTTCGGCGGCAGCTCGGCGGTGATCCCCGGGGTCGGCGAGATCGGGTACATCGGCTTCACCGCCTTCGCGCTCAACCTGCTGGTGTCCCTCGTGCTGACCCTCCTCCTGCGGGCCTTCAACGCCCCTGACGGCGTCGACGAGACCAGCCGGGCGGACTACAGCGCCGAGGCCGGGGACAAGGCCCTGGAGGACGCCCCGGAGCCCGTGGCGGCGCACTGACCCCGGCAGGCGCACTCGTCGCCGACTCGTGCGCCCTGTGATCGCGCCGTCACCTCCGTCAACACTGGGGTGGCGGCGCGATCACTCGGCGGCGCAATCGTTCCGGGGGCGCGACCATGGAGTGCGCGTGGCTCGCACGGCCCCACCGGGTCACGGACACCAACGGGGAGAACCGGTCATGGCAGAACTCACCAGCGTTTTGAACGGGCACCGCCTCGCAGCCCACCGGCGGGCGCTGCCCTCCGTCCTGATCGCCACCCGGCACGGCGAGAGCACCGCCAACGTCGAGTTCCGGCTCGCCGCCGAGACCGGGGCGCTGACCGTCCCGATCACCAGCCGGGACGCCGACATACCGCTCTCCCCGCACGGCCAGCGCCAGGCCCACCACCTCGGCCGCTGGTGGGCCAGGCTGCCCGCCGCCGACCGGCCCCGCGCCGTCTGGTGCTCCCCCTACCTGCGCACCACCGAGACCGCCAGGATCGCGCTCGCCCGGGCCGGCGGCCTCGGCGCGGTGCCGGCCGGGCTCCCGGTCAGGTACGACGAACGGCTGCGGGACAGAGAACTCGGCGTCCTGGAGATGCTGACCGCCGCCGCGATCGAGAAGAAGCACCCCGCCGAGGCCGCCCGCCGCCGCAAGATGGGCGAGCTCTACTACCGACCGCCCGGTGGCGAATCGTTCCTCGACGTCGCGCTGCGGATGCGCAGCTTCCTGCGCGACCTCTGCGAGGAGGAGGACGGCAGAGCGGTGCTGGTGGTCTCGCACGACTGCCCGGTCCTGATGCTCCGCTACGTCCTGGACCGGCTCACCGAGTCCCAGCTGCTGGAGCTGAACGCGGTGCGCAACTGCTCGACCAGCCTCTGGCGGGCCCTGGACGGCCAACTGCGGCCCGAACACTGGAACTCGGTGTCCCACCTCGACTGACACCGGGTCCTTCCGGTGCTCGGCGCGCCACCGGGCGGGCGGGCCCGGCTCAGCGCGCGATCCGGTTGGCCAGCTCGGGCCAGCAGCCCGCGAACGCGCGCCGGTACGCCAGCGGCGTCGTGCCCAGCCAGCGGCCGAAGTGGTGCCGGAGGGTGGCCGCGTTGCCGAAGCCGCAGCGGGCGGCGACCACGTCCACGGGGTCGTTGGTGCTCTCCAGCAGGCGCTGGGCGAGGAGGAGGCGCTGGTTGGTGAGCCAGCGGTGCGGGGTGGTACCGGTCTCCTCCTGGAAGCGGCGGGCGAAGGTGCGGGGGGACATGTGGGCCCGGGCGGCCAGCTGGTCGACCGTCAGGTCCTGGTCGAGGTGGCGGCGCAGCCAGTCGAGCAGCCCGCCGAGCGACGCCGCGTCGCACACCGGCAGCGGCCGGGCGACGAACTGCGCCTGCCCGCCCTCCCGGTGCGGGGCGACCACCATCCGCCGGGCGATCGCCCGGGCCACCTCGGCGCCCTGAAGCTTGCGGACCAGGTGCAGGCAGGCGTCGATCCCGGCGGCCGTCCCGGCCGAGGTGATCACCGGGTCGTCGTCCACGTAGAGCACGTCGGGTTCGATGGTGCTGAGCGGGAAGCGTCGGGCCATCTCGTCGGCGTGCTTCCAGTGCGTGGTGGCCCGGCGCCCGTCCAGCAGCCCGGCGGCGCCGAGCAGGAAGCTGCCGCTGCAGATCGACAGTGCGCGCGCCCCGCGCTCGACGGCAGCGCGCAGTGCCTCGGTGAGCGCCGGCGGGTACTCCGCGCGCCGTCCGACCGCCGTCACCACGACCAGGTCCGCCTCGGCCAGCCGTTCCGGCCCGTACGGGACGTCGAGACCGAAGCCGGCGTGGGTGGCGAGCCGGCCGGAGCGGTCGGCGGCGAGGGCGAAGTCGTACACCGGCAGGCCGTCGTCACTGCGGTCGAGTCCGAAGATCTCGCTGGCCACGCCGAGTTCGAACGGGTGGACCGGCTCCAGCACCACGGCGACGACGTTCTTCAGCATCCCCCCAGAATGCCGTTGGCAGGATTTCGACGCAATCGGTCATTTCTGCCACTCGCGGCTGCGACCTGCACGGACGAGGGTTGAGGGCATGACCTCGGAGACACTCGCAACCTCGCTCGGCCTGCTCGGCACCATCGGCGGCTTCGGTCTGCTCGGCTTCCTGATCGGCCGTGAGCTGCCCGGCCGCGGTGCGCCGGGGCACCCCGGAGGGCCCGGCTCGGGCGGCGGTCACGGCGGGGGTCCGGGCGGCGGTCACGAGGGCCCCAACCACCCCGCGGCGCCGGTTCTTCCCGACCGCCTGTACGGCACCCTGCCCGCCGCCTCCGCCTTTGGGTCGGGCACACTGTCCGGATGGACATCCTCATCCGCCGGGCGCTCGAAGAGGACCTCGAAGCCGCTGGTGACGTCACGGTCGAGGCGTTCGTGGGCGACGGTCACACCTCGCCGGACAGCGGCTACGTCGAGCTCCTGCGGGACGCCGGGCGCCGCAACCAGGAGGCCGAACTCCTCGTCGCGCTCGACCCGCACAGCCGGCAGGTCCTCGGCTGCGTGACCCTCGCGGTCGGCGGCACCGAGTGGGCCGACATCGCCGCCCCGCACGAGGGCGAGATCCGGATGCTGGCGGTCGGCGCGGCGGCCCGTGGGCGCGGCGCTGGTGACGCGCTGGTCCGTGCCGCGATGGCCCGCTGCCGGGAGCTCGGCCTGGCCGGCATGGCCTTCTCGACCCGTCCGGAGATGAAGGCGGCGCACCGGATCTACGAACGCCTGGGCTTTGCCCGGACCCCCGAACGGGACTGGGCGCCGGCCCCCGGAATCGACCTCATGGTGTACTCGATCACCTTCTGACGGCCTCTGCCGCGTAACCACGCGGGTAGCTCGGCCACGACACACGCCACTACATCTGGTGCCGCATCGTCGCACCGCCACAACATGTATGCTCGCTCTCGCTGTCGAAGCAGGGGAACCCGGTGCGAATCCGGGACTGCCCCGCAGCGGTGAGCGGGCGGCTGCCCCAAGCGCCCGCAAGTCCGATGACCTGCCGACGGTGTGCCACACGGCTTCCCCGCAGATGCCTTGCAGCACCGCAGTACGTCCGGGCCTCGCGGGTGGGCCGGGGGGTCGAGCGCGCCGGTACCGGGCGTGCTGTCCTTCCCTGCGCTCGTGCCGGTCCGGACCTCCCACCCCCAGCCTCCGGCTGGGAGGGGCTCCCCAGTCGTCCGCCGCCGCCAGGAGAGAAGCGCCTTGACCATCGCTGCCTCAGTTGCCCTGCCCTCCCAGGGTTCCGCCGCCACCCCCCAGACCGACCCCGGTGCGGCACTGCTTCGGCTCCTCACCGACCGCAGCGTGGACCTCCCCCAGGTGGACCCCGGCCACGTCGCCGCCGCCGCGCTGCGCGGCCGCCACGCCGGTTCGGACTTCGCCGAGCTGCGCGGGCTGGCCGTGGAGGCCGCCGCGTCGATGATCGCCGAGGACCCCCAGTACTCGAAGCTGGCCGCCCGCCTGCTCGCCATGGAGATCGCCGACGAGGCGATCGGCCAGGGCGCCGTCTCGTTCTCCGCCTCGATCGCCGTCGGCCACGCCGAGGGCCTGATCGGCGACGTCACCGCCGCCCTGGTCGCCAAGCACGCCGAGGCCTTCGACGCCCTGATCGACCTTCAGGGCGACGACCGCTTCGAGTACTTCGGCCTGCGCACCGTGCAGTCCCGCTACCTGCTGCGCCACCCGATCACCCGCAAGGTGATCGAGACCCCGCAGCACTTCCTGCTCCGCGTCGCGGCCGGTCTGGCGGTCGGCGACAGCGAGCAGTCGGTGGCCGAGGTGGCCGAGCTCTACCGGCTGATGAGCCGTCTGGAGTACCTGACCAGCTCGCCGACGCTCTTCAACTCCGGCACCAAGCACCCGCAGATGTCCAGCTGCTACCTGCTGGACTCGCCGCTGGACAACCTGGACTCGATCTACTCGCGCTACGCCCAGATCGCCCGGCTGTCCAAGCACGCCGGCGGCATCGGCCTGTCCTACAGCCGGATCCGCTCGCGCGGCAGCCTGATCCGGGGCACCAACGGCAAGTCCAACGGCATCGTCCCGTTCCTGCGCACCCTGGACTCCTCGGTCGCCGCCGTCAACCAGGGCGGCCGCCGCAAGGGCGCGGCCTGCGTCTACCTGGAGACCTGGCACGCCGACATCGAGGAGTTCCTGGAGCTCCGCGACAACACCGGCGAGGAGGCCCGCCGGACCCACAACCTCAACCTGGCGCACTGGATCCCGGACGAGTTCATGCGCCGGGTGAACGCCAACGCCGACTGGTCGCTGTTCTCCCCCGCCGACGTCCCCGAGCTGGTCGACCTGTGGGGCGCCGAGTTCGACGCCGCCTACGTCAAGGCCGAGGCCGAGGGCAAGGCCGTCCGCACCATCCCGGCGCAGACCCTGTACGCCCGGATGATGCGCACCCTGGCGCAGACCGGCAACGGCTGGATGACCTTCAAGGACGCCTCCAACCGCGCCGCCAACCAGACCGCGCTGCCCGGCCGGACCGTGCACTCCTCCAACCTCTGCACCGAGATCCTGGAGGTCACCGACGACTCCGAGACCGCGGTCTGCAACCTCGGCTCGGTCAACCTCGGTGCCCACGTCGCCGCCGGCGCCACCGCCGCCGACCTGGTGAACGCCATGGACTGGGAGCGGCTGGACGCCACCGTGCGCACCGCCGTGACCTTCCTGGACCGGGTCATCGACATCAACTTCTACCCGACCCCCGAGGCCGGCGCGTCCAACTCGCGCTGGCGCCCGGTCGGCCTGGGCGTGATGGGCCTGCAGGACGTCTTCTTCAAGCTCCGCCTGGACTTCGACTCCGCCGAGGCCAAGCAGCTCTCCACGCTGATCTCCGAGCGCATCATGCTCACCGCCTACGAGCGCTCCAGCGAGCTGGCCGAGCAGTTCGGCCGCCACGAGGCGTACCAGGAGACCCGCGCCGCCCGGGGCGAGCTGCACATCGACCACTTCGGCGCGGCAACCCCGCAGTGGACCGAGCGCTGGGACGACCTGCGCGCCACCATCGCCCGCACCGGTCTGCGCAACTCGCTGCTGCTGGCCATCGCGCCGACCGCGACCATCGCGTCCATCGCCGGTGTGTACGAGTGCATCGAGCCGCAGGTCTCCAACCTGTTCAAGCGCGAGACCCTCTCCGGCGAGTTCCTCCAGGTCAACCCGTACCTGGTCCGGGAGTTGAAGGAGCTCGGCGTCTGGGACCAGCAGACCCGGGACGCCCTGCGCGACTCCAACGGCTCGGTCCAGGACCTCAACTGGCTGCCCACCGAGGTCCGTTCGCTCTACCGCACGGCGTGGGAGCTGCCGCAGCGCGCGCTGATCGACCTGGCTGCCGCCCGCATGCCGTACATCGACCAGAGCCAGTCGCTGAACCTCTTCATGGCCGCGCCCACCATCGGCAAGCTCAGCTCGATGTACGCGTACGCCTGGAAGGTCGGTCTGAAGACCACCTACTACCTGCGCTCCCGCCCGGCCACCCGGATCGCCCAGGCCGCGACCCGCAGCAACGCCGTGAGCGTGCCGGCGCCCACCATGACCGCTGAGGAGCAGGCCGCCGCCATCGCCTGCTCCCTGGAGAACCCCGAGTCCTGCGAGGCCTGCCAGTGAGCACCCCTCAGTCCGAAGACCGCAAGAAGATGCTGCTCGACCCCGGTTTCGAGCTGACGCTGCGTCCGATGCGCTACCCGTCGTTCTACGACCGGTACCGGGACGCCATCAAGAACACCTGGACCGTCGAGGAGGTGGACCTGCACTCCGACGTCGCCGACCTCGCCAAGCTCAGCGAGGGCGAGCGGCACATGATCGGCCGCCTGGTCGCCTTCTTCGCGACCGGTGACTCGATCGTCGCCAACAACGTGGTGCTGAGCCTCTACAAGCACATCAACTCCCCCGAGGCCCGGCTCTACCTGTCCCGGCAGCTGTTCGAGGAGGCCGTGCACGTCCAGTTCTACCTGACGCTGCTCGACACCTACCTGCCCGACCCGGACGACCGCGCGGCGGCCTTCGCGGCGGTGGAGAACATCCCCTCCATCCACCAGAAGGCGCAGTTCTGCTTCAAGTACATGAACGCGGTCGACCACATCGACTCGCTGCAGACCAAGGCGGACCGCAGGGCCTTCCTGCTCAACCTGATCTGCTTCGCGGCCTGCGTCGAGGGCCTGTTCTTCTACGGTGCCTTCGCCTACGTGTACTGGTTCCGCTCGCGCGGTCTGCTGCACGGCCTGGCCACCGGCACCAACTGGGTGTTCCGGGACGAGTCCATGCACATGGACTTCGCCTTCTCCGTCGTGGACACCGTCCGCGAGGAGGAGCCGGACCTGTTCGACGACGAGATGGCCAAGCAGGTCACCGAGATGCTGGAGGAGGCCGTCGAGGCCGAGCTCCAGTTCGCCCGCGACCTCTGCGGTGAGGGCCTGCCCGGCATGAACACCGAGTCCATGCGCGAGTACCTGCAGGCCGTCGCCGACCAGCGGCTGGCCCGCCTCGGCATGCCGATCCGCTACGGCTCCAGCAACCCGTTCGGGTTCATGGAGCTGCAGAACGTCCAGGAGCTGACCAACTTCTTCGAGCGCCGGGTCTCCGCGTACCAGGTCGCCGTCGAGGGCTCGGTCTCCTTCGACGACGACTTCTAGGCCGGAACCACGAAGGCCGGTACGGGACTTCCCGTACCGGCCTTCGCCGTACTCCCTGACCGCTGGACCCCTGACCGCCGCAGCTCCGCGGATGGTGGCTCCGGGGCCGTACCGCCGGTGGTCCGTCCCGTCAGTCGTTCGGGACGGTGGCGTACCGGGGAGTGCCCTCGGCCATCTGCTTCAGGGCGGCCTTGCGGTCGCGCTTGGAGAGCTTGTCGATGTACAGGAAGCCGTACAGGTGGTCGGTCTCGTGCTGGAGGCAGCGGGCGAAGAAGCCGGTGCCCTCCACCCGGATCGGGTTGCCGTCCTTGTCCTGGCCGGTCACCGCGGCGTAGTCGGGGCGCGGCAGTTCGGCGTACGCGGTGGGGACGGAGAGGCAGCCCTCCTGGCCGTCGTCCAGGACGCGGCGGCGGCCGACCGGCGGCTCCTCCAGCACCGGGTTGACGACGTGGCCGATGTGGCGCACACCGTCGTCGTCCGGGCAGTCGTAGACGAAGACCTTGAGGTCGACGCCGATCTGGTTGGCCGCGAGGCCCACGCCCTCGGCCGCGTACATCGAGGAGAACATGTCGTCGATCAGCGCGGAGAGTTCGGCGTCGAAAGCGGTGACGTCCTTGCACTCACGGTGCAGAACGGGGTTGCCCATCACGGTGATCGGGCGGGCGGTGGCGTTGGCGAGGTCCGGCACCTCACCGATCACCTTGGTCGGCTGAGGCTCCTCGTGCTCATGCTCGTGGTCGTGGTCGTGCTCGTGGTTGTGCTGGTCCGCCATCGTCGCTTCCGCTTCCGTGGATCACTGAGGGTTTACCGATCAAGAGTACGGCTCCGAGGCGCTGCCAGGCCCTTACTTCCCTTGCCCGGCGGACCTCTTCGGCCTCTCCGGCCTCCTCTCCCGGATTCGGCCGGCTCCCCCCGGCCCCCCGGCTCCGCCGGCAGACCCCCCTGCTAGCAGACCTCTTCGAGGTCGCGGTAGGCCCTGGTCCCCGGCGAGGCGGCGGCCCAGCGGTCGAGCAGCCGACGGACCAGCCCGGCGGGGGCGGCGATCCCGCACTCCCGCTCGGCCAGCCAGGACATCCCGCCGCTGCCGCTGAGGTGGCTGAGGTGACCGGGGTGGTCGAGGTCGCCGTCGTCGTGCGGGTCGTGGTGGTGGGTGTGCCCGTCGTCGGCGGCCATCCGGCTCTCCGAACAGGCGCGGCAGAGCAGCCGCACCGAGGAGGTCCAGTCCTCGGCCGCGTAACCGGCATCGGCGACCAGCCGTTCCAGCGCGTCGCGGTCGGCGGCGGTGGCCGCCTGGAGCAGCACGACGAAGGTCGGCACCGGGGACGGCGCCCAGAGCTCGATCTCGTCGAAGACCGGGTACGCCACCCCGTCGGTGACCCGCTCGCCGTGCGGGGCACCGTCGTGCAGCACCACCTCGCCCCAGCGGCGGCCCGAGGACGGCAGCGGGATGGAGAGCACCTCGATCCTCGCCGGGTCGAGGCGTCTGCCCCAGACCACCTCGGACTCGCCCTCCGGGGAGAGCCGCACCGGCGTGGTGCCGAGGTCCAGCGCCACCGGGCTGTCCAGCGCGGCACCGCCGGGCAGCCGCAGGCCGTACGCCTGCCAAGCACGCCGGGCGAGCGGCCAGTCCTGCAGAGCGGTCGCGGTGATACCGAGGTTCCACCAGTCGGGAGCACCGTGCTCGCGGTCGAGCAGGGCGACCGCGCGCAGGCCGGCGCTGCGCGCCTGGTCCCAGTCGCGGCGGAACTTGTGCAGCAGTGCGAGGTTGAACCAGGAGTCGGAGAGCCACGGCTCCAGGTCCGCCGCCATCACCAGCAGCGCCCCCGCGTCCTCGTAGCGGCCGTCACCGATCAGGGTGAAGGCCCGATCGGTCGTCTGCCGCCAGGTGGCCGACGGCCGGTGCCGTGCGCGGTGGAAGATCCTCACGTTCCGTCCCTGCCGTTGTCGTCCGCCAGTACCGCAGTGCCTCCCCGGAGGCCGGGCCACCCCGGGGTGGGGCCTGCGCGGAGTCCGGTGTCCGCCACCGGACCGGTTCACCGGACCGGTGGCCGCAGCCGGAACGCCCCGGGAACCGGGCGGCCCCGGTTCCGGTGTTCCACGCTACGACCGCATCCAACCACGGCAGCCTTCGACCGCGCTCCCCGCACGTCCATTCAGTCAGCTTCGCCGCTCCGGTACGTCATAATCGCGGGCCCGCCACAGCGGGTTCACCGTCCCGTCACCGGTGGTTCGGCACACCGGTGTGCCCCGGTTTCACCCGCCCCGTCCCTCCCGGCGGCCCAGCCCGGCCAGTGCCTCGACCACCTTCGGGTCGTACCGGTCGCCGCGCTCAAGCCGCAGCAGTTCCAGGGCCTCCAGCTGCCCGGCCGCCTCCGGCAGACCCCGGTCGCGGGCGAGCGTGAGCAGTTCGTCGTGGGCGTTGGCGACCCGGATGATCCGGGCGGCCAGCGGCAGGGTCGGATCGTTCGAACCGTCCGGGCGGCGGCACGGGTCGGCCAGCCGTGCGACCTGCTGTGCGACCTGCCGCGGGACCCCGGTCTCCCGGATCACCTCGCTGCCCAGCCTGGCGATCCGCTGCTGCTCGGTCTGCGGCAACCGGGCGGTGGCCCCGCAGGGCACCGGTTCGAGGAGCGAGAGCTGGCCGATGTCGTGCATCAGCGCGGCGTACTCCAGCAGGGCCAGGTCCCGGGTGCCGAAGCCCAGCACCCGGCCGAGCGCGCAGGCGGTGTCGGCGACCCTTCGGGCGTGGCCCGGCGGGGTGTAGCCGGCCACCTCGGTGGCGCGGGCGAGGGTCTCGATGGTCTGTCCCGTGGTGGCCCGCACCGCCGCCGCCCGGCGGAAGGACGCCTGCGCCAGCAGCAGCGGGGTGCAGAACAGCGGCAGCGCCCAGAGTCCCGTCTCGGCCGCCAGCAGGCTGATCAGCATCCCGGTCGCGGGGATCGCGGAGCCGATGCCGAGCAGCGACCTCAGCTCGTCCTCCAGCGCGGCGGCGAACCGCAGGCCGGTCCTGGCCCGGTGCAGCCCGGCGGCCAGGGTCGCGTCGCAGAGCGCGGTGAGGGCCGCGACCCCGCTCACGAACAGCCCGTACGCCGGTCCGGTGCAGTCCGCCCGGTCGAGGGTGCCGCTGTCGTAGAGCGGCTGGAAGAGGGTGGCCGCGAAGGCGACGGTGAGCAGCCGGCGGGCGATCGCGTCCAGCCTGGCCGGGCCCGGCGCCCGCAGGGGCGGTACGGCTCCGCTGAGCATCCCGACCCCGGCGACCGCGATCACCTGCAGCACCCCGTGGGTGGTCGGGAGCCCGCGCAGTGGGCCGAGCAGGGCGTACGCCAGTGCGACGGCGGAGCCGATCGGCGCCTGCTCGCGGTCTCCCGGCAGCGTGAGCCGGACCCGCTCGCCGACCGCGATCACGGCGGCGAAGGCGAGTGCGGCCCCCGGCTCGGCGGGCCCGTCACGCAGCACCACACCGAGCCCGGCCACCAGCAGCACGGCGGCGGCCAGATGGACCGCCCGCACCCAGACCAGCTCGGCACTCACCACCCCGACCACCCCGACCACCCCGACCGTCCGGTCCGCCCCGGCCATCCGCTCCACTCTGACCGCCCGCTCCACCCCGGCCATCCGCTCCACTCTGACCGTCCGGTCCGCCCCGGCCGTCCGGTCCGCCCCGGGCACTCCGGCCGCCCGGGTCCCGGTCCGTCGACACGCCGCCTCGGCCCACCTGTCGCAGAGTGTGCATCCCCGCCCCGGCGTGCGCGCGTCCACGCGGGGCGCCCGGCCCCACACCGCGCACACCCCCACCCGCCCACGCTGCTCCCGGGCCGCCTCACGCCGTCGCCGCCGTCCGTGCGCCCCCGCCTAGCTGCGCTCCGGCTCACCGCACACCCCCGCCTCGTCGCGCGCCGCCCGAGCGCGCGGAACGCGCCGAACGCCCCTGTGGAGCGAGCGTCCTGGCGGGCTCCGGTACGCCGAGCGGGATGTCCGGCACCTCACCGGCCCAGCCACCGGGCGGCGGCAGGACGGGCTCCCACCCGTGCTCCGCGACGGCCGCGACCAGCGCCCGCACCATCGCCGGGTCGAACTGGCTCCCCGCACACCGCTCCAGCTCGACGATCGCCTCGGCGACCGGCCGCCCGCGCCGGTAGGAGCGGGTGGAGGTCATCGAGTCGAAGGCGTCCGCGACCGAGATGATCCGGGCGAACTCGGGGATCCGGTCCCCGGCCAGGCCGTCGGGGTAGCCGAGCCCGTCCAGCCGCTCGTGGTGGTGCAGGATTCCGGCCCGGCCCTCCTCCCCGAGGAAGGCGATGTCCCGCACCAGCTCGTGGCCGAAGACCGGGTGCACCTCGACGGCCCGCCGCTCCGCCTCGCTCAGCGGACCGTTTCTGCGGAGCAGTTCCGTCGCCACCCCCAGCTTGCCCACGTCGTGCAGGGTCCCGGCGAAGTGCAGGGTGCGCAGCCGCTCCTCGACCATGCCGAGCTGGCCGGCGATCAGCACCGCTGCCCGGCCGACCCGTTCGCTGTGGCCCCTGGTGTACGCGTCCTTGATCTCCACGGCCTGCACCAGCGCCTGGACGGAGGTCTGCTGGGCCGCCCGCTCCCGGTGCCCCTGGGCGAAGACCCAGGCGGAGATGGAGAACGGCAACAGGGCGAGCACCGCCGCGAAGGCGCCGTACGGTCCCCGCCAGAGGATCGCGACCATCAGCCCGCCGGCTCCGTGCACGAGTGCGGGCAGCACCACCGCGAGCGGACCGCGCAGCGCTGCGCCCGGTCGCGGCCGGCCCACCGTACGAGGCCCGGCGAGCCGTCGCATTCCCGCCACCAGAGCACTGTTGACCAGGCAGAACGCCGCCACCGAGACGAATGCGGGGAGCAGCGCCGCCGGGAACCTCGACCCGAGCAGCAGCCGTGGGCCGTCCGTCAGATGGAAGACCACCCCGGCCGTGTAGGCCGAGACCGCGAGCTGCGCGGCGTTCCAGCTGCGGCGCAGCGCCCGACGCTGGTCCGCGTACTGCGCGAACGCGGCGGGCAGTGCGACCAGCGCGGCGGCGGCCGGAGGCAGTATCAGGACCCCGGCGAACAGCACGGGGAAGAAGGCCGGACCGGCGGAGAAGCCCGTCCGGTGGGGCCGGCCGGTCCGCCCCGACCGGCGGAGCAGCGCACTCCGGATCCGGTGGCAGGGAGTGGGAAGCCCCTGCGCCAGGCCGTCCCAGTAGCAGTGCAGGAAGGCCAGCAGGGCGACCCCGGGCCAGTCCACCGGCCGGCCCAGCCAGCCGGCCGGGCCGGTGGCGGGCAGCGCCAGGGTCAGCAGGCAGCCGGTTGCGGCAGCCAGCACCGCCAGCAGGTAGCCGACCGTGCGCCGGTCGGCGCGCCGGGTGCTTCGAGGTCCGGGCGCCGCCCCGTCCGCCGGAGCGGCGTCTCGGTGCTCACCAGCGATCTCCGCCTCCCCGCCATGGCCGCAGTTCCCCTCGGGCCGCACGGGCTTGAGGGGCCGTCAGAGGAGGATAGGGCTACACCGGGGAGCGCGGAGGCGCGAAAACACATTGCCCGGGTCGACGCACTGTCAGCTCACCCGAACGAGTGAGCCGACCGATCCCGCGGCACAGTGCACGACCCACCGCGGGCCCGGGCTAGCCCGCCGGGCACGGCGGCCGAGGTCTACTCGGACGCCGCGAGCGTGCTCTGCGCGCCGTGGCCCGCGGTCTCGTCCGCCGCGACCTCGGCGACCGGCCGCATCTCGCCGGAGCGCTGCCCGGCACGGATGCTGTCGATCCGGGCGAGCACCTTGCCGCGCAGGTCGGCAGGCGTGTCGTCGCAACCGCAGGAGCGCTTGATCAACGCCTTGATGGCCTGTTCGAGCCCGTACTTCTCCAAGCAGGGCGAGCACTCCTCGAAGTGCACCCGCAACTTGGCGCAGTCGCCCTCGGCCATCTCGTTGTCGAGGAATTCGTAGAGGTGGTCGAGCACCTCGCCACACTCGGTGTCGTGCGGATCGCCGCAGCTCATGAGCCCGCGCCCTTCGCTTCCTGCCCTGCTCCGCTACCTGCCGGAACGAGCCCGCGCTCACGGGCGTAGTCCTCCAGCATGCCGCGCAACTGGCGGCGGCCCCGGTGCAGTCGGGACATCACCGTACCGATGGGTGTACCCATGATGTCCGCGATCTCCTTGTACGCAAACCCCTCGACGTCCGCGAGGTAGACCGCGATTCGGAACTCCTCCGGAATGGCCTGGAGGGCGTCCTTCACATCGCTGTCCGGCAGGTGGTCGAGCGCCTGGGCCTCGGCCGAGCGGAGACCGGTCGACATGTGCGACTCGGCCCTGGCCAGCTGCCAGTCCTCGATCTCCTCGGCGGCGGTGCGCTGGGGCTCGCGCTGCTTCTTGCGGTACGAGTTGATGAACGTGTTGGTGAGGATCCGGTACAGCCAGGCCTTGAGGTTGGTGCCCTCGCGGAACTGGTGGAAGGACGCGTACGCCTTGGCGAACGCCTCCTGCAGCAGATCCTCGGCGTCGGCCGGGTTGCGGGTCATCCGCAGCGCGGCGGAGTACATGGGATCGAGGTAGCCCAGGGCGTCGCGCTCGAAGCGCTCCCGCCGGGCACCCTCGGTCTCGTTCTCCGACACCCGGAAGGTGTCCTCGCCGATCGCCTCGGCCAGCTCGTCACCCGTGAGAACCTCGCTCACCGGCAGCACCTCGCCCGGCTCGGCCTCGTCCTCGGTCCCGACGACCGGACCCACCTCCTCGGCATCCCGGGCACGACCCACCGCGGGTCCACCCGACAGCGAGGATATCGGGCTCACGGGCTTCTCGCTCGTGGCAAGCCAGTCCGGCCAGACCGGCAGCGCGGCATCCATCGCCGCCCGCTCGTTCGGCCGCTCGGGGCACGCGATCGAACCCATGTGTGCTGCCTTTCCACGGGGCTCACCTGCTGACGGTGGTGTTAACCAGAGCGCCCCGCCGGGCATTCCCAGCAGTCTCAGCAGAGTCCGAGAATCCAGTCGCCGACCGATCCGGTGATCAGCTGCAGTGCCTCGTCCTGGCCGTACGGCGCCCGCTTCGGGACGGCGAAGCCGTGGTTCCCGTACGGAACGGCGACCAGCCGGTGGCCCTCCGGCAGCGCGGGGAACTCCTCCGGGGTGCCGAAGGCGTCCTTCTCCCCCTGGAGCACCAGGGTCGGCCGGCCGGAGCCGAGCAGTTCCTCGGCCCGGCTGCGCTCCGGCCGGCCCGGCGGGTGCAGCGGGAACGCCAGCGCCAGTACCGCGACGGCGCCGACGGCCACCGCCGTGCGGCACGCCACCCGGGCGCCGGCACTGCGGCCGCCGACCACCAACGGCAGCCCGTCACCGGCGAGTTCGGCCATGACCGGGAGCCAGCCCGCGTCCAGGGTCTTCGGCGCGGGGGCGACCTTCTTCCCCGCGACCCGCCAGGGCTGCTCGACCAGCGCGAGGGCGATCCCGCGCCCGGGCAGTGCGGCGGCCAGGGCCTGCAGGTCGACCGCCTCGACGCCGCCGCCCGCACCGTGTCCGAGGACGAGCAGCGCCTTCGGGCGGCCGGCGGCCGGGTACCGGGTGATCCTGGCCTCGCCGGCCGGAGTGGTCACGAGGGTCTGCACGACGGCTCCTGGGTGTTTCCGAAGTTCGGCTTCGACTGTGTCAGGTCTCGGGTGGGCGGCCCGGTCTCGGGGCCGGGAGCAGGGCTCACTCGGCCCGGCGAGGCTCAGCAGGGCCCGACGGGTCACGGCGGGTCACGGCGTGGCTCAGAAGAGCGGCGGGGCTCAGAAGAGCATGGTGCCGTCGTTTCCGGTCTCGTCGAGCGGCTTGAGCAGTTCGGGCCCGTTGTTGCGGATGTTGCCGACCGCCGTCGAGACCGGGACGGCCCGCAGCACGCCGGGCGCGGGCGGGACGAGCAGCGGCCTCACCTCCTCGGCGTTGTCGAGGGACGGGTCCAGCCAGGCGTCGAAGGTGGCCGGGTCGAGGAAGAGCGGCATCCGCTCGTGGATCGGGGCGAGCGCCGGTTCGGCATCGGTGGTGACGATGGTGCAGGTCACCAGCCAGGCCGCCGGATCGTCGGCCGCCACGGTGCGGTCGCGCCAGAACTCGTACAGCCCGGCCAGGGCCAGCGGCCGGCCGTCGACCCGGCTGACGAAGAAGGGCTGCTTGCGCGGCTTGCCCTTCTCGCCGGTCATGGTCTGCCACTCGTAGTAGCCGTCGACCGGCAGCAGACAGCGCCGGGAGGCGAAGGCCTGGCGGTAGGCGGGCTTCTCGTGCACGGTGTCGGAGCGGGCGTTGATCATCTTCACCGCCGTCTCGGCCGACCGCGACCAGGACGGCACCAGGCCCCAGCGCAGCACCCGCAGCTGGCGCACCGGCTCGCGCTCCCCCTTGGGTGCACGGTCCAGCACCGCGTACGCCGAGTCGGTGGGCGCCACGTTCCAGCTCGGCGCGATGGCCTCGGTCGGTTCCCACTGCTGGACACCGAAGATCTCGACCAGGTCCCCGGGCTCGGTGGTGGAGGCGAAACGTCCGCACATGCGGCCAGCTTGCCACGCGGCGGGGCCGCGCCGTGCCCGATCTCGCCCAGCAGAACCGGGAAGTACCGCCGGGCCGTCCTGCCATGGGAGGCTGCCCACTCGGATCCGACGCGGCAGCGCTCGGTACGACCACGGAAGGCGGGGCATGGACAGCGCGTACGTATGGCACCTGGTGGTCGGTTCCCAGCCGGGACCGCCGAGCTGGGTGGCCCCGACCACGGCGGCGGTCGCACTGCTCGCCGTCCTGCTGCGCCCCGTGTGGCAGTTCAGCCGCAACGTGGTGACCATCGCGCACGAGGGCGGACACGGTCTGGCCGCCGTCCTCACCCGCCGCCGGCTGGCCGGCATCCGGCTGCACTCGGACACCTCCGGCCTGACCATCTCCTCCGGACCGCCCACCGGTCCCGGCATGATCCTCACCGCCGCCGCCGGGTACACCGCCCCACCGCTGCTCGGCCTCGGCGGCGCCGCCCTGCTCGCCGGGCAGCACATCGCCCAGCTGCTGTGGATCGGGATCGTCCTGCTGGCGGCCGTCCTGATCATGGTGCGGAACGCGTTCGGACTGCTCTCCGTGGTGGTCACCGGCGCGGCCTTCGTCCTGATCTCCTGGTACGGCGGGGGCGAGCTGCAGGCGGTCTTCGCCTACCTGGGCGTGTGGTTCCTGCTCTTCGCCGGGGTGCGTCCGGTGGTGGAGCTCCAGACCAAGCGGCGGCGCGGCGAGGCCCCGGACTCCGACGCCGACCAGCTCGCCCGCCTCACCGGGGTGGCGGGAGTCCTCTGGGTGACCCTCTTCCTGGTCATCGCACTGTCCTGCCTGCTGGCCGGCGGCAGCTGGCTGATGTCCGCCTGACCCCCGGGTCCGGGCGGCAGCCCGCCGGGGGCGGGGAGCCACCGGTTGCACCGCACGCTCCGCGTGTCTTCGCAGAACGCACGTCCGCCATTCGAATGGGAACGAAGCCCTGATTTCCCGGGCCCCTAGACTTGGCACATGACCGAAGCCCTGTGGCCCGCCCCCGTTGCGACCACCGCCGTCGACGCGACCGTCACCATCCCCGGCTCCAAGTCGGCGACCAACCGAGCCCTGGTGCTGGCCGCCCTCGCGGACGGCCCGGGCTGGGTGCGCCGCCCGCTGCGCAGCCGTGACTCCCAGCTGATGGCGGACGGCCTGCGCGCACTCGGCGTGACCATCGAGGAGACGGTCAACACCGCCAGCGGCGGCACCGGCGGCGGCGAGGCGTGGCGGGTCATCCCGGCCGGCCAGCTGCACGGCCCGGCCCAGGTGGACGTCGGCAACGCGGGCACCGTCATGCGCTTCCTGCCCCCGCTCGCGGTGCTGGCCGACGGCCCGGTGCACTTCGACGGCGACCCGCGCTCGTACGAGCGTCCGCAGCACGGCGTGATCAACGCCCTGCGCGCGCTCGGCGCCCGGATCGACGACGGCGGGCGCGGCGGCTTCCCGCTCACCGTGCACGGCTCCGGCGCGCTGGACGGCGGTCCGGTCGAGCTGGACGCCTCGTCCTCCTCCCAGTTCATCAGCGCACTGCTGCTCTCCGGCGCCCGCTACAACAACGGCGTGGAGATCAGGAACATCGGCGGCACCGTCCCCTCCCTCCCGCACATCCGGATGACGGTGGACATGGTCCGCAAGGCCGGCGCCCAGGTGGACGCGCCCGAGGACGGCGGCGAGAAGGACGTCTGGCGGGTCACCCCCGGTGCCCTGATCGGCCGTGACCTGGTGGTCGAGCCGGACCTCTCCAACGCCGCGCCGTTCTTCGCCGCCGCGCTGGTCACCGGCGGCCGGGTGACCGTCCGCGACTGGCCCAGGCACACCTACCAGCCCGGCGACCAGCTGCGCGAGATCTACACCCGGATGGGCGGCAGCTGCCGCTTCACCGACGACGGCCTGGAGTTCTCCGGCACCGGCCGGATCCACGGCATCGAGGTCGACCTGCACGACGTCGGCGAGCTCACCCCGGTGATCGCCGCCGTCGCCGCGCTGGCCGACTCCGAGTCCCACCTGTACGGCATCGCCCACCTGCGGATGCACGAGACCGACCGGCTGGCCGCGCTGGCCAAGGAGATCAACGACCTCGGTGGCGACGTCACCGAGACCGAGGACGGCCTGCGGATCCGTCCGCGCCCGCTGCACGGCGGCGTCTTCCACACCTACGAGGACCACCGCCTGGCCACCGCCGCAGCGGTGCTGGGCCTCGCGGTCGAAGGCGTCCGGGTGGAGAACGTGGCGACCACGGCCAAGACCCTGCCCGACTTCCCGCAGATGTGGGCCGATCTACTGGGTCAGGGCTAAGGGGAGTACTGCACCATGCGCCGCTACGGCAAGGACGCCGACGAGGACGACATCCGCAACCGCCCGGCCCGCCGGGGCTCCCGGCCGCGGACCCGGATCCGGCCCAAGCACGAGGACGCCGCCGAGGCGATGATCCTCACGGTGGACCGGGGTCGGCTCACCTGCCTGGTGGACGCCGGGACCAAGCAGGAGCGCGAGGTCGTCGCCATGAAGGCCCGCGAACTGGGCCGCAAGGGGGTCGTCGTCGGCGACGTGGTCAACGTGGTCGGCGACCTCTCCGGCGAACCCGACACGCTCGCCCGCATCGTCCGGGTCGAGGAGCGCACCTCGGTCCTGCGGCGCACGGCGGACGACGACGACCCGTACGAGCGGATCGTCGTCGCCAACGCCGAGCAGCTGGCCATCGTCACCGCCCTGGCCGACCCGGAGCCCCGGCCCCGGCTGATCGACCGCTGCCTGGTCGCCGCGTACGACGCGGGGATGGAACCGCTGCTGGTCCTCACCAAGTCCGACCTCGCCCCGGCCGAACCGCTGCTGGAGTCGTACGCGCCGCTGGGCATCCGCTACGTCGTCACCCGGCGGGACGAGCTGTCCGCCGAGGACGCGGAGGCCGTCCGGGAGCACCTGCGCGGGCGCTCCACGGTGTTCATCGGGCACTCAGGCGTCGGCAAGACCACGCTGGTCAACGCGCTGGTCCCGGCACGCCAGCGGATCACGGGGCACGTCAACGCGGTGACCGGGCGCGGTCGGCACACCACCGTCTCGGCGCTGGCCCTGCGGCTTCCGCCGCCGCCCGGCGCCAAGCCCGGCTCCAGGAAGGCGCTCGACCCGGGCTGGGTGATCGACACCCCGGGCTTCCGCTCCTTCGGCCTCTCCCACATCGACCCGTCCCGGGTCATCCACGCCTTCCCCGACCTGGAGTCCGGCACCGCCGACTGCCCGCGCGCCTGCAGCCACGACGAACCCGACTGCGCCCTCGACGCCTGGGTCACCGACGGCCACGCCGACCCCGCCCGCCTCTACTCGCTGCGCCGTCTGCTGGCCACCCGCGAAGCCCGCGAGGGCGACTGAGGCCTGTCCGACGGTTCCCGCCCGGGGAGCGGGGAACCGCCCGCACCGAAGGGGCCGGGCCGGCCACGGCCGCTCCCGCTGCGGACGGTTCCCCGCGTCCCGACGCCGTGCCCGATTGCCCGGCGGGAGGTGTCGGACGGCCCGCGCGTGGCGATCATAGGAAGGTCAGTCCTCGACGCGGCAGGGAGTCAGCTCGATGGCATGGGCCTTGGTGATCATCGCCGGTCTGCTGGAGACCGGGTTCGCGATCAACCTCAAGCTGAGCGACGGCTTCACCAAGCTCTGGCCCACCATCGGCTTCGCCTGCTTCGCGCTCGGCAGCTTCGGCCTGCTGACCCTCTCGCTCAAGTCCCTGCCGGTGGGCAGCGCCTACGCGGTCTGGACCGGCATCGGCGCGGCCGGTACCGCGGTCTACGGGATGATCTGGATGGACGAGTCGACCTCGGTGCTCAAACTGGTCTCGATCACCATGGTGATCGCCGGCGTGGTCGGTCTCCAGCTCAGCGGCAGCGGCCACTGACGTCCCGCCCTGCGAGCCACCCTGACGCGGCTCCCGATGCCTCGATAGTGTTCGAGCATGGCCGACTACCACGATGACCTCCGCCTCGCCCACGTCCTCGCCGACTCGGCCGACTCCGTCACCATGGACCGTTTCAAGGCGCTGGACCTGCAGATCGAGACCAAGCCCGACCTGACACCGGTGAGCGACGCCGACAAGGCCACCGAGGAGCTGCTGCGCAGCGTGCTGCAGCGGGCCCGCCCGCGCGACGCGGTGCTGGGCGAGGAGTTCGGCCTGCAGGGCTCGGGCCCGCGCCGCTGGGTGATCGACCCGATCGACGGGACCAAGAACTACGTCCGGGGCGTACCGGTCTGGGCCACCCTGATCGCGCTGCTGGAGGACGGCCCGGACGGCGAGCAGCAGCCGGTGGTCGGCATGGTCTCCGCCCCGGCGCTGGGCCGCCGCTGGTGGGCGGCGAAGGGCCTGGGCGCGTACGCCGGCCGCAGCCTGGCCAAGGCGAGCCGGATCGAGGTGTCCGGGGTCTCCCGGATCGAGGACTCCTCGCTCTCGTACTCCTCGCTCACCGGCTGGGAGGACCGCGGCCGGCTGGACGCCTTCCTCGACCTCTCCCGGTCCTGCTGGCGGACCCGGGCGTTCGGTGACTTCTGGTCGTACATGATGGTCGCCGAGGGCGCAGTGGACATGGCGGCCGAGCCGGAGCTGAGCCTGTGGGACATGGCGGCGCCGTGCGTGATCGTCCAGGAGGCGGGCGGCCGCTTCACCGGGCTCGACGGGATCGACGGACCGAACGGCGCGGACGCGGTGGCCTCCAACGGGCTGCTGCACGACGAGACGCTGCGCCGGCTGAGCGTCTGATCCGGCCGCCTCGTGGGTGCGGGCCCTGGAACCAGGAGAAAGCTGGTTCCAGGGCCCGCGGTCTTGGCGGCGGCCTGCGGCTACTTCTGCTTGCGCAGCTCGCGGACCGCGTTCTCCAGCCGCTGGCCGTAGTCGGCGTCGGCCTGGCGGAAGTTGCCGATCGCCCGCTCGACGATGTCGTCGCGGTCGGCCGAGACCTTGGCGATGAAGCCGGCCAGGTTGGCGATCAGGCGCTGCTTCTCGTCCTCGGAGAAGAGCCGGTAGAGGTTGCCGGCCTGCACGAAGTCGTTGTCCTCGGTGTGCGAGGGGGCCTCGTGGGTGCCGGTGGTGCCGGTGACCGGGACGGCGGACCAGAGCGGACGGCCGGTCTCGACCGGGCCGCCGAAGCTGTTCGGCTCGTAGTTCTTCTGGCGGCCGTGGCGGCCGTCGTACAGGTAGCCGTCACGGCTGTTGGTGCGCGCCTCGGTGGCGTGCGGGCGGTTCACCGGCAGGTGGTCGGCGTTGATGCCGACCCGGTAGCGGTGGGCGTCCGCGTAGGCGAACAGACGGCCCTGGAGCATCTTGTCCGGGGACGGGCCGATGCCGGGGACGAAGTGCGCCGGCGAGAAGATCGACTGCTCGACCTCGGCGAAGACGTTCTCCGGGTTGCGGTTGAGCTCCAGCTTGCCGATCTCGATCGGCGGGTAGTCCTCGTGCGGCCAGACCTTGGTCAGGTCGAACGGGTTGAAGCGGTACTGCGCGGCGTCGGCGGCGGGCATGATCTGCACCTGGACGGTCCAGCTCGGGAACTCGCCGCGCTCGATCGCCTCGCGCAGGTCGCGCTGGTGGCTGTCCGGGTCCTCACCGGCGAGCCTGTTGGCCTCGTCCTGGGTGAGGTTCTTGATGCCCTGGTCGGTCTTGAAGTGGTACTTCACCCAGAAGTACTCACCGGCCTCGTTCTGCCACTGGTAGGTGTGCGAGCCGTAGCCGTTCAGGTGGCGGTAGGTGGCCGGGATGCCGCGGTCACCGAAGAGCCAGGTCACCTGGTGGGTGGACTCGGGCGACAGGCCCCAGAAGTCCCAGACGTTGTCCGCCTCCTGCGAACCGGTGTACGGGTCGCGCTTCTGGGTGTGGATGAAGTCCGGGAACTTGATGGCGTCCTTGATGAAGAACACCGGGGTGTTGTTGCCGACGAGGTCGTAGTTGCCGTCCTCGGTGTAGAACTTCAGCGCGAACCCGCGCGGGTCACGGACGGCGTCGGCCGAGCCGAGGTTGCCGGCCACGGTGGAGAAGCGCAGGAAGGTCTCGGTCTGCTTGCCGACCTCCGAGAGGAACTTCGCCCGGGTGTACGCGGAGACGTCGGCGGTCACCGTGAAGGTGCCGTACGCGGCGGCGCCGCGGGCGTGCACCACGCGCTCCGGGATGCGCTCGCGGTTGAAGTGCGCGAGCTTCTCGAACAGCAGCTGGTCCTGGATCAGCGCCGGGCCGCCTATGCCGGCGGTCTCGGTGTTCTGGTTGTCCGCGACGGGGGCACCGGCCTCCGTGGTGAGGGTGGGCCGCAGCTCGTCCTGGGTCGTCATGGCAGTGCCTCCGCGTTATCCGGTCGTGACGGACTCGATCCTAGCTTGGACTTTGTCTAAGTCAACACTGGAACCAACTTCGGAATGTGGCTTACCCTGTCCCCATGAGTGACCTGCTGGAACGACTTCGCGGACGTGGGTGGCGGCTGACCTCGCAGCGGCGTGTCGTGGCGGAGGTCCTCGACGGCGACCACGTGCACCTGACCGCCGACGAGGTGCACGCACGCGCGGTGGAGCGACTGCCCGAGATCAGCCGCGCCACCGTCTACAACACCCTCGGCGAGCTGGTGATCCTCGGCGAGGTGCTGGAGGTCAGCACCGACGGCCGCGCCAAGCGGTACGACCCCAATGCGCACCACGCCCACCAGCACCTGATCTGCTCCGGTTGCGGCGCGATCCGCGACGTCCACCCCCAGGGTGATCCAATTGCCGCCCTGCCCGCCACCGAGCGCTTCGGCTTTGTCATCTCGGGCGCCGAGGTCACCTACCGCGGCCTCTGTCCCAACTGCGCGAGACCCTGACCACCGGACACCCTCCTGACGCACTGCCGGCCCGCCCCGGGGCCGGGACAGGACCCGGTCGTACGCGGAGCCGCACGGCTCAAACGGCACCGGAGCCGCGCCGGCCCGCAGCACTCACTGGGGGCCGCGGGGCACCAGCGGGCCGCCGGACCGCCGCCCGGCTGTCGCCCGCCGCCTCCCGCCGCGCCCCCTGCTCCGGACGGACCCGCCCCCGACCGCCGGAACTCAGGCGCTGAGCTCCGAGTGCAGCGCCCCCAGCAGCCGGGCCGCCCGCTCCGCGACCTCCGCGGGCCCGTACTCCGTCGCCCGCCGGCAGTAGCTCTCCGCCTGCAGCGGCTCGCCCCGGCGCAGCGCCAGCAGCGCCAGCCGCAGCGCCGCCCGCCCGTGCCCCGCGTCCGCGGCCCGGGTGTACCAGAGCATCGCCTCGGCCTCGCTGTCCTGCCGCGCCAGCAGCAGGCCCAGGTTGAACGCCGCGCTGCGGCTGCCCGCCTCCGCGGCGCGCCGGTACCAGCTCTCGGCGATCTGCAGCGCACCCCGCTCCGCGGCCCGTACGCCCATCCGCACCTGCGCCCGCCGGTGCCCGGCGTCGGCGGCCACCGCGTACCAGTGCTCGGCCTCCTCATCCGCGTCACCACGCCGGTCCAGCAGCGAGGCCAGCCGGAACGCGCCCTCGGCCGAACCGCCCGAGCCCGCCTGCCGGTAGCGCTCCAGCGCACCGGTCAGATTGCCCCGCTGCTCCTGCGCCACCGCCAGCTGGAGCGCCGCCTCGCCGTGCCCCTCGGCAGCGGCGCGCGCGTACCACTCGTGCGCCTGCTGCTGCTCCCCGCGCCCGGCGTGCAGGACACCGAGGTTGAAGGCGCCGTCGACGCTCCCGGCCTCGGCGGCCTTGGAGAACCAGGGCTCGGCGCCGGACTCGTCGCCGCGCTGGAGGAGCACCACGGCCAGCGCGTTGCACGCCTCCCGGTGCCCGGCGTACGCGGCCCGCCGGTACCACTGCTCGGCCTGCGCCTCGCGTCCCGCGCCCGCGCAGAGCAGCCCGAGGTTGAAGGCGCCGTTGTGGTCGCCGGCATCCATCGCCACGCGGTACCAGCGCTCGGCCTCGGCGGCCTCGCCCCGACTCGCGTGCAGCGCTCCGAGCGCGTTCGCGGCCATGCCGTCGCCCGCCTCCGCGGCCTCCTGCCACCACTCGGCGGCGGCGGTGGGATCCCCGGCGTCGCGCAGCAGGAAGCCCAGTGCACAGGCCGCCCTGGCCTCGCCATTCTGCGCCGCCTGGCGGTACCAGCGGGCGGCCTCGTCGGCGCAGGCCGGGTCCTGGTGGGCCCGCTCCTCCAGCAGCACGCCGAGCCGCAGCGCGGCGCGGGCGTGGCTGCGCGCGGCGGCGGTGCGGTACCAGGTCTCGGCGGTCTCCTTGTCCCCGGCCGCCTCGCGCATCCGGGCCAGCCGGTACGCGGCCTCGCGGTGGCCGGCGTCGGCGGCGGCCCGGAACCAGCGTTCGGCCCGGACGTCCCGCCGGTGCTCCATCAGGTCGCCCAGGGCGTACGCCCCGAGCGGGTGCCCCTGCTCGGCGGCGAAGTGCAGCCAGTACTCGGCGGCCTCCTCCTCGCCCTGGTCGCGCAGCTGGAGGCCGAGCGCGTGCGCGGCCGGCGCACTGCCCGCGACGGCGGCCTGCCGCCACCACTGGGCCGCCTCGGCCCGGTGACCGCGCTGGTGCAGCAGCACCCCGAGGTTGTTGGCCGCCGCGCGCAGCCCGGCGGCGGCGGCGCTGCGCAGGTACGGCTCGGCGTCCTCCAGGTCCCCCCGGCGCAGCAGCAGCGCGCCGAGCTGGCTCGCCGCGTTGGCGTCGCCGCCGTCGGCCGCCTGCCGGTGCCTGGACTCCAGTGCGGCCTGCTCGCGGGCGGCCAGCGCGGACTCGAAGCTCGTCTCCTCCTCGCCGTCGGGCTCGACGGAGACCGACGCGGTTCCGTACGGACCGATGGCGTCCAGGAGCTGCTGCGCCGAGACGTGCACCAGCCGCTCGGGTCCCGAGCCGGCCGCCGGCTCGGGACCGCCCGTCAGGCTGCTGGTGCGCTGGGTGGGCAGAGCCCGTTGAGTGTCCTCGGGGCCGATCGCCCAGGCCTCGGTGTCGGCGTCGCGGAGCGGCTCGCCCGCTCCGTCGGCCTGCGCCGTGCTGGTGCCCTTGGCCGGGGTGGGCCTCGCTCCCGTGTCGTTCCTGCCGATCAGCTTCATGCCGACTCCCGCTCCCCCAGAGTGCTGCGGCATCCTCCCCCAGCCTTCGGCCAGGGGGACCCCCAAGGGGTGCGCCGGATCGGACGGCTCGTCAGCCGTCGTCCTGCATCCCCCGTGTGGCCCATCGTCGCATCACCCGCAACCCGCGTACACCTGCTCCGGCCGTTTTTGGCGGAGCGGGGCCGAAGCCCGGCGAGATTGCTTCAGCGCTTTGTCGATTTCCCGACACTTGAGCCCCACAAACCCCAGTCACGCATAGTACCGGAGCAGGCCGACACGCCGTGCGGACATGCAGAAGGCCCGGCAGATGAATCTGCCGGGCCTTCTGACTATCGAGTAGCGGGGACAGGATTTGAACCTGCGACCTCTGGGTTATGAGCCCAGCGAGCTACCGAGCTGCTCCACCCCGCGTCGTTGTGTCTCAACCGTAGCACGGTCGCGGAGTGGAACAGAAATCGGTTAACCGCAGCTCAGGGGCTGGCGGTGGGCGAGGAGGACGGTGCCGGGGCACCGCCGCCGCCCTGCTGCTGCGCCGCGGCCGCGGCCGAGAGCGCGTCCTGAAGGGCCTTCTGGTCCTGGCCGTACCTGGTCCAGTCCCCGCTCTTCAGCGCGTCCTGGCCGTCGGTGAACGCCTTCTGGGCGTCCTGCAGCGCCTTGTCCAGCGCCGGGTTGGCGCCGGTCCGCGATCCGGTGGCAGGCGGGGTGGTGGTGCCCGGCGCGGTGGTGCCGGGGCTGGTGGTGCCGGGCGCGTTCGGCGTGGCCGGGGCTCCGCTGGTCGCGGCGCCGAAGACCTTCTTCAGCGCGTCCTCCAGGGTGTTCTCGAAGGCCACGTTGTCCTTGCCGTACACCGCGAGCACCTTCTGCAGCACCGGGTACTTGGCGCTGTTCCCGCGCACGTACACCGGTTCGACGTTGAGCAGGCCGCCGCCGACCGGGAGGGTCAGCAGGTTGCCGTACTCGACGTCGGAGCCGCTGCCGTTCTTCAGGATGTTGAGCTGGCGGGCGACTTCGGGGTCGGAGTTGAACTTGGCCTGCGCCAGGTTCGGACCGAGCGTGCCGGTGTCCCCGGGCACCTTGAGGACCCGGATCTTGCCGTAGTCCGGCCCCGGGTCCGCGCCGACCGCCATGAAGGCGGCCAGGTTGTCGCGCTTGCTGGGTACGAAGGAGGTGGTCAGCGAGAAGCTGGCGGCGGCCGCGTCGGGCATCCGGACCGTCAGGTAGTACGGCGGCTGCACGTCACCGGTGCCGGTGGTCGGGTCCTGCGGGACCTGCCAGATGTCGGTGCCGTTGAAGAAGGCGTTGGCGTCCGTCATGTGGTACATCGCCAGCAGGTCGCGCTGGACCTTGAACATGTCCTGCGGGTACCGCAGGTGCGGCAGCAGCGTGCCCGGGATGGCGCTCCTGGGCTCGATCGTGCCGGGGAAGGCCTTCATCCAGGTCCTCAGCACCGGGTCCGCGTCGTCCCACTGGTAGAGCGTCACCTCGCCGGTGTACGCGTCCACGGTGGCCTTCACCGAGTTGCGGATGTAGTTGACCTCGTTGGCGGCGGTCAGCGTCCGGCCGCGCTGGTCGGTCAGCGAGTCCTTGGTGGCGTCGCCGAGCGTGGTCTTGGACGAGAACGGGTAGCCGTCGGAGGTGGTGTAGCCGTCCAGGACCCAGACCAGCCGGCCGTTCTCCACCACCGGGTACGGGTCGGCGTCGATGGAGAGCCAGGGCGCGACCTTCTCCACCCGCTCCTTGGGTGTCCGGTCGTAGATCACCTTGGCGCCGTCGGCGATCGCACCCGAGTAGAGGATCTTCGGCTCGGCGAACTTCACCGCGTACGCGGCCCGGGTCAGCGGGTTGTCCAGCGAGACGCCGCTGTCGCCGGTGTACTTGTACGTCTGGTCGGCACCGGTGTCGGTGGTGTAGTCGATCTCGCTGTTGGAGCCGCCGACGATCGAGTACTGGGTGCTCTTCTCCCCGTAGTAGACCCGCTGCTGGTAGTCCCCGAGGGCGCCGGTGGCCGGCAGGCCCGACTCGGTGAAGACCGGCTGCCCCTGGGAGTTGACCTGGTTCCCCTTGGCCGCGACGACGCCGTAGCCGTGGGTGTACTTGAAGTGGTCGTTGATCCAGTTCCGCTGCTGGACGCCGTTCAGGTCGAGCTCGCGCACGCCGATCACGGTGTCCTGGGCGGCGGTGCCGGTGCCGTACCGGTCGACGTTCAGGGTCTTCGGGAAGGCGTAGTACGAGCGCTGCTGCTCGAGCTGCTGGAAGGCCGGCGAGACCACGTTCGGGTCCAGCAGGCGGATGTCCGAGATGGTCTGGGCGTCCTGCTTGAGCGCCTCGGCGGTGGTCGAGTCCTTGGGCGTGTACTGCTGGGTCCGGCTGTCCGCGATGCCGTACGCCTGCCGGGTGGCGTCGATGTTCTTCTGGATGTACGGCGTCTCCTTGGCCTGCTCGTTCGGCTTGACCTGGAACTGCTGCACGATCGCCGGGTAGAGCCCGCCGATCAGCACCGCCGAGAGCGCCATCAGGCCGAAGCCGATCAACGCCGGGGCCCAGGTGCGGCGGATCGGCGTCAGGAAGAACAGCAGCGCACAGATGATCGCGACGAAGAACAGGATGGTCTTGGCCGGCAGGTACGCGTTGGCGTCCACGTAGCGCAGCCCGGTCCAGCCGTCCACACCCTTGTAGGCGCCGGACTTCACCGCCAGCGCGTACCGGTCCAGCCAGTACGCGACCGCCTTGAGCAGCACGAACGCACCCAGCAGCACGGCCAGGTGACCCTGCGCGCCGGCGCTCGCCCGCCGCCCGGGGCCCTGCAGGCGCAGGCCCCCGTACAGGTAGTGCACCAGCACGGCGGCCAGCAGCGAGACGATCACCGCACTGAACGCGAAGCCGAGCAGGAACTCGTACCAGGGCAGCGAGAAGGCGTAGAAGGCGACGTCCAGGTGGAACTGGCTGTCCTTCTCGCCGAACGGCGTCTGGTTGGTCCACAGCAGCCAGGTGCGCCACTGGCCGGCCGCCGCCGCACCGGCGACCAGACCGATCAGCAGCGAGATCGCCACCAGCAGCCAGCGCTTGTGCGGGGCCACGCCCATCCGGTAGCGGTCCAGGCTCTGCTGCTCCACCGACATCGCCGAGAGCGGCGGCCGCAACCGGTACGCCAGCCAGAGGTTGACGCCGACGACGACGGCCATGACCAGGCCGAAGACCGCGAACAGTCCGATCTTCGCCGACAGCTGGGTGCCGAAGACCGAGGAGTAGCCGACCGACTTGAACCAGAGCCAGTCCGTCCACAGACCTGCGAACAGGACGAACAGCACGATCAGCGCCGCGAGCACCGCGGCGGTCAGCAGCAGGACCCGCGCCCGGCGTGAGGGTGGGCCGACTCTGGGCCGGAAGCCCGGTCCCGGTCGGTCCGGCATCTGGAACACCAAGGTGGCACCTCTGCTGTGTCGTGGGTGAGCGGGTCGGGGCGAGCGAGTCGGTCCTTTATGCAACTTAGTCGGTGATTACCTGAGTTCCCACGGTCCGTACACCGGTTCCGCACGGGGACGACGGGGAGCCGCTCATGTGAGGATTGGGACATGTCCGATGCAAGCCACACCCTGTCCGGCGACGGCCGCCCGCCGGCCGCCACCCCGCTCACCCGCGCCGCCCTGGAGATCGACGAGTACGCCTCCTCGCTCGGCTGGGACCTCCCGGCCCGGCTGTTCGCCCTGATCGACGGCGCGAAGCTGAAGAAGACCGACCCCGCGCTGGCCAGGCAGCTCGGCCTGGCCGACGAGGAGGACCCTGGCCTGACCCCGGTCGAGCAGGACGAGCTGCCGACCGGGATGGAGCTGGACAAGTTCCTCGGCACCATCGCCTGGCCCGACATGGTGTCCGGCTGCGCGCTGGTGGTCGAGCGGCTGATGCTGCCGCCGGGCGCCGAGCAGTCCCGCCCCAAGAACGCCACCGAGGCGCAGCTGGCCGACTGGGTGGCCAACCACCCGGACCGCCAGGAGGTGCGGATCACCGCCGCCGTGCTGCGCGACGGGAAGAAGGAGATCGCCCTGCGGCTGCGTTCCAAGGACGTCGCCCGCGAGGTGCTCACCGGCCCCGACCTGGTGCCGGGCCTCACCGAAGCACTGCTGGCCACCTTCTCCTGAGCGGGCGGCGGCCGGCCCGGCCGGCTACTTGCTGCAGGACGGCAGCGCTGCGGTCTGGCCGGCCCTGACCTCGTCGAGCGCCTTCAGCGCGTCGGCCAGTGTGTTCACCTTGATCAGCCGCAGGCCGCCGGGCGTGTTCCCGGCGGCCTCGGCGCAGTTGTCGGCCGGGGTGAAGAAGTACTCGGCGCCCTTCTCCCGGGCGGCGATCAGCTTCATCGAGATGCCGCCGATCGGGCCGACTTTGCCGTCGTCGCTGATCGTGCCCGTCCCGGCGACGAACTTGCCGCCGGTCAGGTCGGTGGGGGTGAGCTTGTCGATGATGCCGAGCGAGAACATCAGGCCGGCGCTCGGGCCGCCGACGTCCTGCAGCCCGATGTCGATCTTGAACGGGTAGTCGTGGGTCACCCCGGGACCGATCCCGACGATCGCCCGGCCGGTGCCGTCCGTCGCCCTGGCGGTGGTGATCGCGACCTTCTTCTCGGCCGCCGGGTCCGGCGTGACGCCGTCCCTGCCGTGCGGGACCACGGTGAACTCGACCGTCTCACCGGGCTTGTGCTTGGTCACCTGCTGAGCCACCTGCGCCTGCGAGGTGATCGGCGTGCCGTCCACCGCCACGATCTGGTCGCCCGCGTGCAGCTTCCCCTCGGAGGGGCCGCCGGCCACCACGGAGGAGACGACCACCTCGGTCCCGACCGGAATCCCCAGCTGGGTCAGTGCGGCGGTCTTGGCGCTGTCCTCGGAGGAGGCGAACTCCTCGGCGTTCTGCTGCTGGGCCTGCTGGTCGGTCTGCCCCTCGGGGTAGACGTTCTCGTGCGGCACCACCAGGACGTCGTCACGCAGCCAGCCGACCACCACCGAGACCAGGCTGGGCTGGTACTTCGCCCCCGTCACCTGGACCGTGGTCATGTTGAGGTGCCCGCTGACCGGATAGGTCTGGTGCCCGGTGATGTTGATCACCGGCTGGTCGCCACCGTCCTGCACCCCGAGCGTGTTGAACGTCGGCCCCGGACTCATCTCGGTGTACGGCACCTTCATCAGTACCGAGGCACACAACAGTGCTATCAGCATCAGGGTCGCGGCGAGCATCGTCGCAGAGCGGCGTGGCATGGCTCGACAGTACGGGACGAGGGTGACGGAGCGCGCTCCGGGCTACTGCCCGTTGCCGCCCGGAACGGTGGCCGTGCTGCGCTCCATCGCCGCGCGGAAGCGCTGGTGCTCGGCCAGCGAGGCCGGGTCACCGGTGGCCCTGGGTGTCCGGGCCGCCCAGCCGGCCCAGATCATGGCGGCGATCGCCGCGACTACGGGGATGATCAACCAGGCGAGCGCAGCCATGTCAGTACTCCCAGCTCGTCGTGTCTATGAGCAGATTAACCAACCTGGCGGACAACGGCCGCAGCGCCGTCCGGGTTACGGGACGACGCCTCCTGTCACCACCCGGAGGGACGCACCGGGCCCCGGTTGCCCGATCGGGTGAACCCGCCCGGCGGACGGGATCCTGCGGACGGGCCCTAGCAGGAGCCGGCGCCCACCCACTCCTCCTCGCCGTCGGCGAAGACCTGGTGCTTCCAGATCGGCACCTCGTGCTTGAGGTCGTCGATCAGCCGGCGGGCCGCAGCGAAGGCCTCGCCCCGGTGCGGGCAGGACACCGCGACGATGACCGCCTTGTCGGTGATCTCCAGCCGGCCGACCCGGTGCACCGCCGCCAGCGCGCGCACCGGGAACTCCGCGACGATCTTCTCGGCGATCCGGCGCATCTCCCGCTCGGCGGTCGGGTGGGCGCTGTACTCCAGCGCGGCGACCGACTTGCCGCCGTCGTGGTCCCGGACCGTCCCCACGAAGACCGTGGTGCCGCCGGCCGCGTCGTCACCGACGGCCTCGTAGACCTCGTCCAGCGAGAGCGGGGTCTCCCGGACGGCGAGCAGGCGGATGGGGTCGCGGTTCTCGGTCATGGTCACCATGATTCCTCATCCGAGGTGGGATTCGGCAAGAGGCTTCCGCATCACGATTGGGAAATTTCGCAATGCGGTAATCCTGTGGGTCCGATGCCGACGGCACCGGCTCCGCGAACGGCCCGCCACCGAGGTGCCGGGCCGTTCGCACCGTTCGCCGCGCCCGGACCGGCCTCCCGCCGCCCCGGGTGCGCGGGGCCTAGAACCGGCGGCGCTTGCGGGCCCGACGGACCAGCGCGGCCGTACCGACCAGGGCCACCGTCGCACCGGCCGCTCCCAGGCTGGTCGCCGCCTCCTTGCCGCCCAGCCGCCGCCCCGCCACCGCGTGCTTGCCCGAGACCTGCGCCAGCAGCTCGGCCAGCACCTCCTCGTTGCCGAACGACGGCCGCCAGCCCGCCTCGTGCAACCGGCTGCCGGAGACCACCCACGGGTACATGGTGTACGCGAGATCGCCCGCCGGAGCCGGGGTCAGCCCCAGCCGGTGCAGCCGGGCCGCCGTACCGAGCGCCAGCGAGGCCGGCAGCTCCATCCGCCGGATGCCCGACAGCTCCTCGACGTCCTCCTGCTCCAGCCAGCCGTCGCAGCCGACCGTCACCTCGCCCTCGACCAGCCCCAGGGCCGCGTACTCCAGCGCCGAGGCCAGGTCGTCCACGTGGCAGAACTGCCAGCAGGGGCGCGAACCGGCCACCACCAGCAGCCTGGGCGCCTCGAAGTGCCTGGTCAGCACGGTGTCCACGCCGGGGCCCACGACCACCGCGGGGCGCAGGACGGTCACCTGGAGACCCGGGTGGGCGCGCGGCGCGCGGCGGGCCAGACGCTCGATCTCCAGCAGGTCGCCGACCAGCGAGGCCTCCTCGGTGGCCCGCAGCTCGGAGTCCTCGGCCAACGGCACCTCGTTGTCCGGCAGCGCGCCGTAGACCATCGCCGAGGTGCAGAGCACCACCCGGCCGACCCCGGCCGCCGCCGCCGCGGTGACCACGGTCTGGGCGCCGCGCACGTTGTACGCGCTGCGCGCCCGGGCGTCGGACTCCATCCCGAAGTCCATCGCCAGGTGGACCACCACGTCCACCCCGGCCAGCCGCTCGGCCACCGCCGGGTCCCGGACGTCCAGGACCCGCCAGTGCACACCGGGCACCTCACCGCGCCGGTCGTCCAGCGCCAGCACCCTGCGGACGTGCGGCGAGGCCACCAGCCGCGCCGCGACGCGCTCGCCGAGCACCCCGGCGGCACCGGTGACGGCCACGGTCAGTGGACGCCCGCCGTAGGCTGGAGACGGCGAACCCGCGGCAACTGGGGCGTCCTCACCTCCGGTCAGCCCAGAGCGAACGTCCGAAGGCGGGGAACTCACCGGCCATCCTCCACGGTTAGCTTATGTGCGTACGTACGAGTGTCACGTACCGTCCATCCTGCCCGAGGCGCGGGCCTGGCAGTGCACCCGGCACGGCCCGGGTCGCCGAGCCGCTGCTCCGCACCCCCCGCCTTGGGCCCGCACCTCCCCGCCACACCACCCGCGTGACGGCCGACCAGATCGAGGACCCCGTGAGCGACCTCCCCTTCGGATTCGGCGTTCCGCCCGAGGAGCCCGAGGACGGCAAGGCCACGCCCGGCAAGGACGAGCACGGTCAGGACAGGCCCGGGCAGGGCAGGTCGGACGCGGCCAAGGGCTCCGAACCGGGCTCCGGCCCGACGCCGCAGCAGCCCTTCGGCTTCGGCGGTGCCAACCCGCTGGGCGCCCTCTTCGGCATGGGCGGCATGGGCATGCCCGGCGCCCCCGGTGGCCCCGGCGGGGGCGACAACCCCTTCGGTGCGATGTTCGGCGGGCTCAACCCCAACGACCTGGGCGCCGCCTTCCAGCAGCTCGGCCAGATGCTCTCCTTCGACGGCGGCCCGGTGAACTGGGAGCTGGCCAAGGACATCGCCCGGCAGACCGTGGTCGCCGAGCCCGCCGAGGGCAAGAGCAAGGACCGTTCGGTCGGCGCCGCCGAGCGCTCGGCCGTCGAGGAGGCCGTCCGCCTCGCCGACCTCTGGCTCGACTCCGCCACCGAGTTCCCCTCCGGCGCGAACACCGCCGTGGCGTGGAGCCGGGCCGAGTGGATCGAGGCCACCCTGCCGGTCTGGAAGGACCTGGTCGACCCGGTCGCCGAGCGGGTCGCGGGCGCCATGGGCGGCGTGCTGCCCGAGGAGATGCAGGCCATGGCCGGGCCACTGATGGGCATGATGCGCTCGATGGGCGGCGCGATGTTCGGCACCCAGATCGGCCAGGCGCTCGGCGCGCTGGCCGCCGAGGTGGTCGGCTCCACCGACGTCGGCCTGCCGCTCGCCCCGGCCGGCAAGGCGGCGCTGCTGCCGCAGAACGTCGCCGAGTTCGGCGAGGGCCTGAGCGTCCCCGCCGAGGAGGTCCGGCTCTACCTGGCCCTGCGCGAGGCGGCCCACCAGCGGCTCTTCGCCCACGTCCCGTGGCTTCGGGCGCACCTGTTCGGCGCCGTCGAGGCCTACGCGCGCGGCATCAAGGTGGACAGCTCCCGGATGGAGGAGCTGGTCGGCCAGCTCGACCCGAGCAACCCCGAAGCGCTCCAGGAGGCCCTCGCGGGAGGCCTGCTCCAGCCGGAGGACACCCCGGCGCAGAAGGCCGCCCTGGCCCGCCTGGAGACCGCCCTCGCCCTGGTCGAGGGCTGGGTGGACGCGGTCGTGCACGCCGCCGCCGAGCCGCACCTGCCGCAGGCCGGCGCCCTGCGCGAGACGGTACGCCGCCGCCGCGCCGCCGGTGGCCCCGCCGAGCAGACCTTCGCCACCCTGGTCGGCCTCGAACTCCGTCCGCGCCGGCTGCGCGACGCCTCCCGGCTGTGGGCCTCGCTGGCCGACGCGCGCGGCATCGAGGGCCGCGACTCGCTCTGGGAGCACCCCGACATGCTCCCCACCGCCGCCGACCTGGACGACCCGGACGGCTTCGTGCACCAGGGCACCGGTGACGCCGCCGAGGGCGGCATCGACTTCGACGCACTCGACAAGCTGCTCGGCGAGGCCGCGGCGGGCGGGCACGGCACGGGTGGGCCGGGCTCCGCCGAGCCGGGCAAGGAGTCGGACGGGAACGGCAAGGGCGAGGGCGAGAACAAGGCATGACCCTGATCGACACGGCCGGCACCGGCCTGCACTCCGACGCCGTCCGCGCCCTGTCCGGCTGGTCCGTGGCCGACGCCGACCAGGAACAGCTCCGCCGGGACTACCTCAACCACCTGGCAGACCAGCCGGAGGGCCTCTACCGCAGCTGCCTGCCCGCGCACATCACCGCCAGCGCCGTGGTGGTCGACCCGGCCGCCGGGCGGGTGCTGCTGACCCTGCACCCCAAGGTCGGCATCTGGCTGCAGATGGGCGGCCACTGCGAGCCCGGCGACGCCACCCTGGCCGCCGCCGCACTGCGCGAGGCCACCGAGGAGTCCGGGATCCAGGGGCTCCGGCTGCTCGGCGTCGACGGTGTGCCGACACCGGTCAAGCTCGACCGGCACCAGGTGCGCTGCACCGGCAAGGACCAGCCGGAGAACACCCACCTCGACGTCCAGTACGTCGCGCTGGCCCCGGCCGGCGCGGAGGCGCTGATCAGCGAGGAGTCGCTGGACCTGCGCTGGTTCGACTACGACCGCCTGCCGGAGCTGACCGACGTCTCCGTCCGCGAGCTGGTCGCCCTGGCGCGCCTGCGCACTGCCTGACAGGCCGAACCGGCCGAACGACTGGCCGGAGCGCTCCTCGGGGCGCTGCACGGCGGGACGCCGGACGGCCGACCGTGCGCCGCTGTCGGGCAGGCACTCCGGGGACCGTGCAGGCGCCGACGGCGCGGGACACCGCGTGACCGGCCCGCCGCAGGGTCGTGGCGCCACCGCTCCGCGCCACCGGCGAGCGTCAGTCGCAGGACTCGGGGGCTTCGTCCTCGTCCGGCACCGGGGCACGGCCGCCGCGCGCACCGGGGATGTGCGGCAGCCGGGCGGCGGAGGCGACACCCTCCAGGTACCCGCGCGCGCGCTCGGTGCGCGGGTACGCCTCCAACAGCGCCCAGAAGGCCGGGCCGTGGTCGGGCACCAGCAGGTGCGCCAGCTCGTGCAGCAGCACGTAGTCCACGACGTAGCCGGGCATGCCCTGGAGCCGGTGGGAGAGTCTGATGGTGCGCTCGCTGGGGGTGCAGGAGCCCCAGCGGGAGTTCTGGTTGGTCACCCAGCGGACCTGCTCGGGCTCGGCCCGGCCGCCCAGGTAGGCCGCCGACAGCTCCCGGGCCCGTACCGCCAGGGCGTCGTCCCCGAGCGTACGGCGGCTCTCCTGCGCGGCCAGCTTGTCGAGCATCTGCGCCACCCAACGCTGCTCCTCCGCGTGCGACATCCGGGCGGGGATCAGCACGATCGTCCGGTCGCCCTCGCGGTAGGCGGAGACCGTACGGCTGCGGCGGGCGCTGCGGCGGACCTCGACGTCGGACCGGGCGGGGAGCAGGGCTGCGTCCCGGCCGTCCCGGCCGGCCGGGGTCTCCCGGACGGACGAGGAGGTCTCGCGGACCGAGGCGGTGTCGGGGTGCGGGGCGGCACCGGCGAGCGGGGAGGCGCCGGGTGCCGGGCGCGCACGGCTGCTCGGCGTCGCCACTACCGGCCCGGACGCTGCACGGGCACGCCGAGGCGACACCGAAGGATGGGAGTCCCTTTCGGCTGCCATGGCACCCGACGTTACCCGGTGTCACGGACGGAAGTCCGCTGCCGTGGCCGAAATGTTTCCCGGACCGATCGGTAGCGAAAGGTGCTGCCGGACCGGCTGCGGGAGTTGTCCACAGGGTGTGCGAAACGCTGGTCCGATCATCGGTCCGGGCCTGTGGACAACCGGGCCCGGACCGACGGCGCCATCGGGCATCCTGCCGTCGGACCACCACTCACGCCACGTCCCGGCACCGCCCCCGCAACGTCCCGTACCGCCCCCGCACCACCCTCACAACGTCCCGTACCGCCCTCGCACCGCGCCGGAGGACCGCCATGCAGCCCGTGTCCAGGCCCATGCTCAAGCCCGCACTCTCCCGCGCCTGGCGGGACCGAGACACCCTGCAGTTCGGCACCGTCCGTCGGCACGCCCGGCTGGTCGAGGAGGTCGACCAGGCCGTCACCGCCTTCCTGGACCTGATCGACGGCACCCGGGAGCACAGCGCCCTGCTCGACGCCGGGGAGCGGCTCGGCCTCGGCAGCGCGGTGGCCGCGCAGCTGCTCGCCTCGCTGGCGCAGAGCGGCCTGCTGGACGACGCGGAGGCCACCGCCAAGGCCCTGGCCGGGTACCCGCGGCCGCGCCAGGACCTGCTCGGCCCCGACCTCGCCTCGCTCTCCCTGGTGCACCCGGCGCCCGGTGAGGCCCCGGCGGTGCTCCGGGGGCGGTGCCGGGCCAGGGTCGAGGTGCGCGGCGCCGGGCGGGTGGGCGCGGCCGTCGCCGCCGCACTCGCCGCGGGCGGGGTCGGTTCGGTCACCGTCCTGGACAAGGGCCGGGTCACGGCACGGGACTGCTCCCCCGCCGGGTACCCGCCCACCGAGGTCGGCCGGCTGCGCACCACCGCCGCCCGGGACGTGGTGCACCGGGCCTCCGGGGCCGCTGTCGGCGAGCGGTACCGCCCGTCCCGCCGGCCGGGCGCCGACACACCGCCCGTGCTGGTCGTGCTGGCTCCCCGGGACGGCAGCGGCGCCTTCACCGGTGCGGCGGCCGAGGCCCACCGGCTGATGCGCGCGGGCATCCCGCACCTGTACGTCGGCGTGCTGGAGCACCTGGGCGTCGTCGGGCCGCTGGTCCTGCCCGGCGCCTCGGCCTGCGGCAGCTGCGCGACCCTGGCCCGGCGGGACGAGGACGAGGCCTGGCCCAGGCTGCTCGCCCAGCTCGGCGACGAGGGCCCCGGGCGGCCCCGGGCGCCCGCCTGCGACAGCGCGCTCGCCACCGCGGTGGCCGGGCTCGCCGCGCTGCACGTCCAGCTGTACCTGGACGGCGGGAGCCCGCCGAGCATCGACGGCTGGTGCGAGGTGTCCGCCGCCGACGGCATGGCCCGGCGCCTGCGGCTGCCGAGCCACCCGGACTGCGGCTGCCTCTGGCAGTCGGTACCCCGGCCCAGGCCCACCCCTGACGAGTCGATGCACTCGGGCTGACGCGCGCCCCCAGCGGTCGGGCACGCCCCCACGCGCGCCGCAGGTCCCACCCGGACACCGAGGTACCTAAACGCCGAGGCGCCTAGACGCCAAGGCACCGAGGCACCCGGGTGTCGGTCGCCCATCCGACCGGCACCACGATCAGCGCGTGACCAGCGGTGTGACCGGCGGCGTGAACAGCGGTTTCGCTCAAGGCATTCGATCGGACCGGACCGTTCGACCGAGCAGATCGGTCGAGCGGGCACAATGGCGTAGTGACCACCATCCTCCGGTCTGTTGTGACCGACGGGGACAACTGACTTGGAGGCCCCCGGGTGAGCGATCTTCCGCGCAAGGCAGTGACCCGCACGGCTCGGCTCGCCGCCCTGCCCCTCGGGATAGCCGGACGCGCCACCCTGGGCTTCGGCAAGCGGATCGGCGGGCGTTCGGCGGAGGTGGTCACCGCCGAACTCCAGCAGGCCACCGCCGACCAACTCTTCAAGGTCCTCGGGGAGTTGAAAGGCGGAGCGATGAAGTTCGGGCAGGTGCTGTCCGTCTTCGAGGCCGCACTGCCCGAGGAGGTCGCCGGGCCCTACCGGGCCGCCCTGACCAAACTCCAGGACGCCGCACCCCCGATGCCCGCCGCCTCCGTGCATGCCGCACTGTCCGAGCGGCTCGGCAAGGACTGGCGGTCGAAGTTCCGGCAGTTCGACGACCGTCCGGCGGCCGCCGCCTCGATCGGCCAGGTGCACCGGGCCGTCTGGCACGACGGGCGCGAGGTCGCGGTCAAGGTCCAGTACCCGGGCGCCGGTGACGCACTGCTCTCCGACCTCACCCAGCTCAGCCGGGTGGCCTGGCTGGTCGGTCCGCTGATCCCCGGGCTCGACATCAAGCCGCTGATCTCCGAGCTGCGTGAACGCGTCTCCGAGGAGCTCGACTACGAGCTGGAGGCGGAGGCCCAGCGGCGGCACGCCGAGGAGTTCGCCGACGACCCGGACATCACGGTGCCCAGGGTGGTGGCCCAGACCGACCAGGTGCTGATCACCGAGTGGCTGGACGGTGTCCCGCTGGCCGAGGTGATCGCGAACGGCACCCAGCGCGAGCGCGACCGGGCCGGCCAGTTGCTGGCCCGCTTCCTGTTCGCCGGCCCGTCCCGCACCGGCCTGCTGCACGCCGACCCGCACCCCGGGAACTTCCGGCTCATCAAGGACGGCAGGACCGCGTCAGGTTGGCGCCTGGGCGTACTCGACTTCGGCACCGTGGACCGGCTGCCCGAGGGGCTGCCCACCCCGATCGGGGACTCGCTGCGGATGGCCCTCGCCGGGGACGCCTCCGGAGTCCTGGACATGCTCCGCGAGGAGGGCTTCGTCAAGCCGTCGACCGAGCTGGACCCGGACGCCGTCCTTCGGTACCTGCTGCCGATCATCGAACCGGCCAGCGTGGACACCTTCCACTTCACCCGCAGCTGGATGCGTGCCCAGGCCGCCCGGATCGCCGACCCCCGCTCGCCCGCCTACAACCTCGGCAAGCAGCTCAACCTGCCGCCCGCCTACCTGCTGATCCACCGGGTCACGCTCAGCACCATCGGGGTGCTCTGCCAGCTGGGCGCCAAGGCGCCGTTCCGGGCCGAGATGCTGGACTGGCTCCCCGGCTTCGCCGATGAGGCCGCTGCCGGGGCCGCGCTGGAAGACGCCCTGGCCGAGGTCCTGGAAGAGGGCTGACGCTCAAGGGAGAGCGTGATGCGGCGATGGCCGCTCCCCTATTCGCAGGGGAGCGGCCATCGCCGTCACTGTGGTGCAGGCCGGAACCTGCCGG
Organism: Kitasatospora sp. NPDC056138; assembly: GCF_042264695.1. Taxonomy (NCBI): domain Bacteria; kingdom Bacillati; phylum Actinomycetota; class Actinomycetes; order Kitasatosporales; family Streptomycetaceae; genus Kitasatospora; species Kitasatospora sp. NPDC056138. The sequence goes on along the minus strand of NZ_JBHJVK010000003.1, from coordinate 9,988 downwards.
GCGCGGGGCGCTTACATCACGGCGGCCGCGAGCGCCTTGCGGGCACGCAGCGAAGCGCGCTCGGCGCGGCGCTTCAGCTTCGCCGCCCGCGCGACGCGGAGGACCAGACGTTGGTGCTCGGCCTCTTGCAAGCGCTCTTGCATATGGGCCCGGGCCAGGGATTCCTGGAGAAGATGCATTTCGAGTGTCCTGTTCTGGATCTGAAGTTCGGTGGTCTGCTCGGCGCGGACGGTCGGATCGATGGCGGCGGGGGTCATGTGGTGGTCCTGCTCGTGGTGCGTGTTCGGGAAGGGACGGGAGAGTTCTGCATCCGCCTTGGCGGCGGCGATACGGATGGAGTGCCGCAGAGCGCTGTCCATCGGGGGCTGCTCTCCCCGACCGACGGCTGCCGCGGACTTCGCGGGGTTCATGCCACGACCTCGTTCTTGCGCGGACGGCCCCGGGGCCGCTTGCGGGCGACGACCACGCCCTGCACGAAGAGCTCGCCACCCCAGACGCCCCACGGCTCACGCCGCTCCAGCGCACCGGCCAGGCACGCCTCCTTCACCGGGCAGGTGCCGCAGAGCGACTTGGCGTACTCGACGTCGGCCGGCGTCTCCGCGAAGAAGACCTCGGGGTCGAAGGCACGACACGGGATGGTCTGGCCGAGGGCCTCGGCGTCGTCGAGCGCGGTGAGCTGCATGAGGGAAACCTCCGGAGGGTCGGCCTGGTCGGCCTTGGTGTTGTCTGTCGGTACGGACGGGAGTGGCGGTGTGATGACCGTGGACACTGTGGGTGTTCCTCGTCTTCTCTCTGTGGTTCCGATCCCGGCCTGCTGGTGGGGCTGGATCGGAGGCCCCGAGGGGCCAGGGTGGGTCTGACGTACCGGACAAACAGAAGGGCCGCGGATCCCGGTGTTACGGGGTTCCGCGGCCCTGGAGTGCCGACCTGAGGGTGCCTCAGGTTCGCTCTCTCCAGGGTCCAGGCCCGCGGAAGGCCCGCATCCGGATGGCCATGGCGCCGGTAAAGGCGGCCTCGGCCAGGTTGATCTGCTGCTGCTCCTGCTTCTGGGCTGCTCCGGCACCGATGACCCGCGCATAGTCGCCATGCTTGGTGGCGGCTACGACGGCCTTCGATGCCTGGAGCGGTCGCTCGCTACGGGACAGACCCGACTCGACGGACGTGGCATCAGTGTTGCCAGGACCACTGACAGTGGAGCCGCCGAGAACAGCGGCATTGGCAATGGAGACACCGGTGGCGTCGAGACCCAGACCGCCCTCGGCAGGGACGACCACGTCACGCAGCTGCGCGGCGACGATCGAGGTGCCGGTGGCGTCGAACTGCGAGAGTGCACGCCAAGGCATGGCGATGACGGTCTGGCCAGTCAGTTTGGTGATCATCTTGGTTCCCACTGTCTTCGCCTCCTCTCGGCGTCTCGCGGTGCCCAGTCCCCCGGGCTCCGATGTTCGGATGTCTGTCAGGTCAAGCAGGTACGGCTGATGGTGCGCAGGGGGAAGCTGTTTCAGGAGTGACCCCGTCCAGCTCGCGGTCTTGTCCCCTTGACCGCTCCGGCAGGCTATTGCGCTCCCAGCACGGCGCGCAAACTATTTTTTCGGCGAGTTCCGAAGTGGTCTTGCGAGCGGCTCAGGCCGGCTCGTCCGACTCCCCCGAGTCTCCCCCTGGGGTCTCCCCCTGCTGGTCGCCCTCGGACTCGTCCTCGGGAACCTCCCCAGCACACAACGACAGCACGGCGGCCCCGTACTTGTCCAGTTTCATGGCGCCCACTCCCGAGATCAGCGCCAGTTCGCGGGCGCTGGCGGGGACGTCCTCGGCGATCGCCATCAGGGTCGCGTCGGTGAAGACGACGTAGGCCGGGGCGCCCTGCTTCTTCGCCTGTCCGGCCCGCCACTCGCGCAACCGCTCGAACAGCGCCTCGTCCATCGAGGAGGGGCAGTCCTCGCAGCGGCGCAGCTTGCGCTCCACCGCTTCGGTCAGTGTGCGGTCGCAGACCCGGCACTTGACCGGCCCGCGCACCTTGCGGCCGGCCGAGCGCTCGACCCCGGACTCCACCCCGCCCCGGCCTGCGCGCGAGCGCCCGCCCGGGGCGCTGGAGCCCGGCCGCAGGCCGTCCAGGAAGCGGGTGGGCCTGCGGCTCGCCCGGCCGCCCGGGGAGCGCGCGAGCGCCCAGGACAGCGTCAGGTGCACCCTGGCGCGGGTGGCCCCGACGTAGAGCAGTCGGCGCTCCTCCTCGACCTGCTCGTCGGTCTTGGCGTAGATGATCGGCAGGGTGCCCTCGGAGAGGCCGACCAGGAAGACGGCGTCCCACTCCAGACCCTTGGCGGCGTGCAGCGAGGCCAGTGTGACGCCCTCCACCGCGGGGGCGTGCTGAGCGGCGGCGCGGGCGTCGAGCTCGGCGACGTAGGCCGCGAGATCCGCGGCCCCGCCCGCGCCCAGCCGGGCGGCCTCGAACTCCTCGGCGAGCCGGACCAGGGCGGCCAGCGACTCCCACCGCTCGCGGACGGTGCCCGAACCGGCCGGGGGCACCGGGGTGAAGCCCCGGCTGGCCAGCACCGCCCGGACCTGCCCGGCGAGGTCGGGCGCCCCGGCGGTCAGCGGGTCGGACCCGGCGCGGGCGGCACCGCGCAGCAGCATCACCGAGTCCCGCACCTCCGGCCGCTCGAAGAACCGCTCGGCGCCCTTGAGCTGGTACGAGATGCCGAGGTCGGCCAGCGCCTGTTCGTAGACCTCGGACTGGCCGTTGGTACGGAACAGCACCGCGATCTCACTCGCCCGCACGCCCTGGGCCAGCAGCCTCTCGATCGCGTGGGCGGTGCTCTCGGCCTCGGTCGGCTCGTCCGGGTACTCGACGTAGACCGGGTCGGGACCGGCCTCGCGCTGCGAGATCAGCTCCAGGCGGTGCTGGGCCGCGTGGCCCCTGGCCTGGGCGAGCAGGCCGTTGGCCAGGTGCACCACCTGCGGGGTGGAGCGGTAGTCGCGGACCAGCTTGACCACCGTGGCCTCGGGGTGCCGGTTGCGGAAGTTCAGCAGGTAGTCGGGGGTGGCGCCGGTGAAGGAGTAGATGGTCTGGCTGGCGTCGCCGACCACGCAGAGACTGGCGCCGCCCGCCGTCCACTGGTCGAGCAGGCGCTGCTGGAGCGGGGAGACGTCCTGGTACTCGTCCACCGTGAAGTGACGGTACTGGGCCCGGACCCGGTCGGCGATCTCCGGGCGGTCCTCCAGGATCGCGGCGGTCAGCAGCAACACGTCCTCGAAGTCGATCACACCGCGGTCGCGCTTGGTCTGCTCGTAGGTGGCGTAGACCCGGGCGATCTCGGCCGGGTCGCGCGGGGCGTCGCGGCCGGTCTTGAGCACGGCGGCCGGGTAGTCGTCCGGCACGATCTGGGTGACCTTGGCCCACTCGATCTCGCTGGTGAGGTCGCGCAGTTCGGTGCGCTGGACCCGCAGGCCGCTGCGGCCGGCGGCCTCGGCGACCAGCTGCACCTTGCGCTCCAGCAGCCTGGGCACCTCGCCGCCGATCGCGCGCGGCCAGAAGTACTGGAGCTGGCGGAGCGCGGCGGAGTGGAAGGTGCGGGCCTGCACGCCCTCGGCGCCGAGCTGGCGCAGCCGGCCGCGCATCTCGCCGGCCGCGCGGGCGGTGAAGGTGACGGCGAGCACCTGCTGCGGCTGGTAGACGCCGCTGCGCACGCCGTAGGCGATCCGGTGGGTGATCGCCCTGGTCTTGCCCGTCCCGGCGCCCGCGAGGACGCAGACGGGCCCGTGCAGGGCCGTGGCCACCGCCCGCTGCTCGGGGTCGAGGCCCGCCAGCACGGCGTCGGCGCCGACCGCCGCCCCGCCGGCGGGGCCGGGGGTGTCGTACGGACCGGAGGTGCCCAGGAGCTCTTGCTGCATGCCCTCCATCCTCGCAGGGTCGACTGACGATCCGGCCCGGGTTGTCCACAGGCCCGGCAGGGTGAACGGATAATCACTCCGTGAACCGGCGCGCGCGCCAAGTCGCACGCCGGGCGCACGAGGAATGTCGGAAGCACTCCGTACGTTCTGGCCACAGACCGCAAGCCCCCTTCCCGAAGGAGCCCAACGCCATGTCCGGCAGCGTCACGATGTACAGCACGACCTGGTGCGGGTACTGCAACCGTCTGAAGAGCCAGCTGGACCGCGAGGGCATCGGCTACACCGAGATCAACATCGAGCAGGACCCGGACTCGGCGTCCTTCGTCGAGTCGGTGAACAACGGCAACCAGACCGTCCCGACCGTGCTGGTCCAGCCGGCCGGCGGTGGCGAGCGGGTCGTGATGACCAACCCGAGCCTGCTTCAGGTCAAGAAGGCCTTGGCCGCCTGACCCGGGATCAACTCCGCGGCGACCCCGGCCTGCTCCGGCCCGGGGCCGTCCGCCTCGGGCCCGGGCACCGGCCGGGCGCCCAGCTCGCCGAGTCCGTACACCAGCCGGCAGCGGTCCGCCGAGTAGCGCGACTCGACCACCCGGACCGGACCGCGCCGGTCGTACGTCACCCGGGTCTGCACCAGCAGCGGCACCCCGGGCCCGCCCTGGAACCAGGCCGACTCCTCGGGCCCGGGCATCCGCGACACCAGGTGGTCCACCGCGCCGATCTCGGTGCGGCCGAGCGCGGCCAGCACCGACTCGTCCCCGCCCGGCACCGGATCGGGCTCCATCAGCGGCGTGCCGGCGGCCAGCCCGGCCCGGTAGTGGCTCTCCTCGATCGAGTACGGCTCACGGTCCATCAGCCGCAGCTGGCGGCGGACCACCACGGCCTCGCCCGGCCGCATCCCGAGCCGCTCGGCGATGTCCACCCGGGCCCGGACGATCAGCATCTCGAAGTCCACCGTCAACCGGCGTCCCGCCGTCTGCGCCTCTTTCGGGTAGACCTCGGAGGGGGCGGCCAGGCAGTCCGGCAGGCCGGGGACGGGCGCGGGACCGTACGCCCGGTGGTCCAGCACCGGGTGGTCCTTGAGGAAGGTCCCCTTGCCCTGGAGGCGGACCAGCCTGCCCTCGTTGACCAGCACGTCGACCGCGAGGCGGACGGTGTTGCGGGCCACGCCGTACTGCTGCTCCAGCTCCCCCTCGACCGGGAGCGGGACGTCGCTCGGCCACTCCCCGGCCGCGATGCGGCGGCGCAGATCGGCGGCCAGACGCTGGTACTTCGGTGATTGGGCACTGCCCCGTGGGATTGTCACCCGAGTGAATGTAGCGAGAGGGCTTGCGCCATTTCAGCGAAACCGGCCAATATTGGCCGGGATTGGGGATTCCGAGATTGATCCCAACCAGAACGATTGCGGTCGCCCGGCGACACCGTCGCCAAATCCGGCGCCGTATTCCAACCAGCACACCGGGGGCGGATCCATGCCCGTAACCAGTTCCGCGCACCTGTACAACGCGCGCCAGACCGACCAGCAACGCGCTGCCCCGGGCGGCGCCCGGCAGCGGCCCGGCCGCACCCTCGAAGCCGCCGATCGCGGCGCTTGGTCGGTGACGGCCACCTTCCCGCCCCAGCCGCGCAACGTCGGCCGGGCCCGCCTGCTGACCAGTACCGCACTGGCCGCCTGGGGCGCCGCCGACCTGGTCGACAGCGCCCAGCTGCTGGTGTCCGAGCTGGTCACCAATGCGGTGCGGTACGGCCGGGGCGCGATCTCGATCACCCTGGCGCTGACCGACGCCGCCCTGCAGATCTCGGTCGCGGACTTCGGCCGCGAGCTGCCCCAGGCCCGCGAGGCCGGCGAGGAGGACTCCAGCGGGCGGGGCCTGGCCATCGTCACCATGCTCTGCGAGGAGTGGACGGTGACCACCCGGCTGACCGGCAAGACCGTCAGCTGCTGGCTCGACCTGTCCTGACCCGTTCCGACGTTGACGGTCGGAAATCATCGAAGCCGGTCAGGGATTCGGTCAAATTAATCCGACAATAAAGGCCGAAGGGGCGTGCAGAGAACATCCGCACGCCCCCTTTCCGCACCCAGTCGGCGGAAATCGGCGACTAGCCGCGAGCCACCGAAGGCAGCGGCTCGCCGTACCAGAGTTCGACCAGATGACGGGCGATCGAAATTCCGGACGGCGACAGGATCTCCCCCGCGACCATTCCGGCCCGCAGTTCCTCGCGGGAGAACCAGCGCGCCTCGGCCAGTTCCTCACCGTCGACCGTGATCGCGGTGCCCCCCGGTGCGGCCTTGCCCAGGAAGCCCAGCATCAGGCTGGCCGGGAACGGCCACGGCTGGCTGGCCACGTACTCGACCTCGGCGACCCGGACCCCGGCCTCCTCGAAGACCTCCCGGCTCACCGCCTGCTCGATCGACTCACCGGGCTCGACGAACCCGGCCAGCGTGGACCAGCGGCCCTCCGGCCAGATCGCCTGGCGGCCGAGCAGGCAGCGGTCCTGCTCGTCGGTGATCAGCATGATCACCGCCGGGTCGGTGCGCGGGTAGTGTTCGGCGGCGCAGGAGGTGCAGCGGCGCACGTGTCCGGCCCCGGCCTTCTCGGTCGGGTGGCCGCAGCGCGAGCAGAAGCTGTGCAGCCGGTGCCAGTGCTCCAGCGCGACCGCGTGCACCAGCAGTCCGGCGTCGCGGTCCGAGAGCATCCCACCGACCTCGCGCAGCCCGGCCGGGCGGGCGTCGCCGTCCAGGCGGCCGGGCAGGCTCTCGCCGGCCAGGGCGAAGTACGAGGTGCCGTCGTCGTCGGTGCCGAGGAAGTACCGGTCGCCGGTCTGCGGCGCCTCGAAGGAGGGCAGCAGCACCAGCTCGGTCCCCGGCTCGGTGTCGACCACGAAGGCCTCGCCGCCCGAGATCGGCAGCACCTTGGTGCTCGGGTGGCTCCAGGCCGCCGCCAGCCACGGCTCGTCGAACCGGTGCTGCGCGGCCCGGTCCACTCCGGCGCGGGCCAGGGCGAGAGGCTTGGTCTCAGGCACGGTGCTCAACTCGGTCCATCCCCGTTCTGGTTGTCTTCAGCTCATCGCCATGCGCGTGCGCGGCTCTCACGCCCGACGCCAGTTCTCGGCCAGGTCGCCCCAGAGGTAGGCGGCCGTCTCGACGCCCTTGGCCAGCAGGTCGAGCTCGACCTTCTCGTTGATCGAGTGCCAGCCGTCCGACGGCACCGAGATGCCCAGGAAGAGCACCGGGGCACCGAGCACGTCCTGCAGGTCGGCGGCCGGGCCCGAGCCCCCCTCGCGGGTGAACAGGATCTTCTTCTCGAACGCGCGCCCCATGGCCCGGACGGTGGACTGCAGCGCCGGGTGGTCCAGCGGCGTCAGGCACGGCCGGGTGGCGCCGGGGAAGACCAGCTCGTACCGGATGCCCTCGGGCACCCGGGCGGCCACCCAGGCACGGACGGCCTCCCGCACCTTCTCCACCTCCTGGCCCGCCACCAGCCGGAAGGAGAGCTTGAGGTGCGCCTCGGCCGGCACGATGGTCTTGCCGCCGGGGCCGGTGTAGCCGCCCCAGATGCCGTTGACCTCGGCGGTCGGACGGGCCCAGACCCGCTCCAGGGTGGTGTAGCCGGCCTCGCCCTGGGTGCCGTACGACTTGGCGACCTTGAGCCACTGCGCCTCGTTGAAGGGCAGTTCGGCGAAGAGCTCGCGCTCCTGCTCGGTCAGCTCGACGATGCCGTCGTAGAAGCCCGGGACCGCCACCCTGCGGTCGGCGTCGTGCAGGGCCGCGGCGAGCGAGGCCGCGACGTCGGCCGGGTTGGGGACGGCGCCGCCGAAGGAACCGGAGTGGATGTCGCTGTCCGGGCCGTACAGGTCGATCTGGGCGTCGGCCAGGCCGCGCATGCCGGTGCAGACGGTCGGGGTGTCCTCGTCCCACATGCCGGTGTCCGAGATGATGACCACATCGGCGGCCAGGCGCTCGGCCTCACGGCGGACCAGGTTCGCGAAGTTCGGCGAGCCGGACTCCTCCTCGCCCTCGATCAGCAGCTTGAGGTTGACGGCGGGGGCGGTGCGGCCGGTGGCCGCCAGGTGCGCCCGGACACCCAGCGTGTGGAAGAAGACCTGGCCCTTGTCGTCCGCCGCGCCCCGGGCGAACAGCTGCCTGCCGATGACGGTCGGGGTGAACGGCTCGGTCGCCCAGCCGTCCTCCTTGGCCGCGGGCTGCACGTCGTGGTGCCCGTAGACCAGCACGGTGGGGGCGGACGAATCCCCGGAGGGCCACTCTGCGAACACGGCCGGCAGTCCGTCGGTCTCCCAGACCTCCGCCACCGGGAACCCCGTGGCGGTCAGCTTCCCGGCCAGCCACTGGGCCGAGCGGCGGACCTCGTCGGCCCGGTCCGGGTCGGCGGAGACGGACGGGATGCTCAACCAGTCGGACAGGTCCTGGAGGAAGGAGGCCTGGTGCTGGTCGATGTAGGAGCGGACGACGCTGTCCGGGGTTTTCGTCATACGGACGACTTTAGTTCGCCCATGCGGGTGCGTGCCCACGACGTCCGCGCACCGATCCAGTAACCTCCGTCACCTCTGTCACCTCTGTCACCTCCGGGCCTCCCGGGCCCCCGGGACCCGTCGGGACCCGGGGAACCCTGTCGGCCGACGGCCCAGGGAGCGACGCGGCGACGTCAGGCGGCCCGGCGGAGCACGCCCAGCCGGGACCGGCTGAAGAGCATGGCCAGCAGCGTCGCCACGGCGGGCAGGACGACCAGCATGAGCCCGAGGTCGAGCCAGGGGACCACGATCACCGTGCCGGCCTTCGGGTCGGCGTGGCCCTGGACCAGGCGGATCGCGAGGGCCGGCACGGCTCCGGTGACCGTGCCGAGCACCACGCCCATCGCCGCGATCACTCCGCACTGGAACCCGGAGAGCCGACGGCGGACGCCCCCGTCGGCGCCGACGGCGGCCAGGGTGGCCAGGTCGTGCTGGGAGTCGGCGGCCGCCAGCCCGGTGGCGATGCCGGCCGCACCGAGCGCGACCAGGGCGGCGAAACCGGTCAGTGCGAGGGTCATCGCGTCCCGGTCCGACCGGTAACCGCGTTCCACGGTCACCTTCGCGTCGGCCTCGACCGTGGCGGCGGCGCCGGCCGCCCTCTGTTCGGCCGAGCCGCTCGGCATCCCGTCCGGCAGCCAGACCGAACCGGTGGGCGTGACGGTCAGCCCGTTCCGCTCGGCGGCCTGCGGGGAGATCAGCGCGGTGGCGTTCGGCGTCGCCGAGGTCGCCACCACGGCCTCCACCAGGATCTCGTGGGTGACCGACTTCGCCGGCGCGGTCATCCGGCCGTCGGCGCCGACCCGGGGCAGTCCGCCGTTCTCGTCACCGCTCGGCTCGGTCACCCGGACGGCGACCCGGCCGTCCTTGACGTAGGCCGGGTCGAAGACCACCGCCTTGCCCTGGGCCAGGGCCTGCTCGGTCTGCTGGTCCCGGATCCCGAAGAGGTTGCGCAGCACGGCACCGTCGCCCGCCGGAAAGTCCCCGAACGCCCCGCCCAGCGAGAAGTGGTGCTCCCGGCAGCGGGGATCCGATCCCATCAGCCGGGCGAACTCGCCCGGGTCCGTCTGCACCGCCGGATCGCCGTCGGTGGCCGGGCAGCGGCGTTCCTCGGGCAACACCACCTGGACGTAGCCGCAGGAGGAGGAGCCCGCGGCGCAGGGCTTGCCGTAGCCGACCTGGAAGACGTCCCCACGGGTGCCGAGACCGGGAACCGCCTGCTCGACGGCGGATCGTTCCTGCGTTGCCAGCGCGGCGCTCCGGGCCTGCCGTGTGTCGAAGCTGAGCATGACCGCGCCGCTCGGCAGGCTGGCCCGGTACGCGTCGCGCAGCTGCTGGTCGTTGCTGGTGTTGTAGATCCCGACCGCGACCGAACCGGCCACCGCCGCCATCACCGCGGCCACCGCGGGTGCGGTACGGCCGCGGTGGCGCACCGCGTCGCGCAGCGCGAGCCGGGGGCTGAGCGGCAGTCGGCGGCCGAGCCGTCCGAACAGGCCGACCAGCAGCGGCGTGCAGGCCACCATCCCCAGTTCGGCGACCACCGACCCGCCGAGCACCCCGAGGGTGCCCTGGCCGC
>NZ_JBHJVK010000002.1:291327-316236 GCF_042264695.1 Kitasatospora sp. NPDC056138 | reverse complement strand
CAAGGACCGACAACCTTGCGAGTCACACCAGGATCAGGTTCATCACGCGGCCTGAAAAGCGGAAGGTCGCCGGTTCGACCCCGGCCCTGGCCACAGCCGAAGCCCCCGCAGCGAAGATCGCTGCGGGGGCTTCTTCGTGCTGTTCGACGCCAACGGCGCCGCGCACGGCCTCAGCGCCGGCCGAGCCCGTACCTTCCTGGCGAGGCGTTGGAACGACCGACCATCAGGTCCCCTCCGCTGTCGCCGCTGTCGCCGCTGTCCCCGTCGAACCGGTCTCCCGCTCCAACCCGGAGAACGACCGGGTCGGGAAGGTGCGCGACTACCCGCTGACGGGGATCCCACTGTCACCGGAGGCGGGGCTCGAGTGGTGTCAGAGCCTGCTGTACGCCTCGATGTCCTCGGTGAACTCCTCGATCACCCGCGCGGTGAGCGTCAGCCGGGTGTCGGCGATGGCGATCAGGTAGTCCTCGGTGATGGCCGGTGTGCCGAGGCGCTGGGTGACCTCGCGTTCGAACGCCAGCTGTGCGCCCTTGCGGGCGGCGAACTCGATGTCGGCCGGGGTGAAGAGTTCGCTGGTCTCCACCAGCCGGTCCAGGTCCACCGAACCGGCGGCGGAGCCGAGGTAGCGGGTCCAGATCGCCGCGCGCGCGGTCGGGTTCGGCGGTCCGATCGGGATGACGTAGTCGAAGCGGCCGGGCCGCAGGAAGGCCGGGTCGAGGGAGCGCACCGAGTTGGTGGCACAGATCAGCAGCCGGTCGTCGTGCTCGCGGAAGCCGGGGATGAGTTTGAGCAGCTCGTTGGTGACCCCGTGCCCGGGATCGACCGCGTGCCCGGAGCGCACGGCGGCGATCTCCTCGACCTCGTCGATGAACAGCAGCACCGCGTCCAGCTCGGCCAGGTCCGAGAACGCGTCCCGCAGCGCCATGGCCAACCCCTCGTCGGTGGCCGCGGCGAGCCGGGACGGGAAGAGCTCCACGAACGGCCAACTCAGCCGGGAGGCGACCGCCTTGGCGAAGCTGGTCTTCCCGGTGCCGGGCGGCCCGAACAGGATGACCGCCTTCGGCGGGGCCACGTTGTAGCGGTCGGCCAGGTCCGGCTCCGTCAGCGGCAGCACGATCCGGCGTTCGACGACCTGCTTCTCCCGCTCCATGCCGGCCATGGCCTCCCAGAGGCCGGCCGGCAGCATCCGGCCGCCCAGCGCGGCGAGCACGCCGGCGTTGCCCGCTCCCGGCGGCTCCTGCCGCTCGTAGTAGGTCAGACCGCCACGGATGACGTATCCGGAGTGCTCCAGCGCCTTCGTCCCGGTGGCACCGTCGGGCAGCAGCGCGCTGATCCGGCGCACGCCCGACGCCCGCAGGCGCCGCTCCAGCTCGGCGAGCAGGGCACTGCCGATCCCCCGGTTGCGCCAGCCGGACGCGAGCGCCAGCAGGAGGACCCACGCCCGCTCGCCGTGCGCCTGTGCCACCGCCATGCCGACCAGTTCGTCGCCGACCACCGCGACCACCGCCGCCTGGTCGGCCTGGGCGGCCGCCATCACCTCGGAGACGGGGAAGACCGGCAACTCGCCGTCGGTCTGGCGACTCTGGTCCCAGATCCGGATCGCCTGGTCGAGATCGCCCTCGTGGTAGTCGCGCAGACGCCACGCCACCATCGCCACCACCTCGCCCGGTCGGGGAGGTTCCATTGTCACGGCGCATCGACCGGACGGCTAATTCGTACGCTCTTGTCCTGATACACCCGAACATGTCCGCCCCTGCCGTGGCCGACCTGGCCCGACCGGGCGCCACGGCCCCCTCGGGCGAGGCCCGAGGGGCGACGACCCGGCAGGCAACGGTCCGGCACGGTTGCGGTCCGGCACGGTTGCGGGCAGACGGCCCCGGCCGAGGACACCGATCCGCCGCCACGGCCGGGACCCGACGCGGCCCCGCCTGCGACTCACCTCCGACTCGTCGTCGACTCGCCGCCTGCCGGGGTCCGGCCGGATTCCCGGGCCGCCCGACACCCGGGCCGCCCGACACCCGGGCCGCCCGATACCCCCGGGGCTACCGGTCCTGTGCCACGCGGGCGCCGCGCCGGGGCGATCCGGTGCGGGCGGCGTGCGAGGACTGGGGGGTCCGGGCACCGGCACCGCGAGCGGGACGGCCGCGGCGGTCCCGGCCCGCGTAGGAGCCCCGGCGGGGGCGCTCGACCACCGGGTCGGCCACCACCACGGGCACACCGGTGGGCACTCGGGCGCCGGTGATCCGGGCGAGTTCCTCGTCGCCGGAGTGGACGTGGGCGGACTCGGGGGTGACGCCGACGGCGGCCATCAGCCGGGCCGTCCCCCTGCGCTGGTTGGGCAGCACCAGGGTGACGACCGTGCCGGACTCGCCGGCACGGGCCGTGCGGCCGCCCCGGTGCAGGTAGTCCTTGTGGTCGGTCGGCGGGTCGATGTTGACGACCAGGTCCAGGCCGTCGATGTGGATGCCCCGGGCGGCGACGTTGGTGGCGATCAGCGCGGTGACCGCTCCGGTACGGAACTGCTCCAGGGTCCGGGTGCGCTGCGGCTGGGACTTCCCGCCGTGCAGCGCGGCCGCCTTCACCCCGTTGGCCAGCAGGTTCTCCACCAGGCGGTCGGCGCCGTCCTTGGTGTCGGTGAACATGATCACGCCGCCCTCGCGGGAGGCGATGTGGGCGATGGCGGCGGGCTTGTCCGCGTGGCGCACGTAGAGCACGTGGTGCTCCATCGTGCTGACCGTGGCGGCCGACGGGTCGACCGAGTGGGTGACCGGGTCCTTGAGGAAGCGGCGCACCAGGCGGTCGACGTTGCGGTCCAGGGTGGCCGAGAACAACAGGGTCTGACCGTCGGCGGGGACCTGGTCGAGCAGTTCGGTGACCTGGGGCAGGAATCCGAGGTCGGCCATCTGGTCGGCTTCGTCGAGGACCGTGACGGCGACGTCGTCGAGCCGGCAGGCGCCGCGCTGGATCAGGTCCGTCAGCCGTCCGGGGGTGGCGACGACGACCTCGGCGCCGCGCCCGAGCGCGTGGGCCTGGCGGCCGATCGGCATGCCGCCGACGAGGGTGGTCAGCCGGAGCCGGACCGAACCCGCGTAGGGGGTGAGGGCTTCGGTGACCTGCTGGGCGAGTTCCCTGGTGGGCACCAGTACGAGGGCCAGCGGCCGGCGCGGCTCGGCCCGCCGCCCGGCGGTACGGGCGAGCACGGCCAGGCCGAACGCGATGGTCTTGCCGGAGCCCGTCCGGCCTCGGCCCAGGACGTCCCGGCCGGCCAGCGAGTTCGGCAGCGTGGCGGCCTGGATCGGGAACGGCGAGGTCACCCCGTGGCGGGTCAGCGTCGCGAGGAGCGTCCCCGGCAGGTCCAGCTCGCCGAACGACTCGACGGCGGGCAGCGCCGGCACCGTGCTGACGGGGACAACGGGCACGTCCTGGGCCGGATCGGCCTGACGGCCCCTCGGGCCGGACCCGGCCCGTGCGCCGGATGTCCGGCGCGGAGAACCAGTGGAGCGAATCATGCGAAACCTTCCTGATGGTGGCACGTCACCTGGAAGGACCCGCAGCGCGAGACCGCATGAAATTCGCAAGAACGGGCCAGGAGTGTGAAGAACAGCGCCTGGAGGGTGTTTTCCCGGTGCGGGACGGCCGCCGGGGCGGGGCCGTGCGCCCCGAAGGGGCGGACCGGCTCAGAAAATGCCGAGGGCCCGCACCGTGCGAATACGCGGTGCGGGCCCCTGCTGCCTGGCAGGTGCCATGCAGCGAGAAGTACTAGAGCGGACGAATGTTCTCCGCCTGCGGGCCCTTCTGGCCCTGCGTGACGTCGAACTCGACCTTCTGGCCCTCAAGCAGCTCACGGAAGCCGTTGGCGTTGATGTTCGAGTAGTGGGCGAACACGTCAGGGCCGCCACCGTCCTGCTCGATGAAGCCGAAGCCCTTTTCCGAGTTGAACCACTTGACAGTGCCATTAGCCATAAAAAACTCCTTGAAAAGCTGTCCGAAACTCGCGCCTCGCGAGCCTCGCGCCACCGCGATGATGCCCCACCCGGGGAAGAGCCGGGAAAAAGAAATGCGCCTGCGGTCACAACCAGCAGGCGCACACAGAGATCATGGGGACCAAAACTGCAACTAACACGACTGTAGCAGGGTTCGGCCCGAAACGGGGGCCGATGACCAAGATCCAGAAAAACAGGAAAATTTCGATCCCTGGAACAGCCATACGGCGCCGGAGCAGGCGCATACTGACACGGATGACGAATGCAGCCGCGCCTCGGCGCCACCTACCCACCAGTCCCTTCCGCTCCGCGCCCCAGCCGCCGCCCAAGCACTTCGGCGTCGGGGACCGTGTGAGCCATGACCAGTACGGGCTCGGCCGGGTCGTCGGTGTCGAGGGCGACGGCCTGATCGCGGTGCTCGTCGACTTCGGCACGCGGCAGGAGCGGATCCTGCCTCCCTTCGCCAAGCTCTTCCTGCTCTGATGTGAGGCGCTCGGGCGGCCGCCTCGGCCCGCCCGGGACGCCGTTCCCGGCCTCCACCGCCCGGGGCGCCGTTCCGACCCGGCGCCCGGACCGCGCACGAGGACGTGCGCCGGGTGGGGGCACCGGTCCGAGAGGGCGGCCTCGACCCGCCCGGGACTCAACCAACCGGGGACTCACCCGGTAGGGCGCTCACCCGGCCAGTCGCCCGCCCGGTCAGCGCTCACCCGGCCAGTCGCCCGCCCGGTCAGCGCTCACCCGGCCAGTCGCCCGCCCGGTCAGCGCTCACCCGGCCAGTCTCCCGCCCGGTCAGTCGCCCGCTCGCGCGCGGGCGGCCGCCGCCTGGCGGTGCTGGGTGGCCTTGGCCCGGTTGCCGCAGGCGGCCATCGAGCACCAACGCCGCCGCCGCCCGGCCGAGTTGTCGATGAACCGGGCGCTGCAGTTGGCGCCGGCACAGATCCGCAGCCTGGTCCTCAGGTCGCTGCCGAGCATCTCCGCCGCGTCCACGGCGATCCGGCAGAGCGCCCCGGAGGCGTCCGAGGGCACGGTGCTGACCCGGAAGACCGGCTGACCGTCGACCAGGTCGAGGTGGGGCGGGTACTGCGCAGCGCGGGCCAGCCAGCTGTTGACGACCCGCACCGGTTCGGCCGCGAGGGGCTCGCCCTCGACCACCGCGATCAGCCCCAGGTTGATGGCCTCGCGCAGCTCGACGGCCGCCGCCAGCAGCGCTTCGTCCACGGCGACCCGACCGGGGGTGAGCTCGGCCGCCTCCAGCCAGCGGCTGAGGTCGGCGGGCTCCCGGAGCAGCTCGCGGCCGCCCTCGAACCGGTACCGGCGGGTGTTCACCAGGTGGATGCTGGGCCGGCCGCCGTACCAGACATAGTCGGGATCTCTTTCCTCCGTCGTCATAACCATATGCTAGGTTAGCTGGCCTGATAACCGCATAACCGGTTACTTCCGCCTCGCTCGCCGTGCGGGCCACGAACAAGGGGCGGACGGCGAAGGGAGAGGCACACCGATGGCGCAGGGGCTGGAAGCAGGAGGGCGGTCGGTGAACGGCCGGGTCTGGTTATTGGCCCTGGGCATGTTCGCGATCGGCACCGATCTGTTCATCGTCTCGGGGCTGCTCCCCGAACTGGGCCGTGACCTGGGGCTGTCGACCGAGGCCGCCGGCCAGACATCGACCGTCTTCGCGATCACCTACGCCCTCGCGGCGCCGGTCCTGGCCAGCGTCACCTCCCGGCTCGACCGGCGGGTGCTGCTGCTCGGAGTGCTGGCGGTGTTCGCCGTCGGCAACGCGCTCTCCGCGGTCGCCCCGAACTTCACCGTGCTGCTGATCAGCCGGGTGGTCACCGGCGCCGGTGCCGCGCTGTACGCCGCCACCGCTTCGGCGGTGGCCGCCAGGATCACCCCGCCCGAGCGGCGCGGGCGGGCCCTGGCGGTCGTCTACGCCGGGATGACCAGCGCGATCGCGCTCGGCGTCCCGCTGGGCAACGAGATCGGCAACCTGTCCTCGTGGCGCTGGGCGTTCGGTTTCGTCGTCCTGCTGGCGGTCGTCACCATGGCCGGCCTGTGGGGCAGCATCCCGGCGGTGCCCGGCGCCCCGGGCGTGAGCGTCCGGGACCGGCTCGGCGCGATCCGGACCAAGCACGCCCCGACCGCGCTGCTCACCACCCTGCTGTGGATCCTGGGCACCTTCACCGTCTACACCTATCTCGGCACGGTCCTGGGCGACGTCACCCATGCCGGCGAGTCCACCCGGACCTGGCTGCTGCTGCTCTTCGGCGTCGGCAGCTTCGCGGGCGTCATGGGCGGCGGCCGGCTGGCCGACCGGATCAGCCCGACCGTCGGCCTCGGCAGCACCATCGGGCTGCTCGCCGTCGTGCTGGCCGTGCTCGGCGTCGCCGTCCACTCCGTCGTCGGGGCCGCCGTGGGCCTGCTGCTCTGGGGGCTGGTGCACTGGGCCAGCTTCCCGTTGATCCAGCACCGCCTGCTGAGCATCGGCGGCAAGAACGGCGACATGCTGCTGGCCCTGAACAACAGCGCCGTCTACGTCGGGCAGACGCTGGCCGCGATCCTCGGCGGCGTGCTGGCCGGTGCCGGCCAGCTCGGCAAACTGCCGCTGGCGGGCGCCGGGGCCGAGGTGCTGGCCGGTCTGGCCCTGCTGGCCGGTGCGAGCGCGCAGCGCCGTGCCGCCCGGGAGCCGGCCGTCCCGGCCGCGCCCGCACTGCGCGACGACGCCGCGCAGGCTCGCTGACGAATCGGCGGCTCCGCCCGGCGGCTGGCCCGCACGGGCCGACAGGGGGAGATTCCTGATGATGTCGTTACGTCGGATCAAGTACTTCAGCGTGCTCGCCAGACAGCTCCATTTCGGCCGGGCCGCCGAGGAGTTGGGGATCACGCAGTCCGCGCTGTCGCAGCAGATCAAGGCGCTGGAGCGGGAGCTCGGCGTCGGACTGATGGTCAGCCGCGGGGTGAAGGGCGCCGAACTCACCAAGGCCGGGATCGTCCTGCTGGAGGGCGCGGAGCAGCTGCTCGCCCTGCACGACAGCCTCAGCGACCGCATCCGGGAGGCGGCCGAGGGCAACGGCGGCACCCTCAACCTCTCCTACAGTCTCTCCGGCGCCTCGCTCGGCCAGCGCGACCTGGTCGACGAGTTCCGGCGGCGCTACCCCGACGTGCGGATCAACGCGGACTCCGGCTGCACCGCCAACAACCTCGGCCTGCTGCGCTCCGGCGCGGTCGACGCCGCCTTCGTGCGCGAGACCAGCCGGTCGCCCGAGATCGAGTCGCTGCTGCTCGCCGAGGAGGAGCTGGTGGTGGTGCTGCCGCGCGGCCACCACCTCGCCTCGGCCGTGCGGCTCGCCCCGCAGGCGCTCCGGGGCGAGCCGGTGGCCATGTGGCCCAGGAGGCTGGCCCCCGAGCTGCACGACCGCATCGTGGAGCAGATCTGGGGCGCTTCGGTGCCCCAGATCGTCCAGGAGGAGCCGGACTACGAGAACCTCTGCCTCTTCGTCGCGGGCGGCGAGGCGCTGGCGGTGATGGACCGGCGGGTGGCGCTGCGGTACTCCCCGAGCGGTACGGTCGTCCGCCGGTTCACCTCGCCCGTCCCCACCACCAAGATCGCCATCGCCTGGCGCTCGGCGGAGCAGGAGCCGGTGGTGCGCCGCTTCGTCTCGGTGGCCAGGGAGAACCGGGCCCGGCTGATCGAGTCCGGGCGCGTCCCGCTCGGGATGGCCGCGGTTTGACATAGGCCTGACATGTGACCCGATTCATACTGCGGCCGCCCGCGCCACCGAGCAGCGGGCATAAGCACAACTGAAAAGGTCCAGAAGAAAAGGTTGTTGACGCAGTAGTCCGGTATCCGGATACCGTTCGGGTAAATCGGCCTTTGGAAAGGCGACCCGAACGTGAATGCCGACGGAACGCGTCAGGTCCGGAATTACCCGTTCAGCGAGTCCGAGGGGCTCGAGCTCGATCCGTTCTACACACACCTCCGCGAGAATGAACCGCTGAGCCGGGTGAAACTGCCGTACGGCGACGAGGCGTGGCTGTGCACCCGCTACGACGACGTCCGCGCGGTGCTGTCCGACACCCGGTTCAGCCGGGCGGAGACCCTGAAGCGGGACGAGCCGCGGATCGGCAGCGAGGTGGTGGACCGCGGCCTGCTGTCGATGGACCCGCCGGACCACTCCCGGCTGCGCCGGGTGGCCAACGCCGGCCTGACCCCGCGGCAGTCCGACCGGCTGCGGCCGCTCACCAAGGAGATCACCGAGCAACTGATCGACCGGCTGGCCACCTTGGAGCCGCCGGTCGACCTGATGGCGGAGTTCATCACCCCGCTGGCGGTCACGGTGATCTGCGAACTGCTCGGGGTCCCGTACGAGGACCGGGACGACTTCCAGAAGTGGTCGCAGGCGGTGGTGGCGACCACCTCGATGGAGCCGGCACAGATCAACGAGTACCTGGACAACCTGCACCGGTACATGGCGCGGCTGGTCGAACTGCGCCGCCAGGAGCCGGTCGACGGCATGCTCAACGACATGATCAAGGTCCGGGACGAGAGCCCGGACCGGCTCAGCGAGGACGAACTCGTCCTGGTGGCCGTCCGGTTGCTGGCCCCCGGCGCCCAGAACACCGTGCTCACGCTGGCCAACTTCGTCCAGGTGCTGATGAAGCACCCGCGCGAGCTGGCCCGGCTGCGCGAGTACCCCGAGCTGGTCCCCGCCGCGATCGAGGAGCTGGTCCGCTACACGCCGTTCCACACCTCCACCATGTTCCCCCGCTACGCACTGGAGGACGTCGAGGTCGGCGGGACGGTCGTCCGGGCCGGCGAGGCCGTGGTGGGCTCGCTCTGCTCCGCCAACCGCGACCCGGAGGTCTTCTCCGCCCCCGAGGAGCTGGACTTCGAGCGGCCCGCCAACCCACACCTCGGCTTCGGCCAGGGCCACCACTACTGCCCCGGCACGCACCTGGCCCGGATGCAGCTGCAGGTGGCCGTCGAGGCCCTCGCCCGGCGGGTCGACGACCTCGCCCTCGCGGTCCCCGAGGAGAGCCTGTCCTGGAAGAAGGGGATGGTCGTCCGTTGGCTCGACGAGCTTCCCGTGCGCTGGTCGCGGATCCACTCCTGAGTCCCGGCCGAGCTGTCGGCTGAGTTCGACGTCGAATTCCCAGCCGAATTCGGTATTCCGTCCAGAGTTCCGGAAACACCTCATCCAGCAAAGGATCGGACGCCCAATGAGTGCCGTGCAGACTTTCTCCGCACCCGAAACAGAAGCCGTGACCGACCCGTTCCCCCTCCTCGGCACCGACGCGGTGGTCTTCGCCGTGGGCAACGCCCGGCAGGCCGCGCACTTCTACCGCTCGGCCTTCCGGATGCGCGTGACCGCCTACTCGGGGCCCGAGACCGGCGCCCCGGACCTCGCGTCCTACGTGGTGGAGTCGGGCAAGGTCCGGTTCGTCCTGACCTCCGTGGTCACCCCGTCCACCGAGCGCGCCCGCCTGCTGGCCGAGCACGTCGCCACCCACGGAGACGGCGTCACCGACATCGCGCTCCAGGTCCCGGACGCCCGGGCCGCCTACGCGCACGCCGTGGCCCGGGGAGCCCGGGGCATCGAGGAGCCGTACGAGCTGACCGACGAGTTCGGCACCGTCACGCTCGCCAGCATCGCCATCTACGGCGACACCCGGCACACCTTCGTCGACCGTTCCCGCTACGAGGGCCCGTACCTGCCCGGGTACGTGCCCGTCGAGCCGGCCGCCGGTGAGGACCGCGACGGTTCGGGCGACCTCTTCAGGTACGTCGACCACTGCGTGGGCAACGTAGAACTCGGCGAGATGGACGCCTGGATCGACTTCTACCAGCGCACCATGGGCTTCACCCAGATCCAGGAGTTCACCGACGACGACATCGCCACCGACTACTCGGCGCTGATGTCCAAGGCCCTGGCCGACGGCTCCAACAAGGTGAAGTTCAACGTCACCGAGCCGGCCATCGGCAAGAAGAAGTCCCAGATCGAGGAGTACCTGGAGTACTACGGCGGCCCCGGCGTCCAGCACATCGCGCTGGCCACCGACGACATCGCGGCCACCGTGCGCGGCATGGCGGCGCACGGGGTGGAGTTCCTGACCACGCCGGACGCCTACTACGACGCCCTCGCCGAGCGGGTCGGCCCGACCCGGGTGCCGATCGGGGAACTGCGGGAGCTGAGCGTGCTGGCCGACCGCGACGAGGACGGCTACCTGCTGCAGATCTTCACCAAGCCGGTGGTCGACCGCCCGACGGTGTTCTTCGAGATCATCGAGCGGCGCGGCTCCAAGGGCTTCGGCAAGGGCAACTTCAAGGCCCTGTTCGAGGCGATCGAGCGCGAGCAGGCCCGCCGGGGCAACCTCTGACACAGCCCCCGATCCGCTCATGACCCGCCCACCGCGACCGGAAGAGCAAGCAAGATGATGGTGTGGTTCATCACCGGGGCGTCCCGCGGCCTCGGTCTGGAGATCGCGCGAGCCGCCCTGGCGGCCGGAGACCGGGTCGTCGCCACGGCCAGGGACGTCGACCTGGCGCGGCGCGCCCTGCCCGCGGGCGGGGACGGCCTGCTGGTGCTGCCGCTGGAGGTGACCGACCAGGCCCAGGCCCGGGCGGCCGCGGCCCGCGCCGTCGAGGAGTTCGGCCGGATCGACGTCCTGGTCAACAACGCCGGCTACGGCGTGGCCGGGGCCGTCGAGGAGACCTCGGACGAGGAGGCCAGGGCCCTGTTCGACACCAATGTGTTCGGTCTGCTCAACGTCACCAGGGCGGTGCTGCCGACCCTGCGGGCGCAGCGCTCCGGACACGTCGTCAACATCGGTTCGGTGGGCGGGTTCAGCCAGGGTGCCGGCTCCGGGATCTACGGCGCCAGCAAGTTCGCGGTGGAGGGCATCACCGAGGCCCTGCACGCCGAGCTGTCCGGCCTGGGCATCGCGGTCACGGTGGTCGAACCGGGGCAGTTCAGGACCGACTTCCTCGACCCGGCCAGCCTGCGCCAGGCCGGCCGGACCATCGCCGACTACGCCGACTCCGCCGGCGCCCGCCGCACCCAGTTCGCCGAGGTCAACGGCCGCCAGCTCGGTGATCCCGCGAAGGCCGGGCAGGCGGTCGTCGCCCTGTCGCGCGCCGAGCACCCGCCGCTGCGGCTGCCGCTGGGCCAGGACAGCCTGGACCGGATCGAGGCCAAACTCGCCCATGTCGCGGGGGAGATCGGGGTCTGGCGCGAGCTGGCCGAGTCGACCGGCCACCAGCCGGCGGCAGCGTCCGCACCGGTGGCGGGAGGCCGGTCATGAGCCTCACCGACCGGCTCGAGGCGGCGATCGCCGAGCCCGCCACCGACGACGCCTTCGACGTCCACGCCGAACTGGACGGTGTCCTGGGGGACATCGGCATGACCGCCGCCGACACCGGCGGCACCGTCACCTTCCACGGCGCCGACCCCGTGGTGCCCAGCACGCTCCGGCTGGGCGCCGCCGCCGGGATCGCGCTGGTCGCCAAGTCGGCGGCGGTGGCCGGGCTCCGCCGGGTGCGCGGGGGTCCGGGCCAGGACATCGCGGTGGACCTGCGGGTCGCACCGCACCGGCTCTGCCCGTTCTACGACCGCAAGTGGGAGCTGGTCAACGGCGCCCCGCTGAGCGAGTCCTCCAACCCCAGCAACGCGCTCGGCTGGTCCTTCTACCGCAGCCGCGACGGCCGGTGGATGATGCCGCAGAACATGTACCCCAAGATCAAGGTGGCCGCCCAGAAGCTGCTGGGCACCCCCGACGACCCGGACGCGGTGGCCGCCGCGATCGCCCGCTGGGACGGCCGCGAACTGGAGGAGGCCGGCAACCGGGCCGGGGTCGTGATGGCGATGCTCCGCGACACCGAGGAGTTCATGGCCGAGCCGCAGTACCGGGACGTGCTGGCGCGGCTGCCGCTGGTCGAGATCGAGAAGATCGGCGACAGCGAGCCCGAGCCCCTGCCGCCGACGCCCGCCGGCCTGGAGAACCCGCTGGACGGCATCCGGGCGCTCGGCATGGGCCACGTCATCGCCGGTGCCGGGGTGGGCCGGGCGCTCGCCCTGCACGGAGCCGACGTCCTCAACCTCTGGCGCCCGGACGAACTGGAGCACGAGCGCAGCTACATCAGCGCCAACGTCGGCGTCCGCTCGACCTTCCTGGACCCGTACCAGGCCGAGGGCCGGGCCCTGGTCCGCCACCTGCTGCGGGACGCCGACGTGTTCTACGCCAACCGGCGCCCCGGCTACCTGGCGAAGATCGGCCTGTCCGCCGCGGAGGCCGCCGCCGTCCGCCCCGGCATCGTGTACGCGACCAACTCGCTGGCCGGCGAGCAGGGGCCGTGGGCCGGGCGGATCGGCTTCGACCAGACCGCGGGCAGCCTGGTCGGCATCATGAACCTCGAAGGGGAGAACGGCGTCCCCGCCCTCCCGCCGGTCATGGTGGTCAACGACTACATCACCTCCTGGCTGACCACGGCCGGGATCGTGGAGGCGCTGTCCCGGCGGGCCCGCGAGGGCGGCAGCTACCGGGTGCACGTCTCCCTGGTCCGGGCCGCGCTGTGGATCCTCAGCATGGGCGTCTTCGACCAGGGCTACGCCCGGTCGATCGCCGGGACCGGGGTCGAGCACGCCTACCTCGACCCCGAGACCTTCACGGCCGACACCCCGCTCGGGCACTACCAGGGCGTCACCGACCAGGTCCGGATGTCGGCCACTCCCGGCCGCTACCACCACATCCTCGTCCCGCGCGGCTCCTCGGCCCCCGTCTGGCTGCCCCCCGTCGGCTGACCCGAGGACATCGGCCGGACCACGAACCCAAGGACATCGCGATGACCGACATGAACCGACGCTCCCTGCTGACCGGCACCGTGGCGCTGGCGGCGAGCGGATCCATACCGGCGCCCGCGGCCGACCAAGCCGCCCCCGAACAGCCCGGCGCGCCCGAGGCCCCGGCCGGCAGACGCACCCCGCGTCCGGCCGGCGGCGACGCCGTCACCGTGCTCCCCGGCGACCCCCGCTACGAGGCCCTGGTGGTGGGCAACAACGCGCGCTGGGTGGGCCGTCCCGAGTCCGTCCGGCTGGTGGCCAGCACCGAACAGGTGGTCCGGGCCGTGCAGGAGGCCGTGGACGGCGGCAAGCGGATCTCGGTCCGCAGCGGCGGCCACTGCTACGCCGACTTCGTCTTCAACTCCGAGGTCCAGCTGGTCATCGACACCACGCCGATGCACGCCGTCCACTTCGACGAGCAGCGGCGGGCCTTCGTCGTCGAGGCCGGGGCTACCCTGCTCCAGGCGTACGAGGAGCTGTACAAGAACTGGGGCGTGACCATCCCGGGCGGCCGCTGCTACTCGGTGGGTGCCGGCGGGCACGTCACCGGCGGCGGGTACGGCTTCCTCTCCCGCAAGCACGGCCTCACCTCCGACCACCTGTACGCGCTGGAGGTCGTGGTGGTCGGTGCCGACGGACGGGCGCGCAGCGTGGTGGCCACCCGCGAGCCCGACGACCCGCACCGCGACCTGTGGTGGGCGCACACCGGGGCCGGCGGCGGCAACTTCGGCGTGGTGACCCGCTTCTGGTTCCGCACCCCGGGCGCCGACGGCGAGGACCCGGCGGAACTGCTGGTGCGCCCGCCGAAGGAGGTGCTGATCAACGCGGCGGCACTGCCGTGGGCGGGCCTGGACTCCGCCAACTTCGCCGCCCTGGTGCGCAACTACGGCCGCTGGCACGAGCGCAACAGCTCCCCCGACTCGCCGTACGCCACCCTGTGCAGCTTCCTGACGCTCTGCCACCGGTCCAACGGCACCGTGAGCCTGCTGACCCAGATCGACGGCACCCTGCCGGACGCCGAACGGCTGCTCGCCGACTACCTCGCGGAGCTCACCGACGGCGGCCGGATCACCCTCCAGCCGCTCACCCGGCCGGCCGGCGAGGACCGCGCGATGCCGCAGCTCTTCACCCCGCGCAGGCTCCCGTGGCTCACCGCCACCAAGTACCTCGGCTCCAACAACGCCGCACTCGCCAACCCCACGCTGCGCGGCGCCCACAAGTCCGTCTACCTGCGGCAGGGCTTCACCGACGAGCAGATCGCGACGCTCTACCGGCACCTGACCCGCACGGACCACCACAACCCGACCTCGACGGTCTCCCTGCTCTCCTACGGTGGCCGGATCAACTCGGTCCGGCCCGACGAGACCGCGTCGGTCCAGCGCGACTCCACGTTCAAGGCGCTCTTCCAGAGCCTGTGGCCCGACCGGGCCGACGACGACGCCAACATCGCCTGGACCCGGGAGATCTACCGCGACGTGTTCGCCGCCACCGGCGGCTATCCCGTCCCCGGCGCCCAGACCGACGGCTGCTACATCAACTACGCCGACACCGACATCACCGACCCGGCCCTGAACCGCTCGGGCATCCCCTGGTACACCCTCTACTACGGCGCCAACTACCCGCGCCTGCAGCGCATCAAGGCGACCTACGACCCGCGCGGCGTCTTCCGTCACCCCCAGTCCATCACCCCGGCCTGACCCGCCCCGGCCGGGTGGAGCACCCCGCCGGGGCGGACCCCGGGGCGCTCCACCCGGACCGGACCGGTTCGCGCCGTCGCTCGGTTCGCGCCGTCGCTCAGTTCATCCCGTTGCGCCGGTACGGCACGTACGGGTGCCCGGCCGCCGCCTCCGAGCCCGCGTCACCGGAGTAGTACGGGTACGGGATCACGTGCGAGACCGTGCCCTGGGACCCGTTGTCCTCCAGCGCGATGTACTTGGTGTGGGCCGCGTCGGCCCAGCCACCGAACAGGACCGTGTGGTCGCCGGCTATCAGGGCGTCGCCGGGCTGCAGGTCGTCCTTGGTGATCCGGTGCGCCACGCCCGACCCCATCAGGCCCCAGGTGTTGAGCCCCGGGGCCTCCAGCCCCCAGGCGGCCGAGACGAAGCCGGAGCAGTCGTCCCGGTAGCCGTTGGTGAAGGCCGACTGGCTGTAGCCGATGTTGTGGCGGACCCGGTCGAGGGCGCGCTCCAGGGCGTCCTTGCGGTCCTGCGAGAGGCCGTCCGTGTTGGGCTCGGTCTGGACACCGGCGCCCGTGGTGGTGTGGTGCTTGCCCGGGGACCAGGCGTCCCAGTTGCCGGTGGTCTTCCAGTCGCCGGTGCCGTGCCCGGAGGGGTAGCTGCCGGTGCTGCCGCCGCCTTCACCGCCGCCACCGCCGCCTTCACCGCCGCCACCGCCGCCTTCGCCACCGCCATGGCTGCCGCCGCCACCGCCGCCACCGCCATGGCTGCCGCCGCCACCGCCGCCACCATGGCTGCCGCCGCCACCACCGCCCTGGCTGCCGCCACCACCGCTGGGGCTCGGCTTCGGCGCAGGAGGTGCCGGGTCGGACGGATGCGTGATCTTGCCCAGCCCCTCCTTGATCTTCTGCTCGGCCTGCTCGTACTCCTTGATCACCAGCTGGATGTTCTTCGCGTCGTCGGCCAGCTCCTTGGTGAGCTGCTCCTTGAGCTGGCCCAGGGCCTTGGCCCGCTCCGCGATCTCCTTGGCGTCCTTCACCACGTCGTAGGCGATGCCGAACCCGGCGATGCCGGCCAGCGGGCTGGCCGCCAGGTCGACCGCCGCAGCCCGCTCGATCGCCGACTGAATGCTCGACAGCTTCGCGTTCAGCTCAGCCAGCTTCTGGCTGAGCTGCTGCCAGTCCTGCTGGATCTTCGCGAGGTCCTGCAGCTGCACCCCGAACTGGTCGCTACCCATGCGATCGACTTCCCTCCGCGCCCGACACCCCGGGATCAGTACACGTTGTTGAGACTCGTGACGGCCTTGCTCAGGCCGTCCAGCTGATCGGCGACGTTCGCGATCTCCCGGACCCGGCCGTGCGCGTGGTCGACGAAGGCGTCGGACGCCGGACCGTGCCAGTTGAGCTTGCCCAGCGCGGTGTTGATGTCCTTGCCGAGCGTGTCGACCTGCTTGCCGAGATCCGCCAGCTCCGCCGCGATCTTTTCCAGATCGCCCGCGCCGAACATCTCGCCCAGCGCCCAGTGGGCGATCTCGGCGGGCGCCATGATGATGTCCTTGCCCACCTTGGCGACGCCGCCGACGAGGTCCTTGGTGTCGTCCCACGCCTCACTGAAGAAGTTCATTCCCGCTCCCCCGTACACACGTGCGCGCCCTGCTGAACCGTCACGAGGCTAGCCGACCGCTCATCCGCTGGGGAGGGCTCCCCCGCCGACTCCTCCGCACCTTCCGCCGCTCGCTCCGCCGAAGCCAGCAGCGCGGTCACCTCGAAGCCGAGCAACCCGTCCGGTCCGAGCCGCTCGCCCGCCAACCGGTCGTACACCGCCTTGATCCGGGCGACCGTTTCCGGCGACTGGCTGGTCAGCACACGCCCGACATTGGCGACTCCGCCCGCCGGGCCGGACCACCACTCCTCGGGGGCCGGCCGGTGCACCCAGCGGACCTCCCGGCAGCGCGCACCCGGCCAGCCGGCCCGCACCAGCAGCCCGGCGAAGCCGTCCGGGTCCCGCTCGAACTCCACCGGGACCCTCGGCAGCTCGGGCCGCTCGGCCCCGCCCTCGGTGAGCGCCCGGTCGAACAGACTCATGCCCGGGTTGGGTCCACCGGGCCAGATGGTCGCGGCGATCCGCCCTCCCGGCCGGGTGACCCGGCGCAGTTCGGCGAGCGCGGCGATTGGGTCCTCGACGTGGTTGACCACGAAGTTGGCCGTCACGGCGTCGAACTCGCCGTCCGCGAACGGGAGCCGGGGCAGGACGGCGACCCTGACCTCGGCCCGGGGAGCGCCGGCCGCCGCCAGCTCCACCATCCCGGGATCGGCGTCCACCGCGGTGACCCGCGCCCCGCGCTCCCCGGCCGCCGCCGCCACCGTGCCGGGGCCGGTGCCCACGTCCAGCAGCCGTACGCCTCGGGCCACGCCCGCCGCGTCCAGCAGCGCGGGCACCGCGTGCGCGCACAGCCGGGCGAAGCTGCCCTGGTACGCCACCGCACGCCCGGCCCACAGGTCCCGCTCGTGCGCGTCGAACTCCCCCACCGTGATCATCTCCCCTGTCGCCGAAACCGCCGAGCCCGGTGGACCTCCCCGCCGGGCCCGACAAGCCTGCCTGACGGTGGACCCCGCCCCGGCAGCGGCCCACCCGCCCGCCGGAACGGCGTGCCCGCTTGCCGCGCGGCCGTACCGGCGAGCGGTCTGTGACACTGGAGGGGCTCGAAAACCGAGGTGCGCCTGCCTGCGCCTCCTTGCGAACCTAGAGGGATGTCCGCAGTGAGTTCTCCCGTAGCCCAGCCCGCCGATGCGCCCACCATCGGGGGACTGGCGGCCCGCCTGACCGAGCTCACGATCCGCGATCAGCAGCGGATCGGCCGACGGCTGGACGGTGCGCGGCGGGTCCGCAAGCCGGAGGCCCGGCAGAAGATCGCCGAGGAGCTGACGGCGGAGGTCGAGAAGGCCGAGCTCCGGGTCCGGCAGCGCCGCGAGGCGGTCCCCGCGATCAGCTATCCCGAAGAGCTGCCGGTCAGCCAGAAGAAGGACGAGATCCTCGCCGCGATCCGGGACCACCAGGTGGTGATCGTCGCGGGCGAGACCGGCTCCGGCAAGACCACCCAGATCCCGAAGATCTGTCTGGAGCTGGGCCGCGGCGTCAAGGGTCTGGTCGGCCACACCCAGCCGCGCCGGATCGCCGCCCGCACGGTGGCCGAGCGGGTCGCCGAGGAGCTGAACACCCCGCTGGGCGAGGCGGTCGGCTGGAAGGTCAGGTTCACCGACCAGGTCGGCCAGGACACCCTGGTCAAGCTGATGACGGACGGCATCCTGCTCGCGGAGATCCAGACCGACCGCGAGCTGCGCCAGTACGACACCCTGATCATCGACGAGGCGCACGAGCGCAGCCTCAACATCGACTTCATCCTCGGCTACATCAAGCAGCTGCTGCCGCGCCGTCCCGACCTCAAGGTCGTGATCACCTCCGCGACCATCGACCCCGAGCGCTTCGCCGAACACTTCGGCGACGCCCCGATCGTCGAGGTCTCCGGCCGTACCTACCCGGTCGAGGTCCGCTACCGCCCGATCCTCCAGGAGGGCGAGACCGAGGAGGACATCGACCGGGACCGCGACCAGGTCCAGGCGATCTGCGAGGCGGCCCAGGAGCTCCAGGCCGAGGGGCCGGGCGACATCCTGGTCTTCCTCTCCGGCGAGCGGGAGATCCGCGACACCGCCGACGCGCTGAACAAGCTCAACCTGAAGTTCACCGAGGTCCTGCCGCTCTACGCCCGGCTGAGCTCGGCCGAGCAGCACCGGGTCTTCCAGCGCTCCGGCAGCCGCCGGATCGTGCTGGCGACCAACGTCGCGGAGACCTCGCTCACCGTCCCGGGCATCAAGTACGTGATCGACCCGGGCACCGCCCGGATCTCCCGCTACAGCCACCGCACCAAGGTCCAGCGACTGCCGATCGAGGCGATCAGCCAGGCCAGCGCCAACCAGCGCAAGGGCCGCTGCGGCCGCACCTCGGACGGCATCTGCATCCGGCTGTACTCGGAGGAGGACTTCCTCTCCCGCCCGGAGTTCACCGACGCCGAGATCCTGCGCACCAACCTGGCCTCGGTCATCCTCCAGATGACGGCCGCCGGGCTCGGCGACATCTCCGCCTTCCCGTTCCTGGACCCGCCGGACTCCCGCAACATCAAGGACGGCATCAACCTCCTGCACGAACTCGGCGCCCTCGACCCGGCCGAGAAGGACCCCCGCAAGCGGCTCACCGGCCTCGGCCGCAAGCTGGCCCAGCTCCCGGTGGACCCCCGGATGGCCCGGATGGTGCTGGAGGCCGACCGGCTCGGCTGCGTCCGGGACGTGATGGTGATCGCCGCCGCGCTCTCCATCCAGGACCCGCGCGAACGGCCTGCCGAGAAGCGCCAGGCCGCCGACGACCGGCACCGCCGCTTCACCTCCGAGACCTCCGACTTCCTCTCCTTCCTGGCGATGTGGCGGTACGTGAAGGAGCAGCAGCGCGAGCTCTCCTCCTCGGCCTTCCGCCGGATGTGCAAGTCGGAGTTCCTGAACTACCTGCGGATACGCGAGTGGCAGGACATCTACACCCAACTCCGTACGGTGGCGAAGCAGTTGGGCGTCACCATCGAGGAGGGCCCGCACACCGGCGAGGAGCCGGAGCCGGACGCCGACCGGATCCACCAGGCGCTGCTCTCCGGGCTGCTCTCGCACATCGGCCTGTTCGACGTGGAGAAGCGCGAGTACGGCGGTGCGCGCGGCGCCCGGTTCGCGGTCTTCCCGGGGTCGGGGCTGTTCAAGAAGCCGCCGCGCTGGGTGATGTCGGCCGAACTCGTCGAGACCTCCCGGCTCTGGGCCCGGATCAACGCGAAGATCGAGCCGGAGTGGGTCGAGCCGCTGGCCGGCCACCTGGTCAAGAAGAACTACAGCGAGCCGCACTGGGAGAAGAAGTCCGGCGCGGTGCTGGCGTACGAGAAGGTCACCCTCTACGGCGTCCCGATCGTCGCCCAACGCAAGATCAACTACGGCCGGATCGACCCCGAGCTCTGCCGCGAACTCTTCATCCGCAACGCGCTGGTGGAGGGCGACTGGGAGACCCACCACAAGTTCTTCGGCGAGAACCGCAAGCTGCTCTCCGAGGTGGAGGAGCTGGAGAACCGGGCCCGCCGCCGGGACATCATGGTCGACGACCAGACCCTGTTCGACTTCTACGACTCCCGGCTGCCCGAGGGGATCGTCTCCACCCGGCACTTCGACTCCTGGTGGAAGAAGACCCGGCACGAGCAGCCGGACCTGCTCAACTTCGAGAAGTCGATGCTGATCAACGACGCGGCGGGCGGCGTCACCGAGGAGGACTACCCGGACTACTGGCAGCAGGGCAAGCTGCGCTTCAAGCTGACGTACCAGTTCGAGCCGGGCAGCGACGCGGACGGCGTGACCGTCCACATCCCGCTGCCCGTCCTCAACCAGGTCACCTCGGAGGGCTTCGACTGGCAGATCCCGGGCCTGCGGGCCGAACTGGTCACCGCGTACATCCGCTCGCTGCCCAAGGCGATCCGGCGCAACTTCGTCCCCGCCCCGGACTTCGCGGCGGCGGCGCTGCGGCAGGTGAAGGACCGCCAGGAGCCGCTGCTGCCGACCCTGGAGCGGATCCTGCACCGGATGTCCGCGATCCCCATCCCGCCGGAGGCCTGGGACGACGAGCGGATCCCCGACCACCTGAAGGTGACCTTCCGGGTGGTGGACGGCAAGCGGAGGCTGGCCGAGTCCAAGGACCTGGAGGACCTGCGGCTGCGACTGAAGCCCAAGCTGAAGGAGACGCTCTCCAGCGCCGCCTCCGGCCAGGGCATCGAGCGCGGCGGCCTGACCGCCTGGCCGGCCGACCTGCCGGTGCTTCAGCGCACCTTCGAGCAGCGCTCGCGCGGGCACGCGCTGCGCGCGTACCCGGCCCTGGTGGACGAGGGCGAGACGGTGGGCATCCGGCTCTTCGACACCCCCGAGGCGCAGGCACGGGCGATGTGGGCGGGCACCAGGCGGCTGCTGATGCTCACCATCCCCTCTCCCGCCAAGTCGATCCAGGGCCGGCTGGGCAACCAGGCCAAGCTCGCCCTCTCCCACAACCCGCACGGGTCGATCACGGCCCTGTTCGAGGACATCGTGGCGGCGGCCACCGACCGGCTGATGGCCTTGGGCGGCGGTCCGGCCTGGGACGAGGCGGCCTTCACCAAGCTGTACGACAAGGTGCGGACCGACCTCTACGACCTGTCGGCGGACACCACGCTGAAGACGGCCACCGCGCTGATCGCCTTCCACAAGGCGTCCACCCGCCTGAAGTCGGTCTCCAGCCCGGTCCTGCTCTCGGCCGTCAACGACATCCGGCTGCACCTCGCCTCGCTGATCCATCCGCCGGCCAAGGACAGCCCGGGCTTCGTCACCGCCACCGGCTGGCAGCGGCTGCCCGACCTGAAGCGCTATCTGCTCGCGGTGGACCGCCGCCTGGAGGCGCTGCCCAACCACCCCCAGCGCGACCTGCTCCACCTGCACAAGGTCCAGCAGGTGCAGGACGCCTACGGCGAGCTGCTCGCCAGGGTCCCGGCCGGACGGGAGCCCTCGCCGGAGGTACGGGCGGTCCGCTGGATGATCGAGGAGCTGCGGGTGAGCTTCTTCGCCCAGGGCCTGGGCACCCCGACCCCGGTCTCGGAGAAGCGCATCCTCAAGGCGATGGAGGCGGCGGCGGGCACGTTCTAGAGCCGGTTCGACCTGGGGGCCAGACATGCAGTACGATCTGTCTTGTTCGGAAGCGCGAAGCGGAAGAACACGAGAGATCAGAACACTCTGGTCCCGTGGAGCAGTTGGTTAGCTCGCCACCCTGTCAAGGTGGAGGTCGCGGGTTCAAGTCCCGTCGGGATCGCAGTAGACGAGAGGCCCGGAGCCGAAAGGTTCCGGGCCTCTCGCTTTGTGCTGACCGGGCGTCAGCTTCCCCTACCCCCGTGTAGGTCTGGACCACAAGGTGATGATCCCGTGATGGTCGTCACTTATATTTTCTTGAGACCGGACACTCTCGACACCCCTTGGGCACTCCGTAATTTAATATATAAAATTGTACATGCATTTCCCGGGAATTCCCCCACCACACCAGCACCAATAGGAACATCCGATTCCGGACACACGGAAGGGGCCGCACCCCAGACCCGGCGGAGTCAGGGATACGGCCCCTTCTGAAATGTGTCAGCGGGCCTCTCAGGCCTCTGTACGCTGCGCCGGAATACCGGCCAGCAGTGCGCGCACCTCCGCCTCGCGGTAACGGCGGTGACCGCCGAGAGTGCGGATGGACGTGAGCTTGCCGGCCTTGGCCCAGCGAGTGACCGTCTTGGGGTCAACGCGGAACATGGTGGCGACCTCTGCCGGTGTCAGCAGGGGCTCAGCGTCAGGGGTACGAGCGGTCATGAGCGGCCTCCTCGGGAGAACCGAACCAGGGCGGTTCTATCCTTCAAATTCTGCACCTTGGCCCGCGATGCCCGAAATGGCACAGACGGGCCGAGTCGGTTATAGGACGAACGGCTTGTCCTGGTGTCTACAACTACACCATTCGTCCAGCCCCATCGGCCAAACCGCCAAAATTGACCCCTCACGGGTTCAAGCGCGACGGATGGCCATGGACCACCTCATAGCGGACAGTCACCGTACGGTAACCATCGGTCAGGGGCGGACCAGACCCTTAGTTTCCCCGCAAAGCACGCACCACCGTCAGATCCACCCAAAAGTGGACACACCTGAGTGAACTTGGGCTGGTTGTCCCATTTTTGCATATAGGTGTAAGTTCGCGTCAACGGTGAGTAGTGTCACGTTCGCGGGGTATTGACCCGAACCAGGACCTAGGTCCCCGGGCGTCAGGCCCAAAGGACCCAACCATCCTTACCC
Source organism: Kitasatospora sp. NPDC056138 (assembly GCF_042264695.1). Lineage (NCBI taxonomy): Bacteria > Bacillati > Actinomycetota > Actinomycetes > Kitasatosporales > Streptomycetaceae > Kitasatospora > Kitasatospora sp. NPDC056138. Next base: position 293,827 of record NZ_JBHJVK010000002.1, on the reverse strand, counting down.
GGACCACTGACACTTCCCCCCTGACGGCCCGCTGAGGGCCCGTCAGCGGCCTGCCGGCCGCCGGTGGACCTCAACCCCGGTCAACTGGCGTACCGCAGGGCCAGCACCTGCCACCAACGCGCCGTCACCGACTCGTATGCCCGCACCGCACCCGCGCCGTCACCGGAGCGCAGCGCCAGCAGCCCGGACTCGATCTCGGCCACCGAATCCTCCACCGCCAGCCGCTCGGGCCCGAGCAGGTGTACCAGGCCCCCGTAGTCCAGTTCCACCAGCGACCTCGGGTGGAACTCCTCCAGCCAGCGACCGACCTGCTCCACCCCCTGCACCAGCGGTCCACCCCGACCGTCCGGCCCCCGGCCCGCGCTCCCGCCCCGCCCCTGCTGCTCGCGCAGCGCCCGGTAGGCCCGCGCCACCCGGCGGCGCGCCTGCGCCATCGGCGTCAGGTAGAACAGGGCCGCCGGGACCGGCTCCGCAGGACCGGCGTCGCTGCCGGGGACGAAACAGCGGTCCTCCGAACCGAACGGCAGGAACCAGCGCACCGGCACCTCCCAACGGCTGGTCAGGATCCACGGCCGGGCGTCCGGGTGGCCCGCCTGCCACCGCTCCTGGTCGGCCAGTGCCGCGGCCCGCGCCGTCGGCGGCAGCACAGTGTCCAGCAGCGCCACCGGCAGCGAGCCGCGCAGCTCCTCCAGCGCCTGCCAGCTGCGCAGCCGGGTCGCCCACGGGCAGACGTACGCCACCCCGTCCAGCTGCCGCAGGAAGGCCCGCTCGCTCTCCCGGTCCGGCAGGTCGCGCGGGGTGCGGCCGACCACCTCGGCGAGCGCCCGGCGCTGCTCGGCGAGCGCGGCCGCCGCCACCGAGTGCCGGGCGGAGGTCGCGTCCGGGCCGTGCGCGGCGAGGTACGCCTGCCAGCGGGCCCGCTCGGGCTCCGGGTAGGCGGCGAGCGGCTCGTACACCCGCAGATGGGCTGCGTACGGCGGGAGAACCGAGGTGCGCACGGTGGTCACGCTTGGCATCGTCGCACGCCGCCCCCACCGGCCGGGAGGGTGTTCCGGGCCTCTTTGCGACGGTGTCCGCGCGTTGCCCGCGGGGCACCTGCCTCGTTGGCGATGCCACCGCCCTTTCCTTGTGCACAAGGGCAGATCCGGCGCACACCCCAGGGCTACGCTTCCCTCAGTCGCCCACACCACAGCAGTGGGCCACAGATACTGGAGTCACCACAGTGACCGACGTACAGACCTCCGCGACGCACCCCGCACCCGGCGTGCTGAGCAGGATCTTCCGTACCGAGCAGGACGGCGTCCCCGGCGACGGGCACGAGCAGGTCGTCCTCTGCCACGACCGCAGCAGCGGCCTGAAGGCGATCATCGCCATCCACTCCACCGCCCTCGGCCCGGCCCTCGGCGGCACCCGCTTCCACCAGTACGGCTCCGAGGAGGAGGCCCTGGAGGACGCGCTGCGCCTGTCCCGTGGCATGAGCTACAAGAACGCGCTCGCCGGTCTCGACCTCGGCGGTGGCAAGGCCGTCATCATCGGCGACCCCGACAAGGCGAAGAACGAGGCGATGCTCCGCGCCTACGGCCGCTTCGTGCAGTCCCTGCGCGGCCGTTACATCACCGCCTGCGACGTGGGCACCTACGTCCAGGACATGGACGTGATCGCCCGCGAGACCGAGTTCGTGACCGGCCGCTCGCCCGAGCACGGCGGTGCCGGCGACTCCTCCATCCTGACCGCGTTCGGCGTCTTCCAGGGCATGCGCGCCTCCGCCCAGGCCCGCTGGGGCCAGCCCACCCTGCGCGGCCGCCGGGTCGGCGTCGCGGGCGTCGGCAAGGTCGGCCACTACCTGGTCGGCCACCTGGTCGCCGACGGCGCCACGGTCGTCATCACGGACGTCTCCGAGACCGCCCTGAACCGGGTCCGCGCCGCGCACCCCGAGGTCGAGGTGGTGGCCGACACCAAGGCCCTGCTCCAGGCCGACCTGGACGTCTACGCCCCCTGCGCCCTGGGCGGCGCGCTCGACGACCTGACGGTGGGCGCGCTCGGCGCGGCCGGCACCTCCGTGGTCTGCGGCGCGGCCAACAACCAGCTGGCCCACCCGGGCGTCGAGAAGGACCTGGCCGACCGCGGCATCCTCTACGCGCCCGACTACCTGGTGAACTCCGGCGGCGTCATCCAGGTCGCCGACGAGATCGACGGCTTCAACTTCGAGCGGGCCAAGAACAAGGCCACCAAGATCTTCGACACCACCCTGGAGATCTTCACCCGGGCCGCCGGCGACGGCATCCCGCCGGCCGTGGCCGCCGACCGCCTGGCCGAGAAGCGGATGCGGGAGATCAGCGCTCTGCGCACGATCCTGCTGCCGGGTGCCCGCAAGGGCTGACCGGCGCCGGGGTGGGGGCCGGTCAGCCCGCGACCCCCACCCCACCCCCCTCACAAAGTGGTACCCGGTTCTCACATCGTAGCCCGAACGGGGGGTCCAGAGCCCAGGACGAGGGATAAA